>NZ_CP120678.1:1291334-1638251 GCF_030273445.1 Selenobaculum gibii
CAAGAGCCTCTTTTGTTATCCATTCATGTTTTTTAAATAATGCTTCTGGCACAAAGGTAAATGTACATGTAATGATAGCAAATGCTATAGTTACGCTCTTTTTGACGAAATCAATCAAAATCCAAGTACCTCTTTTATATATGAATAGTCTCCAACTTTATTCCCATTAGCATCGATTTTCCAGAATGGTTTCGCATCATTTTCATAACCTTTCATATATGTGGGAAGCCAATTTGATTCATTACGTGTAGAATTATATACAATAATGATTGTTTTTTTCTTCTTTTTGGACTGTTCAAATTCATGACGAAGGTAAGAGTACTTATTTATGCTTCCGACATTGTCAGTATCGCTAGGTGTAGAGACACTGGAAACTGTACACGCTTTAGCACCGTTAGTATTTTGCTTATATGGTGTACAAGTACAC
The DNA here is from genome assembly GCF_030273445.1 of Selenobaculum gibii. Lineage (NCBI taxonomy): Bacteria > Bacillati > Bacillota > Negativicutes > Selenomonadales > Sporomusaceae > Anaerosinus > Anaerosinus gibii. Next base: position 1,291,762 of record NZ_CP120678.1, read on the forward strand.
TCCCATTGTTCTTTAGAAATACGTTCGCATCCGCTTCCTGCTGTTCGAGAAGCAGTCATATCGCCCACAACAAAAATCGCTGCTGACGAAGCGTTAATTTGGCGATTAAATTCGTCTTTCAAATCGCAAATTCGGCAATCATCGCTATTAGCCACACTGCCAGACGACACCTTCGACATATCAATAAAATCGACTTTATGGAGATTATCCTCTCCCCATTTATTCAATTCATCTACTACATTTTTGTCACCATTACACTGGTCATAGTCCGCGCTGATGTAAACTTGCTTACTCATGCAAATCACGCTCCTTTGGGAATAATTTTAATATTTTCAAACTATACAAGGTCGTTAATATATTTTAGTATATTATAGCACAAACTGCGAACAAAATAATCTTATCTCGTCACACTGTTAGTCGTCTTTACAATTTACACCATGAGAAGGTTGCTGATGGATGTGTAAGCTATTTTGATTTTATATGTACTTCAATCAGGTACAATACTAGGCATCTTCGAAAATTCAAATTTGTAATAATCTTATTTACATTGAAACCCATTAAATCTATTTTTATTCATCATCATCACATTTTTATTACTTTGTGAAAATCACGTTTTGGGTATTTTTTGGGGTATAAAAAAAGCTATCGATTTAATCGATAGCTTCAATCCCTTTAAAATGGCGGAGAGGGTGGGATTCGAACCCACGGTCCCTTTGACAGGACACTTGATTTCGAGTCAAGCACTACCCATCTACCGTGCACGCAAACGCATACCCCTTTTCTAGTTCATATTTTCATAAGTAGCGCTTTTTTCTTGCCCGTGCTTCGTCCAAGTAAGTTGGCAATCGGGGATGCCGTTTGGTGTGCCTGCTGAATATCTGCTTCCAACAAAGCTACATAGTTTTTGGTTTGTTCCAACTTGCTATGTCCCATAATTTTTTGCAGGGCAAATACACCTGTCTTGGAAGAATTCCGTAAAAAATAAAGCGCAAAAGTATGCCTCAAGTGATACGGTGTAATTTGCGTACCTGTCGTTTTCGAATAAGCCCTAAATCTATCCCTCAAATCTCCTGTGGTAATTTCTTCTCCGCGCCAGCTACAAAAAACAATTTCGCCTTCCCAACTTGCATGTCGATAATGAATAAGCTTTTTGACCGCCGACACACACACATCTGACAACGGTAAAGTTCTTTTCTGCTTTGTTTTTGTAATACTTTCTCTTAAATACAAATAACTACTGGCAAAATCAAAGTCAGCGATACATACTTGAACCAACTCATTCGGACGAATACCCGTATCTAAGGTCAAAACCATTGCCGTATAATCGCGTAATCCAGCCCAAGTATTTCTGTCTGGTGCATCCAAGAGTTTTCGGATAACTTCCTCACTATGTTGAACAATCCGACCGCTATGCGGTTTATATTTTATTACCGCACAAGGATTTTCATCTAAATATCCCTCACTTACACAATACTGTAGAAAACCACGAATCGCCTGCAACTGCTTGTTATAATGCTCATTGTTTTTTCCGCTTAAAAACTGCAGCGCTTTAAGTTTCAAGCTTTTTTCTGTTATTTCTCCATCAAAACTGGCAAGAAAGTGCCTCAGAGTATGTCGGATAGAATTAACCGTATACTTCGATACTTCGGCTTCCCGTATCAAAACATACTCCTCCGCCAATAACTCAAAATCAGCTACCTTTTTAATCTTCATTAGTATTCCGTCTTTACTTTTTTTGAACATAAAAAAACCAACCTCCCTTATTGGGTACGTTGGTTAAGAAAACGTGACACGATTTTAAACTCGCTCAGTCTCGTTTTTTCTCTCTCATTCGTTATCATCTTCATCAAAAGTTCTAACGTCCCAAAGTCATATTTCTTTGGGTTTCGAGAGTCTCATCCGAGGCTGATAAAGCCGCGTCATCATTGAATTTACTGGAGCGGGTGAAGGGATTCGAACCCTCGACCCACGGCTTGGGAAATCATCATTTTACAGGCTTTCATTTCATCTGTAACCAAAACGTTACAAAAAAAACTATTTCTCCCATTTTATCGCATCAAAAAAGTCTCCAACAAAAACGTTGAAAGCCTTAATTTTTCTGATAGAGAGGGGGGAGTCGAGCCCACGGTCCTTTGACAGGTCATTTGATTTCAAGTTATACTCTCACTCATTTATCGAATTAATCGAATATAGTCGCTCTGTGTTTCTATTACTCGTTCCATAATGAATAGCATCAACACTTAAGGCTGTTCATACCCTTTTTTCCAAAGCAGCAATATATTTACTACGGTAAATTGGAGGAATGCAAACGATTGGGTATCTATCCTACAAAAGCACCATATTCATCAGTACTCTTGCCCCCTACCATTGCCACCGATAAACGAATTAAAATAAACAGATTCTTGTTGATGCCTAACGGTAAAACACTGGGCTACTCCCTCTCTTTTTTGTAATACAATCCGACTATAATTTTGTCCCTTACTTGTCCCTTATCAATTGCAAAACAGTAATTGCTAAAACCAATAAATACAAATTCACCAACCAATAAAGTTAATAACATCAAACATCTGCAAGCGCCATAATTATTTACAAAAGGCATTCACCCACATTCGTAATATCAACTACTTGCACCTTTTCATCTGGATTTACATCGGTGTTAAGTGGCTGTTTCATACCACCTTGATTTACGTACATTTGTCGTTGAAACATTGGTGCATTATCACGCAAATATTGTGCTGGATCAATCTTAGTTTTGGCATGTGCAAGCATTAATTTAGTTACTTCTTTACTTTCTTGAACGCCTCTACCAGTCTGTCTTAAACTATCGTAAAATTTTTGTATTTCTATATCTAATTCTTTTTTCTCTTGGGTGTAATCCTCAAGAGATTTTTTATATCCTTTACATTGCGTGAATTCGCTCGATTTACGGTGAGTCCATCTTCTTCTGCTTTTGTATCGCTTTTAATTTTTCAGCAATATCGACATGTTGTGACATAACTGCTTGATATTTACTTAAAGGAATTTCTACATCTTGACCAGTAGAAGCGGCTTTTTGAATTTGTTCCTCGCTTACCCCAAGTTACTCAATAATCTCAGCATTCGTACTTTGAAGCATTGCATTCGCATCAACATATATTTTTTCATTTGGACTTACATATTCTTTATGCGGTTCTAATATTACAGGATAGAGACCCGAATCTGCCATTGCCTTAATTTCATTAAAAGTTTTCGTAACACCTTTTGCTACACGAACTCTTTCAATATTTTCATGTGCTCCCATTTAATCACCACTTTCAACTAACACATTTCGTTATATTTATTACATCAACGGATTGCGTTATACTCAATGTGTTTTTATAAATTTTTCTCAAATACCGTTAGTTTTATAACAAATCCCGTTAGTTTATGTTAATATTGCATATAAGAGGTGGGAAAAAGTGACAATTAGCGAACGAATAAAGAGATTTAGAAAAGAAAAAGGGTTAACTCAGAAAGAATTAGGTGATTTAGTTAATAAGTCGTCACAAGTTATTTCAAATTGGGAACGAGGATATACAACGACAATAAATCATAATGATATAACGAATCTAACTAAAGTACTTGGTAAGTCTATAGAATTAATAATTGGCACTGACTATGTTCCAACCTAGCACTTCTCCTAAACCCTAGTAAAATTCCTCAATCAAGTCGAGGTTATGTTTGACGGTGATACCTATAAATTAAACGATGATGATAGAGCTAAAATACGTGCTGCTCTTGAACTTGCGTTTTGGGATGCTAAAGAACGTAATAAGAGAAAAAAATAATCATACCGCCACAAGAGTGATATGATCTACTATAATGAATTTATATAGTTGCGGTTATTGACAGTATAAATTTTATAGTTTAAGATAAAGCTATAAAAGGTGCTACCGATAAACGGTTAGCTCCCATTATACGATTAGTTTTTGATTAACCGCAAAGTTGGTAGCTGGGCGGTTAATCTTTTTTTATGGCAAAAACCAAGATGATGAAAAGTAACAAAGTTAAATTAACATCATTCATGGCATCACCCCCATTCCTCCGTATGTAACGGAATAAGAAAGGGAACTAACCGCCTATCGTTATCGTAGCACCATGGATAATTATAACATATACATTTCATACTCAACAATAGTTTTTACAGGTGGTGTATTATGATAAATTACAAACTCTGTGTAAAAAATCTTATTAACAAACATAGCACAAGTAATCCCTTTGATCTAGCCAAAGCATTAGGTTTAAAAATTATATGCGCTCCACTCCCCTGTAATATTCGTGGGTTCCTGGTCCGCGTACTAAAACGCAGATATATTATTTTAAATGATACCTTATGTTATCAAGCACAAAAAATAACTATCTGCCATGAAATAGGACACGCTCAACTACATAAAGGTTACGGCTACTATTTCATGCAGACAATACATATTATGTTCCTGCTAAGAGAGAATTTGAAGCAAACAATTATTCAATACATCTACTATCCTACTCTAACGATATTAACGTGGATCTAATTATTGATATGATTAATGATAGACATCCAGAATGTAGTATATTTTAAACATATTTCACCGAACGTATGTACTACAAGGAGGAGTTATCATGAAAGGATCTGTAAGAAAACGCGGTGGCATATGGTACTATCGCATTAATTTGGGAATCATAGATAACGAGAGAAAAGAAACCGAAAGGGCTGTTGGGACAAGCGAAAAAGAGGTATGGAAAGCTCTCCGACAAGCTATGGTAGACATTGACCAAACTGGACGCTATTTCGATCCTAGTAGTAAATCATTTTCTGATTATCTTGATGAATTTATAGAAAGTCGTGAATTAAATCTAAAGGAGTATACTTTAATCAGGTATAAGTCAGCTATAAAGAATCATTTAAAGCCAGCTCTAGGTAAATATAAAATTAAAAATATCTCCCCTGCCCTAATTCAAAAATTTATTGATAGCAAAAAAAGAGAAGGATTTAGCCAAAACACAACATTACTCATATTTGCAGTATTAAGAAAAGCATTAAAATACGCAGTTCAACTTTTTGGATATATAAAAATAAATCCAAAAGGATGAACAAATGCAACGTATCTTTGATAGGGTTGGATCCTCACATTTATTTTACGTACCAATTATGTTAGCTTATCAGGAATGAGACTTGGAAAATGTTTAGCATTAGAGTGGAAAAATATTGATTTAGATGGTAAAATTATTAAAGTAGAATCAACTTTATATGATAAAAACAAATCTACAAAAATAACAAAGTCGAAAACAAAAAACTCTATCCGTGAAATAGATTTTACGGATAAGCTTTTCACTATATTAAAGACTCAAAAAAACGTCAAGCTGAAAATAAATTAAAAGCATGAGATATTTCGGAAAATGGTGTAAAGAAGCATTTGGAGATGCTTGCGGTTTATCCTTTCATAGTCTAAGACATACTCATGCAACTGTACTTCTTGAAAATACTGCTGACGTGAAATATGTATCTACGAGACTTGGACATGCCCCCATAAAAATAACTTTAGATATATACGCTCATGTAACTCAAAAAATGAAAAATTCTAACATACAAATAATAGAAAATAGTTTTTATAATAGCCTTGCCCGCAAAATAAAATTGCCGCGGGCAAAAATAACGATAAGATAGATACTATCCCCTATTTATCTAATACGAAAAGGGATTTCACCTATAATGATAAAATTAGTTGATTATTTGAAACTACTGTCATTCTCTTTATAATATTTTATTTATTATACTTGAGCTTTCTCGCCTTTTATAAGTCATATTTTTATATGTCGAGAATATTTAGTCTTACAAATTTATTTAAGGAGTGAGTTTTATTTGGACAATGGAGTAAAAAAATTTCATCAAACATTTTGGTTTGCATTGCTCGCTATATTAGCGGTTCTATTCTTGTTGCTCTCTATTAGTGCTATATTGAATAAGAATTTTGTTCAGAAAGAAATAAAAACTGCATCTTCTACAACGATTTGTCCTATAGCTGGAATTGGCGATAAAGTAACTGATTTTGAAAGGGCTTATGGAAAAATGATTGACAAAGATAGCGGTAAGTCATTTAACTCTAATAAAATAAATATTCTTCTCTTAAATGATATTGTATATAATCTCACTGTTAGAATTAATTCACCCAAGAAATTGTCTATTGAGCATATAACAGGTTTTCTTCCATCTGATATGAAAATTATTAAAGAATATAGTGATGTTCAAGATATCGATGGAAAGCAACGGTATATTATAATGGCTGAAAGCGAAATGTTGAGAGCGATTTTTCCTAACGAACAAGGAAAATTTGTAATAGTTCAACGTATTTATATAAATAGAGGTGGCGGGTATAATCATTTTGCTATTGCAGTTGGTAATCACCCTTAATAAAAAATTCAAACAGTGAAGAATCTCCTACGTGAATAGAGTTTTAAATAGATTCTTACTTTATAAAAGTTGATTTTTGCTTAAACTGGATATACCTTTTACAAAATAAGAACTTGTGTTTGATTTTGTAAGCAAAAATTGTTATACTTTGAACAGGTAATAGTTATTAATGGAGGGTATTTTATGTCTATTGAATCACAACTTAATCAACGTCAACAAGAAATATTTTATTTTATTAAAGAATCCTTAATGAATAATGGATACCCCCCTTCTGTTCGTGAAATTGGTAAAGCTGTAGGGCTTAAATCAACTTCTACAGTTCATGGCTATTTAAATAAACTTGAGGAGTTAGGATTAATAAAAAGAGATCCTTCTAAGCCTCGTGCAATAGATATTTTAGATGAAAAGCCATGGCTAAAAGCTACGGTATCTATTCCACTGGTTGGACAAGTAACAGCTGGCATACCTATTTTAGCGGTAGAAAATATTGAGGAAGTTTATCCTTTTCCAAAATCACTACTTGGCACTTATGAGGATAATGTTTTTATGCTTACGGTAAAAGGGGAAAGCATGATTAATGCAGGAATCTTTGATGGTGATTATATTATGGTACGTGAACAAAATACAGCCAATAATAACGATATTGTAGTTGCGTTGATTAATGGTGAAACCGCTACAGTAAAACGATTTTTTAAAGAAAAAGACTTTATTCGATTACAGCCAGAAAATGATACCATGTCTCCTATTTATGAACGGAACGTATCAATTTTGGGTAAAGTTATTGGTGTCTTTAGACAATTGTAGAAAACTCCAAGGGTGAAAATTTCATCCTTGGAGTTTTTTTAAAAAATAAATTTATTTTGCCAAATTTTTATATTGATTTAATCTTTCCTTCGCATCTTTTTCTGTCTTATTAAATAACTCTTGTGCAATGTCAGGAAATTGTTTTTTCAATGAAGAATATCTAACCTCACCCATCAAGAATTCTTGAAAGTTTAGAGAAGGTTCTTTAGAATCCAACATGAAAGGATTTTTGTTTTCATCTTTTAGTAGTGGATTATAACGATATAAAGACCAATATCCACTATCTACAGCTCTTTTTGCTTCTAATTGACTAAACCCCATCCCTGCTTTTAAGCCGTGATTAATACATGGAGCATAAGCGATAATTAAGGATGGACCAGGATACGCCTCTGCCTCTTTAATCGCTTTCATTGTTTGATTTTTATCGGCTCCCATTGCAATTTGTGCTACATAAACATAGCCATAACTCATTGCCATCATACCTAAGTCTTTTTTCTTTGTCTTCTTACCTCCAGCAGCAAATTTTGCGATCGCCGCAGTTGGTGTTGCTTTTGAAGATTGCCCGCCTGTATTTGAATATACTTCAGTATCGAATACTAAAACATTGATATCTTCTCCTGAAGCTAGAACATGATCAAGTCCGCCAAAGCCTATATCATAGGCCCAGCCATCTCCACCAAATAACCAATGGGAACGTTTTACTAAAAAGTCTCGATTCGTATAGATTTCTTCTAATAGTGGATGAATATTTCTTTCACTTTGAATTAAAGCGAGAAGTTTATTGGAAATTTCCCTGGAAATATATGTATCATGACTGTTTTCTAACCACTCTTTACATCCCGCAGTCAATTCTTTAGATAAATTTAATTCTTGCAGGTGTTTAATATTTTGGATTAATTGTTCTCGGATTTGTTTAGCTCCTACAAGCATACCTAAGCCAAACTCTGCATTATCTTCGAATAATGAATTTCCCCAGGCTGGGCCATGCCCTTTTCTATTCGTTGTATATGGAACTGATGGAGCGCTACCGGCCCATACAGAGGAGCATCCTGTTGCATTGGCAATCACCATTCGATCACCAAACAATTGCGTAACTAATTTTGCATATGGTGTTTCGCCGCATCCAGCACAAGCTCCCGAAAATTCAAGTAATGGTTGTTCGAATTGACTTCCTTTAACAGTAAATTTATTCATTGGATTTATTTTTTCTTCTACATTTAAGGTATACTGCCAAGAAGCATCTTTTGAGGTCTGAGTTGTCAATGGTTTCATTATCAATGCTTTATTTTTCGCCGGGCAAACCTGAGCGCAGTTACCACAGCCAGTACAATCTAATGGTGATATTGCCATATGATATGCTAACTCTTTAGCACCTATGGCAGGCTTATGGAGGAATGAATCTGGCGCATGATTAACTTCTGCTTGACTTAAGAGCACTGGACGAATTGCTGCATGAGGGCAAATATAGGAACATTGATTACATTGAATACAATTTTCATCATTCCATTCAGGAACATTAATTGCAATTCCCCTTTTTTCATAAGCTGCACTTCCAAAAGGAAAAGTTCCATCTTCTAACCCATTAAATGCGCTAACTGGCAATTTGTCGCCTTCTTGACGAGCCATTGGCAATAAAATATTTTCAATAAATTCCGGCATGGATTTTTTAGGTTCAGCAACTTTAGCTTCTAAGTTATGCCAAGCGTTCGGAATTGTAATTTTTATTATGGCAGAAACGCCTTTCTCGATCGCATTATGATTCATTTTAACAATATGATCACCTTTATGGCCGTAAGAAGCAACAACAGCATCTTTTAAATAGCGGATTGCATCATCTACTGGAATAATTTCAGCAATTTTGAAAAAGGCGGATTGCATAATCATGTTAATTCTACCGCCTAAACCAATTTCTTCAGCAATTGCAACGGCATCAATGATGTAGAAATCAATATTATTCTGGGCAATATATATTTTCATTGAGTTTGGAAGATAGATTTCTAAGTCTTTTTCAGTCCAACGACAATTTAACAAGAATTTTCCTTTTGCTTTTAATCCGCTTAGAATATCATATTTATCTACATAGGATTGATTGTGGCAAGCAACAAAATCAGGTTGATTGATTAGATATGGTGATTTAATTGGCTTATTACCAAAACGCAAGTGAGAAATTGTAACTCCACCAGATTTCTTTGAATCATAAGAAAAATAAGCTTGCGCATACATGTTCGTATGATTTCCAATAATTTTAATTGCATTTTTATTGGCTCCGACAGTTCCATCGGAACCTAGTCCCCAAAATTTGCAACTTGTAATAGAAGGAGTATGAAGAATAAAATCATTTATTTTTGGTAAAGAAGTATGATTTACGTCATCATCAATCCCTACGGTAAAGTTATCTTTTGGTTTTGCCATAGATAAATTTTCGAAAATTGCATACACATGTGCCGGAGTTACGTCTTTTCCACCTACTCCACAACGTCCGCCAACAATGACTGGTTTTAACTCTTCATTTCCATAAAAAACAGATTTTACATCTAAGTATAAAGGTTCTGCAAAGGAACCAATTTCTTTGGTTCTATCTAAAACCGCAATTTTTTTTGTCGTTTTAGGGATTGCAGCAAGAAAATGTTTAGCTGAAAAAGGTCTGTATAAGTGAACCGTGAGAACACCTACTTTTTCTCCTTGACTATTCAAATAATCAACAACTTCTTCAATTGTTTCACACATTGAGCCCATTGCAATAATAATTCTTTCTGCATCCTTTGCACCATGATAATTAAATAGATGATATTCTCTACCTGTAAGTTTACTGATTTCCTGCATATATTCTTCTACGATATCGGGAATATTCTTATAATATTTATTTAATGATTCTCTATGTTGAAAATTAATATCTGAAGTTTGAACGGTCCCCCGTAAAACTGGATGATCTGGGTTTAGAGCTTTGCGTCTAAAACGATTTAACGCTTCATAATCTAATAATTTAGCCAATTCGTCATATTCTAGAAGCTCAACTTTTTGAAGTTCATGAGATGTTCTGAATCCATCAAAAAAGTTTAAGAAAGGGACACTCGTTTTAATGGCTGATAAATGTGCTACAGCAGCTAAATCCATGACTTGCTGTACGCTACTTTCTGCCAGCATTGCAAAACCAGTCTGCCTCGTTGCCATGACGTCAGAATGATCGCCGAAAATACTAATTGAATTTGATCCAACAACACGTGAACTAACATGGAAAACACCAGGTAGCAGTTCTCCGGCAATTTTGTACATATTAGGTATCATAAGAAGTAAGCCTTGAGAAGCTGTATAGGTTGTAGTTAATGCACCGGATTGCAAAGATCCGTGTACTGCTCCAGCCGCTCCGCCTTCTGACTGCATTTCAACGACTTGAACTGCTTGACCAAATATATTCTTTTTTCCTTGCGCAGACCATTCATCTACGTGCTCTGCCATATCCGATGATGGCGTAATTGGATAGATTGCTGCTACGTCAGTAAAAGCATAAGAGATATAAGCTGCTGCTGTATTACCATCCATAGTTTTCATTTTTCTCTGTACATTGGTTGCCATAAGTGTATAATCTCCTCTCAAAATAAAAAGCCCCTATTCGAGTATATATACACTCGAATAGGGGCGTAAAAAATCTACGCGTTACCACCCTTATTTATCACTTAAAATCAGTCCAACAACCGATTCTCATCTAACGCATGAGATACGCCCCTGCCTAATCGCTAAATGCTTTCGGAGAAGAGTTCATGGGGGATTTAATCAATAAAATTACTATACCGATTTTCAGCAAACATCAGCTCTCTGCAATAGTTGAATTCTATCTTTATTCCCAATCATCACTTGTACACTACAGAAATATAAAACTGTAAATTTGTAAACCTTATGAAGTAGATTATGACATCAAAATTAAAATATGTCAATGCTTATTCTTATTTTTTAGTACAAAAAAATTTATAAACTTTATGTAGATTATTAATGAACAAGTACAATAAATTGAACTTGTTGTACTAAAATATTTTTAAATATTTTTTATTTATATTGAGCGCATAATCTACTGATTTAAAGATTTATAAAATATATATCCTTATAAGTATAATTATAAGGATATATATTTTATGTAAAAAATGCAGGATATGTAATAATTATGACGAATTTTATAATATATTGACATATAAGATTTAAATTAATCCTTTTTATGATATGTAATGCATTTGATTTGTATATGTTCTTATATGAACATTAGATATTCCTATTCAATTAGGATGAAAAATTGCCTATAAATGATTCTAAAAAAACATTTTTTACTACAAAATAAAAATTAGGGAGATACTTATTTTGAATACCCAAACTATTACTTTAGCTTATTTTATGGATAATTTTATAGAATTTATAAAAAGAGATTCTGCCAATGGGAGACCTGCACAAGATACTTTAAATACATATACTTCAAATATAAAACAATTTTTTATTTGGTGTTATTCTATCAGTAATCAACAACCGCTTAGTTGTACTCCAGAAGATATAAAAGAATATCGTAATTATCTTTGGGAAAAACGTCAATTGCGCGTTTCTACCGTATCTTTAAAGCTAACCGCAATTAGACGCTTTTTTGAAGCTGCACTTGTTCGAGGGCTTATCCAGATAAATCCGGCGAATGATGTCTATGCCGGTGAAGACCCTATGCTTAATTTGCAAACAACAAAGTATCTTAATGAAAATAAATTGCAGGAATTGATTAATCTTATTCCGAAAAATGGCGTAACAAATTTACGGTCTAGAGCAATAATTGCTTTGATGGGACTACAAGGATTGCGAACAGTTGAGATTCATAGGGCTAGCATTGAAGATATTGACTTTAATACTGGTGTTATGCTAGTGCGTGGGAAAAAACGTGATGGTCGAGTATATTTAAGACAAGATACAGTTAAATTGTTAATAACATATTTAAAAGTAAGAGGGTTTGCACAAAGAGATGATCGTGGCACTCCCCTTTTTATTTCAATGGCTTATCATAATAAGGGAGGTAGAATATCTCGTTGTGGTGTTCGTGATATAATTAACAAATTATTTATTCAGGCGGGAATAAAGACAGTGTCTAATAATCATTTAAGTTGTCATTTGCTAAGACACTCTTGTGGAACCAACTTATATATGCGAACTAAGGACTTACGGGTAGTCCAAGAGGTACTACGTCATAAGAAAATTGACACTACAACAAAATATGCTCATATCCATGATCAAATGCAAAAGAGATATACGGAAGAGATAAATATTGATATATTATAACTACAGATAGTTAGACCGATTTCCATATTGATATGATTCTATCCTCATGTACAGAAGTGAATTATTAAACGGAATACTCAGGTAATGAATATACTGCTTATAAGACAGAGTGTAATGACAATAACTTGTTATTAATACAAGTGTTTTTATAAATTTACATACATCTTTGAGATAGATATTTTATTCTTTACCATTTTGCAATAAGGATTTATGAAATAAATAATACCCTTGATTTATTAATGTTTATAGCCGTTTTGATGGTGATGCTATTTATCTTATCAATTTCATTTTTCAATCTTTCAATTAAATAAGTTTTATATTTTTAAATTGATGAGTTGATACTTTCTTTAAATATATTAGCAACCACATCTCCTATTTGTTCTAATATTTTTCCTAATACTGATTGACTTATTGTTGTAAGATTAGTTTTTATTTTTTATAACCATTTTTATTATTTTATAATATAAAATGTAAAAAAATTAAAACATTCCTAAAAAAACGACTTCGTAAAATCGATTTTAAGACGCGCTTTTTTTTTTTTGCTTATGTTTCCCTATGTGTAAAAATTGGAGATGTAACGAGTGATTTCTAGCAGTGTTATCAGCATTGGCGATTTTTATGTGTTGTTCTCCTTTTTTTCTTTTTGGTTAATATAATTTTATTGTTATTGTGTCTAGAAAGAGATATGAAGATGAATTTTCTTCAAATTAAATTAGCCAATCTAGTATTTTAATAAAACAGCAATAGTCCTAGATCAAGTGCAGTAGTGGAACGTCTTCGTGGAAGCTATGTTCTACCATAACTGGTAATATATAACGATTTGAATTAAGTGACTTGTATTAATGGATGGTAACTAAACATTAAAGCAATAAACACCATATTTTTGAAAAAAAGAATGAAAATTCGACGCGTTTTTATTTTCTATACTCTTAATAAAAGCCTCCAATGAACTCATATACTATAACAAGTAAATAAATACCATTTATATTTTAAATATAAATAAAATAACACATAAAGCAAAAAAGCCTGCACTAAATAAAAAGACTTAGTGCAGGCATAAATGATAGAAATTCCCATGTTAAGATTGATTCTAAAAGAACGAAGACATCACTAGTCGTTCTAGCGATGCCTTTATTTTTAGTTGCTTAATTATATTTTTGTTGAAGAATTCCCTCTGTAAAACAATCCGCCATCATTAAGGCTTCCTGTTCAATTTGATCAAAAATTTCAACGCTGTCGCAATAACGAGTGGTAAGGATTGCAATAGCCTCATCTTTAGTTAATCCTAAATGTTCATACCACATTGCCTTCATTTTCTTTACAGACCAATAAGGATTGATATGGTTGAGAAAACAAACAATGTCATCTGCATTTTCATACCATTTGCATTCTTGGCGACTTGCTTCCTCGATATTGCCTATTTTTGCTGCATTGACTAAATTAGCTGCAATAATCAGATGATCGCGAATTAGACCACCGAATTCATTTGCATTTTTTCTCCCATAATAGCGGCAAAAAACTTCCGCAAAATCAGGTGCATTGCGCAGTAGACGACTTGATGAGCAATCTAAATCAGGTAAATTGAACGCTATCCCCATGATTACGATTCTAGTCCAGTAAACATGCTGTTCCCAAAGAAGTCTAAACTCATTATTTAATTCAATATTGCACATTCTATCATCCATAAATTTAACTTCCTTCATTTTTTTATACTGTATCATATGCAATTGTTCGCAGCTTGTTCTGCCTAAGATTAAAATTAATTTGTAAATTATTACCTGTACTGTATGATAGTGAAATATAAAAACAAAAAGCTCAAGTATGATACTTTTGTACCAATGCCTGAAGTTTTTTTACTTAATATATTTCACGTATTTTATATGCGTAAAATATAACTATAAAGCAAAAGAAAAAACCGCTTAAATCCTTATAAACTAAGGACTGGAGCGGTTTTGTTTTTATTCTTCATCGTTTGGAAGTAGCACTTTGTGAGATAAATTAATACGCCCTTGACGGTCAATTTCAATGACTTTTACTTCAATTTCATCACCAATATTTACTACATCTTCAACTTTTGCGACTCTTTCTTTTGCTAATTGCGATATATGAATAAGCCCTTCTTTACCTGGTAATATTTCAACGAAAGCACCAAAATTCATTATGCGATTTACTTTCCCTTTATAAGTTTCGCCAACTTCAATTTCCTTTACAAGTCCATTAATTATATCAATTGCTCTTTCTGCGGCACTAACATCTACAGCTGAAATAAATACTTTACCATCGTCTTCAATGTCAATACTTACCCCAGTTTCATCAATGATTTTCTTTATCATTTTACCGCCAGGTCCAATTACATCTCTAATTTTATCAGGATTAATTTGCATTGTTATAATGCGAGGTGCATATGGTGAAAGCTCTTTATTTGGCATTGGCATAATTTCTAACATTTTATCAAGAATAAAAGCCCTTCCTCGTTTTGCTTGTGCTAAAGCAGTTGCTAAAATTTCTTTTGTTAATCCAGCAATTTTAATATCCATTTGAATTGCTGTTATACCCTCTGTCGTTCCTGCAACTTTAAAATCCATATCCCCTAAAGCATCTTCCATGCCTTGAATATCCGTTAGAATAGTATAGTTATCTCCATCTTTTACTAATCCCATAGCCACTCCGGACACCGGACGTTTAATTGGAACGCCTGCGTGCATTAAAGATAAGGTGCTACCACAAACACTTCCCATTGAACTAGAGCCATTAGATTCTAAAACTTCTGATACTAAACGTAAAGTATAAGGAAACTCAGCAACACTTGGAATAACCGGAACTAATGCACGTTCTGCTAAAGCGCCATGGCCAATTTCTCTTCTTCCAGGACCTCGTGATGGTCTTGTTTCTCCCACACTAAACGCTGGAAAATTATAATGATGCATGTATCTTTTAGATTCTTCGGTACCTAGACCATCAATAATTTGCTCGTCGCCAATTGCACCTAATGTAGTAATCGTTAATATCTGAGTTTGCCCTCGGGTAAATAACCCAGAACCGTGAGTACGTGGCAATATACCAACTTCGCAAGTGATTGGTCGTACTTCTTCAATTTCACGTCCATCAGGTCTAATTTTGTTGATAGTAATCATTTGTCGAACAGTTTCTTTTACGATTTTTTGTAAAATATATTGAATATATTTCAAATCATCAGGAAATTGTTCTACAAAATGTTCAATCGTTTCATTTTTTACGGAGGTTATATTTTCTTCTCGCTCTAACTTATCTGAATTTTTTATTGCAACTGCTAATTTTTCAGTAGCATATTCGCGAACTAATTTATTAATATCTTCAGGAACTTCAAATAATTGAACCGATCTTTTTTCTTTACCAATCGTATTAACAATTGTAGTTTGAAACTCAACTATTTTACGAATTGCTTCATGTCCGAACATAATAGCATCTAAAATTATTTCTTCTGATAATTCATTTGCACCCGCTTCAACCATCATAACTGCGTCATGAGAACCTGCAACAATTAAATTTAATTCACTTTCATTTTGTTGAGCTACTGTAGGATTTAATATAAATTGTTTGTCTATATATCCAACCCTTACTCCTGCGATTGGTCCATTAAATGGAATATCTGAAATAGATAAAGCACACGAAGCACCAATCATTGCAATTACATCAGGTGCATTATCTTGTTCTACGGACATTACTGTTGCAACAATTTGTACATCATTGCGGAATCCATCTGCAAAAAGCGGGCGAATAGGTCTATCAATTAAGCGACTTGCTAAAATAGAAGATTCACTAGGGCGCCCCTCACGTTTTATAAATCCACCAGGAATTTTTCCTACAGCATATAATTTTTCTTCATAATCAACCGTTAAAGGAAAGAAGTCAACACCTTCGCGAGGCTCAGCCGAAGCTGTTGCAGTGACTAAAACTGCTGTATCGCCATACTTTATTAATACAGCACCATTTGCTTGCTTGGCCATTTTTCCTGTTTCAATGATTAATGATCTTCCACCTAATTGCATTTCAAAACTATGCATTCTTTCTCCTCCTACTTATACCTATCTATTCTTCAAAGATTATCTTCGACATTTTTTTTAGTATTTCCTTTTTTATATAAAAATAACCATAAACAAATAAAAAAGCGGGAATTTTCCCGCTTTAAATTATTTACGTAAATTTAATTTTGCAATAATCGTACGATAACGCTCAATGTCATTTGTACGTAGATAATTTAATAATCTTCTACGATGACCAACCATTTTCAATAGACCACGACGTGAATGATGATCTTTTTTATGCTCTTTTAAATGGTCTGTTAAGTAAAGAATTCTTGCAGTTAAAATTGCAATTTGTACTTCTGGTGATCCTGTATCACCTTCATGTACGCGATATTGTTCGATTAATTGTTGTTTTGCTTCTTGAGTTAACATTAAAATACCCTCCTAGTTTAAATAAAACCTATAGCCAAGAATAAGTTGGAGAATCAATCTTCCTCGCCATGGTCATGACATAAATTAATACCTTAGATACAATATCATAAAACGCTTGCAAAGTCAAACCCAAAAATTTTTAGCAAACAAAATATCATCATTTATTTGCTTTTTTAAACAATCTATATTTGCAAAACGCTTTTCATTTCTAATTCTTTTAAAGAATTCTATATTAATCGTTTTTTTGTACAAATTACCATTAAAATCAAACAAATGAGTTTCTAGATGTTTGCTATTGCCATTAAAAGTAGGATTGACTCCAATATTTGTTATAGAAAAATAGGTAGTATTATTGACAGTTGTTTTAGTTACATATACACCTGCGGCAGGTAAAATTTTTTCTGTAGAGTCCAATATATTAGCAGTGGGAAACCCCAATAAACGACCTCTTTGATCGCCTTGACAAACTGTCCCATAAAATGAAAAAGGTCTACCTAATAATTTATTAGCTAAAGTTATGTTCCCCTCTATAAGCAAATTTCTAATTCGTGTGCTACTGACCATTATGTTATCGTAATAAACTTCGGGATGAATATAGGCATTGAATCCAAACTTAGCACCTAGCTTTTTTAATAGCTGTGGTGTGCCTTTGCCTTTATATCCAAAAGAATAGTTCGGTCCAGCAACTAAATATTTAGGATCCAAATGCTCGCACAAAAGTGATAAAAAATCTTCTGGTGGTAATGAAAGCAATGATTTTGTAAAGGGAATATTAAAAAGAATGTCTAATCCTATATTCTTTAAAATCTTTTCTTTTTCAAAATTTGAATTAATTTGAGGCGGGCAAAGATTTAAATTAATAACTTCTAATGGATGATTACTAAAGGTAACTACTACGCTGATTCCCTTGATCGATTTTGCTAAGTCTACTGCTTTATTAATAATTTTTTGATGTCCAATGTGAATTCCATCAAATGTTCCCAGCGCAACTACAATATTTTTATACTTATGCTTTAAATTAGTTAATTCGGTATATATTTGCATAAATTATTTGCCTCCCTTATAAACGTGTTTACCTTAATTACTTTTAATATACTATAGTAAACAAGAAAATCAACCTCTAATAGTAGACCACTATCGAGTTTGATTAGAGAGATTTTCTAACTAACACTTTTTTTGCAGTAAGTGTTCCAGATAAATTGTCATATCTAGCAATCCCAATAAAAGACTTATCCATATTATAAACTCGAAATAGTTGTGCTTTATTTATTAAATCTATTTTAACTGAACGGCCTTCTTGAAAATCTAAAATTTGCTTGAGGGATAAATTAATACTAGGTAAATGTTTTACACTGTAGTCTACATCTAGCAGTATTGATTTTTTTTGTTCAGCAATTTCGTTAAGTGTATATGAATCATTTAATGAAAAGTCTCCAACTCTTGTTCTTGTTAGAAAAGACATAGTAGCTGGAATCATTAATTTGTGTCCAATATCCATACATAAACTCCTAATATATGTACCTTTAGAACAACTTACATCAAATAATAATTTATTATTCCTATATTGTATAGGTAAAATTTTTTTTATTTCTACTTTACGACTAGGAACTTCAACTTTTATACCTTTACGAACTAAATCACATAATTTATTACCATTAATTTTAATTGCAGAATGCATAGGTGGTGTCTGTATAATATCACCAACAAAAGAGTTTAAAGTATCTGAAATGACTTCAAATGAAGGTAATATATATTTATCAACCTTTTTTACAATTATTCCTGTGTCATCGCCTGAATCTGTTTCAAAACCAAATGTTAACTCAGCACGATAACTTTTATCAGCCTCAGACATGTATTCAATTAATCTAGTTGCTTTTCCAATTGCAATAGGTAATACGCCACAAGCTGCAGGGTCTAAAGTTCCTGCATGTCCTACTTTTTTTGTCTGATATACGCGACGAATAAAAGAAACAACATCGTGTGAGCTCATTCCTGGTGGCTTTAAAACATTAACTAATCCATCACTACACATCTGTTGCTCCATTCTTCATCTGCTTAGCAATTGTATCAATTAGTAATTTTTTTGCTTCATTAATAGGAAGTAGTATACTGCATCCAGCCGCTCGTTTGTGTCCACCACCATTGAAAATTTTAGCAATTGAGCTTACATCAACTGATTTAGATCGCATACTTACCCTGCATAAATTATCTTGTACACATTTAAATAAAATTGCAATTTCAACCCCATCAATGACTCGTGGAAAATCAATGAAGCCTTCTGTATTATCGCAAATATTTAAAATATCCTCTGTAATTGATAATACTCCGACTTTATTATCAAGGAAAAATTCCAAACTTTCTAATGCTTTAATTAATGCACGCATATTTTCTAAACTTTTTTTCTCAATTTTTTCGGAAATCATATTTGGTGATACGCCCGCTTCAATGAGTTTTGCCGCAATCCTCATTGTCGAAGCGGAGGTATTTGCATATCGGAAAAACCCGCAATCTGTCGCAATTGCAGTATATAAACAAGTTGCAATGTCTTTGTTAAATTTACATTTTTGTGATTCTAAAAGCTCGAAGATAATTTCGCCTGTCGCGGCTGCGTCTGCATCTAAATATAAATAATCTGCAAATTTAATATTAGAAATATGATGATCAATATTTAAAATTGGAGCCTGTACCATTTGAGCAACCTTGCCAATTCGCTCTATATCACTTGAATCTAATACAATTAGTAAAT
Source organism: Selenobaculum gibii (assembly GCF_030273445.1). Taxonomy (NCBI): domain Bacteria; kingdom Bacillati; phylum Bacillota; class Negativicutes; order Selenomonadales; family Sporomusaceae; genus Anaerosinus; species Anaerosinus gibii. The sequence goes on from NZ_CP120678.1 coordinate 1,311,455, forward strand.
CAGATTTAATTATATTAGATGGTTTCTGAATTAAAGAGATATTTGGCATAAAATTAAATTTTTCAGGAATATCATCATCTAAAATGCAAGTGACATTTTTTCCACAGTCTTTTATATATATGGCTAAAGCAAGTAGTGAACCGATTGCATCACCATCTGGATTAATATGAGCAGTGATAATAATATTATCACTGCTTTTTATAATTTCTGCAGCTTGAGATAAAGTAATGTCCATAGGATTAATTGGCCTCATTCTTTTTAATTTTATCAAGTAATTCTTGAATATGTACACTATGATCTAAAGACTTATCTATCTGAAAAGATAGTTCTGGCGTACATCTTAATTTGATTCTGTGCCCAATTTCTCTTCTTAAATAACCTAACGAACTTTGTAATGCTGCCCAAGTATTTTTCACTTCTTCTTGACTTCCTAGTAAGCTAACATAAATTTTAGCATATTTTAAATCACCTGAAACATCAACCTGGGTGACAGTTACAAATCCAATTCTTGGATCTTTTAATTCCTGTAAAATTATTTTACTAACTTCTTGTTTAATTAACTCTTGGACTTTTTCTATACGGAGCTGTCCCATATTATGCCCCCATTCCATACTCTAATTATTTATACTATTTGGTTTGATTTGCTCCATTGTATATGCTTCAATGATATCGCCTTCTTTAATATCCCTAAACTTATCAATTGTGATACCACATTCATAGCCAGCAGCAACTTCTTTAACATCGTCTTTAAAACGACGTAAAGATTCTATGATACCTTCATGGACTACAATACCATCACGAATAATTCGGATACTGGAGGAGTTCGTAACCTTTCCTTCTAATACATAAGAGCCAGCAACTAATGCTTTAGAAAAATTCATTACTTGACGAATTTCAACTTTTCCCTGAATAACTTCTTTATATTGTGGAGCAAGCATTCCCGTCATTGCAGCTTCTACATCGTTAATTGCTTCATAAATTACACGATAAGTTCGAATATCAATATTTTCTGTATCTGCAATTTTTTTTGCATTCGCATCAGGACGAACATTAAATGCAATAATTAATGCATTCGCAGCAGATGATAACATAACGTCAGATTCATTTACAGCTCCAACACCAGCGTGAATTACATTTACTCTTACTTCTTTATTATTATTTAAATTTAATAAAGATTGACGCAATGCTTCCACAGAGCCTTGAACATCTGCTTTAATTAAAATATTTAAATCTTTAATATTTCCTTCTTGAATTTGTTGGAATAAATCATCTAAGGATACTTTTTGAGAATGAGCTAGTTCATCACTACGTTTTTTTGCAATTCGCTTTTCAGCAATTGATCTAGCTAATTTTTCATCAACAGAAACTAAAATATCACCAGCTTCTGGAACATCAGCCAATCCTAAGACCTCAACCGGTGTAGAAGGTCCAGCCTTTCTTACTTTTTCGCCCCGATCATTAACCATTGCTCTAACTTTACCGACAGCAGTTCCTGCAATAATGGAATCTCCAATACTAAGTGTTCCAGCTTGTACAAGAACCGTAGCAACTGGGCCACGCCCTTTATCTAATTGTGCTTCAATAATAATACCTTGCGCAGCACGATTAGGATTTGCTTTTAATTCTTGAACTTCAGCAACTAAAAGTACCATTTCTAACAATTCTGTTATACCAATTTTTTGTTTTGCCGATACTGGTACCATGATTGTATCACCACCCCATTCTTCAGGAATGAGTGCATGCTCAGCTAATTGCTGTTTTACATGATCTGGATTTGCCCCTGGTCGATCAATTTTATTAATAGCAACAATAATTGGTACGTTAGCAGATTTTGCATGATTAATAGCTTCAATTGTTTGAGGCATAACACCATCATCTGCAGCAACTACTAAAATCGCAATATCCGTTACTTGTGCTCCGCGTGCACGCATTGCTGTAAAAGCTTCATGTCCTGGAGTATCTAAAAATACAATTTTTTTATTTTGGCAAACAACTTGGTAAGCACCAATATGTTGTGTAATTCCACCAGCTTCTCTAGATGTAACATGTGTTTTACGAATTACGTCTAATAAAGAAGTCTTCCCATGGTCGACATGCCCCATTACTGTTACAACTGGTGAACGTAATACTAGAGTTTTCGGATCATCAACAATTTCCGGAATCTCTGTTGGATCTGCTTCTGGTGGCAATTCTTCTACAGTAATATCAAAGTCAGCAGCTAAAAGGGTAGCTGTATCTAAATCAATTTCTTGATTAATTGTTGCCATAATACCTAGCATCATTAATTTTTTAATAATTTCGCTGACATCTCTACCTGTTTTTATAGAAAAATCTTTAACAGTAATAGATCCACCTAATTGAATTATTTTTGGTTTTGCCATTTCGATTGTATTTGGTTTTACTTGATTATTATGATTTTTTTTATTTTTATCGTTTTGATTGGATTTATTAAAATTTTTCTTTTTATTACGATTGTTAGTAGAACTTTGTTTATTATTCAATGTATTATTATTACCCTTACTATTAAAATTTGGTGACTTTTCATTTTTTTTATGGTCTAAATGACTATTTTGCTTATCACTATGATTGGGCTCCGTAGCTTTTACATCTTTTTTTACAGCTGAGTTAGGTTGAACGATATTATTGGATTTTTTTACAGAAAAATGATTTTTTAAAATTAATTTTTCTGGATCTCCTACCGTACTCATGTGGTTTTTTGCTACTGTAATTTCATTTTTCGTTAAAATATCCAATATAATTTTACTTGAAGTATTAAATTCTTTTGCCAATTCATATATTCTATATTTGGACATTGATCCACCCCCAATTACTCACTCTTATATAAATTAATTATTGCCTTTGCAAATCCATGATCATTCACTGCTACCGCCGCACGATATCCTTTACCAATCATATTACCTAACTCATCTTTTGTAAAAAGTTTTATTAACATTATATTATAATATTGTGCCATATTATAATATTGTTTATTAGTTTCATCTGAAACATCGTTTGCAACGATAAGTAGTTTTATTTTTCCGCTTTTTACTAGTTTTGCAATAGAAAATTCACCCGACGTTAGATTTCCAGATCTTTGTGCTAATCCTAATAAATTGGAAATTTTTTTCAACTTAGTATCATTCATTAGAAAAAATCCTTGATTGCAAATCATCATAAATGTCCTGACTAATTTGCATTTTAAATGATTTTTCTAAACGCTTTTCTTTATAAGCTTTACTAAAACATTCTTTATCATTACAGATATAGGCCCCACGTCCTGCTTTTTTACCAGATGTATCAATCAAAAATTTATTTTCCGGGGTTTTTACTATTCTTAAAAGTTCTCGTTTATTGTGCATAGTTTGGCATCCTACACACATGCGTTGAGGAATTTTTTTATTCATAGTTAAACCTCCGATGTTATTTCATCCATTTCTTGTGCGGCCTGTGATTCGCTTTTTATATCAATTTTCCATCCTGTTAATTTTGCTGCCAATCTTGCATTCTGCCCTTCTTTTCCGATCGCTAAGGACAATTGATAATCTGGAACAATAACTTTAGAAACCTTTTCAATTTCGTTGACTTCAACGGATAATACTTTTGCCGGACTTAGTGAATTAGCAATATATTTTACTGGATCAGCATTCCATTTTACAATATCAATTTTTTCACCTTTTAGTTCATCAACGATTGTTTGAACCCGCATACCTTTATGTCCTACGCAAGAGCCCACTGGATCAATATCTTCATCACGTGAATATACAGCAATTTTAGAACGCATACCTGGCTCACGTGCTACGGATTTAATTTCTACAATTCCATCATGAATTTCAGGAACCTCTAACTCAAAAAGACGCTTTAATAGGCCTGGATGTGTTCTTGACACTAAAATTTGCGGCCCTTTAGTTGTTTTCTTTACTTCAATTATGTAACTTTTTACTCTATCTCCATGTTTATATTGCTCAAAAGGTATTTGCTCAGACGGTGCTAAAATTGCTTCCGCTTTACCTAAATCAATAAAGACATTTTTTTGTTCAATTCGCTGTACGATGCCAGTTAAAATATCACTTTCTCTATTTGAAAACTCTTCATAAATGATTCCACGTTCAGCTTCTCGAATTCTTTGCACAACAACTTGTTTAGCTGTCTGGGCTGCAATACGTCCAAAGTTTTTTGGTGTAACCTCAATTTCAATTACATCCCCTACTTCGTAATTGCTATCAATTTTCTTTGCTTCAGATAACTGAATTTCCAAACGTTCATCTTCTATTACTTCTGCAATATTCTTTCGAGCAAAAACATGAATTTCACCAGTAATTCTATCTAGAGAAACGCGAACATTTTGTGCTAACCCAAAGTTTCGTTTATAAGCAGAAATTAAGGCTGCTTCTATTGCATCAAATAATACTTCTGATGCAATCCCCTTTTCTTTTCCTAATTGTTCAAATGCTTGCATGAACTCTGCGTTCATTTAAATCCCCCTTATTCAATTGTATATATTAAAATTCAACATATAGCTTGATTTTTGCAATTTTATCTCTTGGAATTACTTTGCTATCATTAATTATTAGATCAATATTTGTAAAACTAGTTAGTTTCCCTACGATAGATTTACTACCATCAATCGGTGCAAAAGTACTGATTTCAATCATATCACCTTTATGACGTTCTAAGTCTCTATCTTTCTTTAATACTCGATCAATTCCAGGAGAAGAAACTTCTAGATAATAACTTTCAGAAATTGGATCTAATTCATCTAGTTTAGATTCCAATTGTTCACTAAGGGATTGGCAATCTTCAATTTCAATGCCCCCAATTTTATCGATAAATACTCTCAAATACCAATCACGTTCTTTTACGTATTCAACGTCAACTAATTCTATCTCTGTGTCTGCTAATAACTCAGCAACTAATTTTTCAACTAAATTTTCTATGTGATTTGCCACATAATCACCTCCCAAACTATATTTATTTTCCCTAATGCTAAATATCTTATACATAAAATTCCACAAAATAAAATACAGAGTATAAGAGTAAAGAGTGGGCTGTTACGCCCACTCTTTAAAACATCAATAATTCTCAATGCAAATATTATATCATTAATAGTTATCATTTACAACCCATAGATAAAATTTATCCAAATAAGATAATTTGATCGGTTTCTGGTAAATGATCCAGACAACCATGTGCCTTTAAAATATCTATTGCCGTTTTTGAAATTTTAGCACGATTTTTTAAATCCTCAATAGAAGTAAATTCTTTTTCTTCCCTAGCAGCCACAATATTGTTAGCGGCTGAAACTCCTACTCCTTCTAACGATGCTAATGGTGGTAATAAAGAGTTTTTTAAGATAATAAACTTTTCAGGAGCTGAATCACGAATATCTACTTTTTCTAAACTATATCCACGTAAATACATTTCTAAAGCCATCTCTAAAACTGTTTGTAATCCTTTTTCCTTTACAGATAAATTATTTCCCATTTCTTCGAATTCTTTTAGCTTATCTTTAATGAAAATTTTGCCTTTTGAAATAATATCAGCATCAAATTCAGTAGCTCTAACAGAAAAATAAGCTGCATAGAATGCTAAAGGATAATGAACTTTACAATATGCAATTCGATAGGCCATCATTACATATGCTACAGCATGTGCTTTTGGAAACATATATTTTATTTTTTGACAAGACTCAATATACCATTCTGGAATGTTATGAGTTCGCAATTTTTCCACATCTTCAGCTTTAATTCCTTTTCCCTTACGTACAGATTCCATAGTTTTGAAAGATAAAGATGGATCAACACCTTTATGAATTAAATACATCATGATATCATCACGTGCAGATATTGCTTCAGAAACTTTAGCAATGCCATTTTTAATTAGATCCTGCGCGTTGTTCAGCCATACATCCGTACCATGTGAAAATCCACTTATTCGAACGAGTTCACTAAAGGTTTTTGGTTTTGTATCATCGAGCATCTGACGAACAAATTTAGTTCCAAACTCAGGTATTCCATAAGTTCCTGTTACACTTCCTAATTCTTCTGGAGTTACATTTAATGCTTTTGTTGAAGAAAATAAGCTCATTGTTTCTGGATCATCTAAAGGAATTGTTAGAGGATCCCGTCCAGTTAAATCTTCTAACATTTTGATTACAGTAGGATCATCATGTCCTAATATATCAAGCTTAACTAGACGACTACTAATTGAATGATAATCAAAATGAGTTGTAATTGTTGTTGAATTTTTATCATCTGCCGGATGTTGTATTGGTGTAAAATGATGTACATCCATATCACGTGGTACAACCATAATTCCCCCAGGATGTTGCCCAGTTGTCCTTTTCACTCCCGTACATCCATCGACTAAACTATTTGCATATGCTTTCCGTACAGTAAGTCTTCCTTCAGCATCAGAAAAATATTTACTAATATATCCATAGGCTGTTTTATCCGCAATTGTGGCGATTGTTCCAGCACGAAAAACATTATCTTTTCCGAATAATTCTTCTGTGTATTTATGAGCAACTGGCTGATAGTCGCCTGAAAAGTTTAAATCAATATCAGGAACTTTATCCCCATGAAATCCCATAAATACAGCAAATGGAATATCATGTCCGTTTTTGATTAATTTTTCATTGCACTTTGGACAGTTTTTATCTGGAAGGTCAAATCCGCCACCATAACTTCCATCGGTAATAAATTCACTATATTTACATTTAGGGCATAACCAATGGGGTGGCAATGGATTTACTTCTGTAATATCTGTCATCGTAGCAACAAAAGAAGATCCTACAGATCCTCGAGATCCTACTAGGTATCCGTCATCTAAGGATTTTTTAACCAACTTATGCGCAATAAGGTATAAAACGGCAAACCCATGTCCGATAATTGAATTCAATTCGCTTTCTAAACGGTCTTTTACTATTTTAGGCAAATCATCCCCATACAAAGTCTTTGCCTTAGTATAAGCCATAGATTTTATTTGCTCTTCGGCTCCCGGAATTTGTGGTGAATACAACTCATCAGGAATAGGTTTAAAGTTTTCAATTTTATCAGCAATTAAGCGGGTATTATTTATAACTGCATCAACAGCTTTTTCTTTTCCTAAATAAGAAAATTCTTCCAACATTTCTTCTGTAGTTCGCAGATATAATGGCGGCTGATGGTCGGCATCTGAAAATCCTTTACCGGTCATTAAAATTCTCCGATAAATCTCATCTTCAGGATTTAAAAAGTGTACATCGCAAGTCGCTACTAATGGTAATTTCAATTTTTCGGCGATTTCTGCTACTTTTAAATTAATTTTTCTTAGCCCATCTTCATCTTGAATTTTTCCATTTCTAATTAAAAATTCATTATTGCCGATTGGCTGAATTTCTAAATAATCATAAAATCTAGCGATTTCTAATAATTTATCATCACTCTCGCCATTAATAATAGCTTGAATTAATTCTCCAGCTTCACATGCTGAACCAAACAAAAGCCCTTCTCTATATTCTTCTAGTATTTTTCTAGAGACTTTAGGACGTCTATGGAAGAATTTTAAATGAGATAAAGAAACTATTTTATATAAATTTTTTAATCCAATAGGATTTTTAGCTAAGATAACAATATGATTAGATTTATTGATATCTTGTTCAAATAGATATCCTTCCATTCCATAAATCACTTTGATTCCAGCTTTTTCTGCAACATCACAGGCCTCTGGAAAAGCTTGTACTACCCCATGATCAGTAATTGCAATCGCGGGATGACCCCATTTAGCAGCGGTATTAATTAGATTTTTAATGGAGACAACCGCATCCATATTACTCATATGAGTATGTGCATGGAGCTCAACTCTTTTTATTTCAGAAGTGTCACTGCGAGTATTTGTAGAAAATCTTTGCATGCTATCAACAAACATGATATAGTCATTTGCATATTTATCATGCTGAACACTGCCTTTGATTTTTACATAAAGTCCAGATTTTATATCTTTTAAAATTGGCTCTAAAGTTTCCTTATTATCAAATATTCTTTTACAGCTAATCCCACTAGTAGCATCTGCAATATCGAATAATAATAGCTGCCGTCCTGTACGTAATTCTTTTACTTCAAGATTTACTATTTTCCCAGCAATAACAATATTCCTACCTTCATCTTGAATATCAGAAATTATTTGCTCATTTTCACGAATTGGTTTACCAAAAATAACGACTTTATCTGTATTTGTAGTTTTTGCTGTCAATTCTTTTGTAGTATCGTTATTTAACGCTTCTATATATTCTGGGGTCATAATATCATCAATAGAATCTTTATGTGGCTCGCAATTTTCTCGTTCTGTAATGCAATCAATTTCTATTTCCGTATTAAATTTTACTTTTATATAACTGCGCATTCGGTGAATAACTAAATGAGCAGTTAAAATTTCTTCTGCTAAATCACCATAAAAGTTTAATGTTAGCTTTCTACCATCAAAATTTCGCTTACTATTTAATAGTAAATGTTTGATTGTTGAATTTCCTTCAGCAATATGTTCAATAAATATTCCCCAATTATTTTCAAAAAACAATTCGATATCTGCGTAAATAACATTAATTTGAACATTACGTATTTTATAAAGTTGTTGTAATTTTACAGCAAGCTCTTCAAAGAACTGTATAGGAATATTTCCATTTACAATAATCTCTATCTTCCAAACAGATTTCTCTATATCAAGTAAAACTTCTTGGATTTTACAATCACTTAAATCAAACCTTTCCTTGTTAGAAAGGTCTGTAGTATGAATGATTTTTTTTAGTATATAAGGTTTATTTGGTCTAAGTGAATATGTATACATATATACCCCGCTTTTCGCATCGGTTATGACATTAAAATGTAATCACCTTGAATAAATTTTTATTCAAGGTGATGTGTATCGTTCATTAAAGTAAGAATTACATGATCTTCATAGTGCTCAATAATATTTAAAGCCGTATTATCTTGTTTAATACTCCAAACATATTTCAGTGGCATATGTAAAACTCCTGCTAATATTGTTCGTATTGCTGCACCGTGAGAAACAATAACAATATCTTCATTCTTATGTTTATTGATAAGATTTCTAAGAGCTGGCATTGTTCTCTGTTGAACATCAAAAAAGGATTCACCATCTGGAATACAAATAGCTTCGGCATCCATCGTAAACTTTTGAAAACAGCCTGGCCATTTTTTATTAATTTCATTATACGTCATTCCTTCCCATAATCCAAATGAAATTTCTTTAAAAGCAGGAAGAATTTGAGGTGATAAGTGGTGAGGCTTTGCAATAATTTGACCAGTATTTATCGCTCTTTTTAAATCACTTGTATAAACAGCAGCAATCTTTTGCTGTTTTAGTGCTACAGATAGAGCTTCCGCTTGCAAAAGCCCTTTTTCAGTTAAATCGATATCTGCATGGCCTTGATATCTAAAAGATAAATTCCAATGTGTTTGTCCATGCCTAACTAAAAATATTTTTGCCATGCTACCTCCTAGCCTCAAAAATAGTTTTTATTTCTCTTAATAAAATCTGATTTTCTGCCTCTGATTTTACAGCTATACGGACAAAAAAATTATTTAGTCCAGGATAATTGCTGCAATCTCTAATCAATATATTCTTTTTCATAAGTAAAGTTTTCAAATGCTGTGCTTCCATGGTTTCATTTAAAATTTTTAATAGAATAAAATTTACCGACGGATTATAAATTTTTAAATTCGAAATATTAGCTAATTGATGAAAAAAAGAATCTTTAGATTTTTGCACGAATTGCTTTGTTTTTATTTGATACTCTATATCTTTTAAACCTGCAATGCCAGCTTTTTGTGCCAAAACGTTTACATTCCAAGGATCTTTTGCTAATTCTAACTTTTTTATCAGTTGCTCTGACATTGCAGCAAAGCCCAAACGCAAGCCTGGAATTGCATAAAATTTGGTTAAAGACTGTAGAAGAATTAAATTTTCAAATTTATCAAGCAGTGACCTAGCTGTGTACAGTGAATCATTTTTAACAAAATCTATAAAAGATTCATCTAAAACAATGTAGCAATTTTCTTTTTTCGCAGCGATAAGGATTTTTTCAATTTCTTCTATTGTGAGTAAATTTCCAGTTGGATTATTGGGATTACCAATAAAACATAGGTCTATATTTTTCAATTTTTTTATTAGTGTTTCTGTCGGAAATAAAAAATTATCTTGTTCGGATAAATAAAAATAGTTAATTTTCGAATGAGCTGCACGAGCTGCTCGCTCATATTCCGAAAATGAGGGCGCAAGAATAAGGGCTTGTTTCGGTCGAAGCACATGACATAATATGTATAATAATTCAACAGCTCCATTACCTATAATGATTTTTTTCTTATTGATCTGATAAAACTCTGCAATAGTCTTTTTTAAAGAATAACATGCAGGATCAGGATAGTGAATGATTTCTGCAATCGAATTTAGAATTGTATTTTTAACCTGGAACGATAATCCAAGCGGATTAATATTGGCACTAAAGTCTAAAACTTTTGCTTCAGCAGAAGTTTTTCGCAAAAAACTATGTATATTTCCACCATGAATAAATTTATCTTGGTCCATATGATTTTACTACCACTCCTCCTGAAATGATCTGTACTTGTTTGATAAAATGAACGCTTGGAAAAGCTTGCTTAATAAAAGCTAAACAAGCTTTCATTTTCCCTTGACGAACTTGATCAAACATCATACCTAGAATAGTACCACTATGTGCGATGTTCACCCCAATCCCATCGTATTTCGCATTAATTTCAATAAATTCTTGTAAATAAGGCTTATATAAAATTTTCTGATTGGCTTTTGCACTTAACGTAGCACCTTGCCCAATAAGCGAGGAATTGCCTTCATGGATTCCTTTTTTTATCATTTTTAAGGCTTGCTTAATTTCAAATTCTTTAGATTGATTCAATAATCTTAAATCATTTCGTGAATTAAATTCTAATGTATTTATTTCACCACCTAAATCAAAAATTAAAATTGAAATGGGTGGACAACTTCCCAAGGTAGCTAATTTCATTCCATTTATATGATCAAATAAAACAAGATCTTTATAGAAAATCCCATCCGTTGGTTCTATTTGCGCAGCGATTTTGGCAATTTCATTTGGTGTCAAAATTTTTCCAGTTGCTATAGCTACAGCTTGACAAATAGCACTAATATCAGCACTACTAGAAGCCATTCCCTTTCCTTTTGGCAATTGTGAATATAATGATAAAGAATAGTGGAAATCTGAAACTTTTAAATATTTTAAAGTATTATATAAGGCTAGTTCAGCTTTCGGTTCTAAAGAGAAACTATTGTTGTTTACCTGAGACATTGTAACGATAACGTTAGAATACATATTAATTGGACAACTGACAAGAAAATTCTGCCCATCTAAGGTCCCTTGAATTAACTCTCCACAAGAACCGGGAGCTGAAACACATATCTTCATACTCATCTCCAATCTACTTTAAAAAAGCTAAAAGTACAATTACTTCGCTAAGCTCAGTTATCGCACCATAGACATCTCCTGTTAATCCGCCTAACAATCGAGTAACATATCGACAAAAAAAGATCGTAAAAAGTCCTGTAATCACCAAACTGAAATAGGCTTTGATTCCAAATGGCAATACTAGAAATATAGTAAATATAAATGCTATCCATAGAGTTTTTTTTGTAACATATTCAGCAAAATATCTTCCTAATCCTTCACGTCGAGCATAAGGAAATGTCGTTATCCCTATAACCATCATAAATCTTGCTATAACTGGCATAAGAAAAACAGTCGTGACAATTTGATTTGTTTGCGCGATTTCAAAGAATAATGACCATTTAAATAACACCAATAGTACAAAGCCAACAATCCCATTTGCACCAACACGACTATCCTTCATAATCACCAGCATTTTTTCACGGTCTCGCCCAGAAAAAATTCCATCCATCGTATCCATAAAACCATCACAGTGTAATGCGCCAGTGAAAAAAACCCATAAAAAAATCATTGTTGTTGCATAGATTACTTCTGAAATGTGAATTCCTAAAGTAGGCAAATATTCTAAAATAAGATAAGTATATAATGCAAATAAAATCCCAAGTGTAGCTCCTACTAAAGGAAAAAATTTTACACTTCCACTAAAATTTTTTGCTGACCATTCTTTTTCTTCAATTAATCGTAATCTAGTTAAAAACTGTAATCCAGTAATAAAATGTCGCATATTTTTTAACCTCGCCAAAAATAACCTATTGCTGCTACCCAAACTAAAAATAATATCGTTACACCATACATAATGTAAATCGTGTGGGTAATATGCATTGGAAGTAGTTCGTTTTTCTTTTCTCCCATATGCGCCCGAAAAGAAGGAGTACCAAAGTAATAATTTAGTCCACCAAGTTGAACTCCTAATGCTCCTGCTACCCCAGCCTCACTATAGCCACTATTGGGACTAGGATGTTTTTTCGCATCTTGACCTATTGAACGATAGGCTTGCTTAAAATCAAACTGTAAACAAAATGCAACAATGATAATCATTATCGCAGTAAGTCTCGCCGGAATATAATTAAATAAATCATCTAATTTAGCTGCGAACATGCCAAAGTCTATGTATTTATCATTTTTATAAGCAATCATTGAATCTAAAGTGTTTACTGTACGATAAAAGACAGCAAAGACTACACCGCCAATAAAATAATAACATAGTGGCGAAATAATTCCATCCACAATATTTTCAGCTATTGTTTCCACTGTTGCACGTGTAATATTGGCTTGATCAAGATTTTTTGTATCTCTGCCGACAATCCAACCAACTTTTATTCGAGCGTTCTCCAAGTCATTACGTAATAAATAATTTCGTATCTCAATTCCAGCTTGCGCTAAACTGCGTGGCGATATCGTAAAGCTTAATAAAATGATATTGGCTAAATAAAAAATCCATAAATTTAAATTAGATAAATAATGTAAGAAACTCCAGGTAATACTTGTTATGATTGTTAATGTGGAAATCACCAAAAGCATTCCAGATAAGCGTTTTTTCGTTTTTCCATCAGAACTATTTAATAAAAATTTTTCTAAAATAGAAATTAAATTACCAATCAAGACTACTGGATGAAACTTGCTACGCGGATCTCCAATAAAAATATCAAATATAAATGCTAGAACAGCTATATTGATTATCATTTTATTACTCCATTATTTTATGAATTAAATCCATATTTAAATTGTTTCTTACTGTATTTGCTAGTCTGTTATAGCTTTGCTGCTTTTGCGCATATTGATTTGTTATTTGTTGTAGCGGTTCAAGATTTTTACGTTTTCTCAAGGCATTTAATAATGAACGACGATATAGATCATTATCAAAGATTCCATGTATATAAGTTCCTAATACTAACCCATCTTCACTGATTAATCCATCTTGATAAACTTTATTGCTGATTTGATTCGTAATAGAAAAAGCATGGTTTGTCGTATCTAGAAATTCTGTTTTACCCATATGAATTTCATAACCATTTAATACTTCATTTACCCCAGTCATTCCTAAAAAGCCTTTTCCGATATAAGATGCAGTTACCTGATAAGTCGATTTGCTTTTAGCAAAAATTGTTCGTGTAGTAAGGAGTCCTAGCCCCTGAATGCAATCAATTTCCGATTCCATATGATGTGGATCAAGAATTTCTTGACCAAGCATTTGATAGCCACCGCATATACCAATCACCGGAATAGATTTTTTTAAAGAATTCTTAATTTCTTGCGCATATCCATTTTCATATAAATAAGATAAATCTTCAATTGTATTTTTAGTGCCTGGAAGAATAATTAAATCTGGCTCGCCAATTGACTCGCCTTTTCCAATGTATTTAACTAAAACATCAGGTTCATTCGCTAGACTGTCAAAGTCCGTAAAGTTTGATATCTTCGGTGTCTTAATGACTGCAACGGTAAGTTCAGCAGTTTCTTTAGGAAGATTTTTATCATTAAGCGATACTGAGTCTTCATCATCAATTCCTAGATTATCTAAATATGGCAATACACCAACGACAGGTTTTCCTGTTTTTTCTTTTAAAAAATCTAAAGCTGGCTGAAGCAAACGAATATCACCGCGAAACTTATTAATAATAATTCCTTTTATCAAATCGCGCTCATCAGGGTCTAATAATTCTAGAGTTCCAACAATAGAAGCTAAAGCGCCACCACGATCAATATCAGCAATTAATAACACAGGAGCATTTAACAATTTTGCCACGCGCATATTAACGATATCATTTGCTTTTAAATTGATTTCTGCTGGGCTACCTGCACCTTCGATTACGATTGTATCATACTCACGATCAAGTTTTTGTAGGCAGTCTTTTACCGTGCTTAAAGCTTTTAATGAATAGCCATTATGATATTCATTAGCCGTCATATTGCCTATAGGATTTCCCATCAAAATCACTTGAGATCTAGAATTTCCCGTTGGTTTTAATAATACAGGATTCATTACCACTTGCGGCTCTAATCCAGCTGCCTCAGCCTGAGCAACTTGGGCGCGTCCCATTTCTTTGCCATCTTTCGTAACATAAGAATTTAATGCCATATTTTGCGCTTTGAATGGAACAACCTTTTTCCCATCTTGAAAAAAAATTCTACACAAAGCCGTTGTCAATACGCTTTTGCCTACATGAGAACTCGTTCCTTGTAACATAATATAGTTAGCCATTGTTTTCCCCCTGCTCTGCTGCTAGTTTCTTTATGTCAACAGCAATACCACTAATCACCCAATAAACTTCATCTGCTCTGGCCGCAATCAACTGATTAATTTTCCCGGCAAAATCTCGATATTCACGTGCTAGAGCATTCTCAGGAACAATTCCCATCCCGACTTCATTTGTGACTAAAATAATATCTGTATTATTTTTTTTTGCAGTTTCTAAGATTTTTTCAAATTCTTTAGCAATGTCATTATACTTTTCCGCAGAATTTAATCGTGTATCACTCGATAATAACAAATTACTCAAATATAAAGTAACACAATCGAATAAAATTACATCATGTGCTTCAGAAGCATTTTGTACACTAACTTCCGCATGAAATGGCGATTCATACGTCTGCCAATTTAGCGGTCTCCGGTTTTTATGCACTTCTACCCGCAGTTTCATTTCTTCATCATAAATTTGTGCCGTAGCGATATAAGCAATTTTCTCACCGATTTTTTTTGCATATTCTTCGGCAAAAAAACTTTTCCCGCTTCTCGCACCGCCAGTTACCAATATAATTTTTGCTGCCATTTTATTTTCCTCAACCTCTTAGGATTTACTTGCAAACTCTTTACACTGTAAGACAAATTTTTTTGCAAACTGTCTATTGCCAATAAAATGCAAGTGTAAATAAGAAGCAAGAATATTATCTTTTGCGTATCCAGCTTTATATTGGATTCCAGTTCGCACCTTTTTCATCTCAAAAGCCCAAGCAAAATTATCATCTATTGGCTCAGTTGATGAAAAATGGAATTCATGTCCACGCAATAAGTCCCCCTTGTTCGCTAAGATATTATCATTTAAGCTTTTCGCTTCAACGTAACCTACCGTTTGCAGTTTTGTATTTAATTTACACCGCGCAGGAATAATATTTACCATCGGATGGATTTCATTGGAAAAATCACAAAGTGATGCCGTTAAATACATAAAGCCACCGCATTCAGCGTAAATAGGTATCCCAGACTTGCTTGCAGCTTGGATACTTTGTTTCATTTTTTGATTGTTCGCCAGCTGCTGGGCAAACATTTCAGGGAATCCTCCACCAAAAATCAAGCCGTCTACCTCTGGGATTTGGGAATCTTGCAAAGGGCTAAAGTAAACAATCTTTGCTCCTAAAGTCTCTAAAACCTTCAAACTCTCCTCATAGTAAAAAGAAAATGCTTCATCACAGGCTACACCAATGGTAACTTCATAGGAATCTTCTAAAAATTTTGGTTCAGAATGAGACGTGCTTAAAGGAAGACTTTGTTTTGCTAAATCAATCATTTGCGGTAAATCAATTCTGTCTTGAACAAAGGATGCAATTTTATCGACTATTTTACCAATCTCATTTTCTGTTGTTGGTACCAATCCTAAATGGCGTTCAGGAATAACTAATCCTGCATCACGATAAATTGCGCCTAGTACAGGAATCTTAATTTTTTCCATTGCATGACGAATAATCGCTTCATGCGATAGAGATCCTACTCGATTTAAAATAACGCCTCCAATATTGACAGAGGGGTCGTATTTTTTAAAACCTAAGGCAATTGCCGCTGCACTATCGCCCATTGATTTAACATCTAGAACTAGAACTACAGTCGCCTTGAGTTTTTTTGCAATTTCTGCTGTACTGCTAATCCCATTTTTCCCGCCATCATAAAGCCCCATCACACCTTCAACAATTGCAATATCTGAGTTCTGTGAGGAATTGATAAAAAAGTCTTCT
This sequence comes from Selenobaculum gibii, assembly GCF_030273445.1. Lineage (NCBI taxonomy): Bacteria > Bacillati > Bacillota > Negativicutes > Selenomonadales > Sporomusaceae > Anaerosinus > Anaerosinus gibii. The sequence goes on from NZ_CP120678.1 coordinate 1,327,893, forward strand.
AATTCCGTTTCAGACAAAAGCCAAGTATCAAGATTGTGAACAATTTTCCCACTGGCAATTTTATGATAGCCTGGATCAATGTAGTCAGGTCCGATTTTATATGCTTGCACTTTAAAACCTTGCTTTTTCAATGCAGCAATTATTCCCATTGTAATTGTAGTTTTTCCAGAACCACTATGCGCTGCCGCAATAATAATACGAGGAATTTTACAAACAGACATCATGAACTCCCTCTTTATCCTTTTTATAACATATATAAAATTGCATTTGTAATCGCAGCTGCAATCGGACTGCCGCCTTTATTTCCACGAACGGTGATATATGGTACAGGTGAAGTTTCCATTAAATGCTCTTTAGATTCAGCAGCACCAACAAAGCCAACCGGCACACCGATAATAAGCGCCGGATAAATTTCTTCTTGTTGCATTAAATGTAAAATTTCAAATAACGCCGTCGGGGCATTACCAATTGCTACAATAGAGCCGTTTAAAGCTTTTCCAAAAGAGCGTACAGCAGCCATAGAGCGAGTAATTCCCTCTTCTTTTGCTTTTTTCGCTACTTCTGGATCAGCGATCAGACAATGAACTTGTCCACCATATTCAGCTAAACGCTTTTTGTTTATTCCTGTCCTTACCATCTCAACATCAGTATAAATATCAGCTCCATTTAATAGCGCCGCTTTTGCCTTGGAAATTGCATCTTGATGAATTTTTATAATTGGCGCATATTCTGGATCACCTGAAGCATGGATAATACGGGAATACACCTTTATTTCTTCTTCGGACAAATGATACTCTTTTAAATATGGAGCAATAATTTCCATACTACGACGCTCTATTTCTGAAGGAATTGTAATAAAATTCATGAGTTTCTCCTTTTTATTGATTCATTTTATTTTTCTCTAATAAGTAAATCACTTCTTCTAAAGTATTGGCAACTGTCTTGTACGCTAATTTTGGACGTGCAATCATAATAATTGGAATGTTTAGCTCAATTGCTGCACTGATTTTCGTATCAGTACCTCCAACCGCGCCGCTATCCTTTGTGATAATCACATCCGCTTGATATTTTTTATAGAGCTCTCGATTTAATGTCTGAGAAAAAGGCCCCTGCATTAAAATCAACTGATTTGGCATAAATCCCATAGAAAAGCACTCATGTAGTACAGTTTCATCGGGCAAAACTCTCGCCACTAAAAAATATTCTTTATTTCCAAGTAGTTTAGCAAAATACTTTAAATTACGGCTTCCTATTGTTAAAAATATTCGTTTTCCTATAGCAGCAGCCAAGCTTACCGCTTCATCATAATCAGTCACAATAGACATTTTATCATAACTTGGCAGGGCTGTTTTAGCCCGTTCATACCGAATATACGGGATATTCAATGTCTCACAAATAGCTAATGATGTTTTGGAAACATTCATTGCATATGGATGTGTTGCATCGATAACTGTTGTAATACTATGCGCAACAATAAAATCACGCATAGTTTTAGCATCTAATACTTGAGATTGTACTTTTATTTCTAGATTTTCATAGAGAAATTCACCGTATTTGCTAATTACAGAAGCAGTAATTGAAAATCCAAGTTGCTGTAAAGAAATTGCTAATTCACGTGCATCTTGAGTTCCTGCTAAGATTAAAATCATAATTGATAACCTCTAGGTGTTATCATATATTGATCTTCTATGTACGTCTTGCTGTTCCCAATAATAACCAGGGAGAACATATCAATATGCTCTTGGGTAAAATGCTCTAAATCGGATAATATCGCCGCTTCTTCTTCGCGCGTTGCACTATGAACGATGCCAACTGGCGTTGTCGGTGCTTTATACTTTAACATAATTTCACGAATTTCTTGGATTTGATTTACGCGTTTAATACTTTTAGGATTGTATAAAGCAACGACAAAATCACCTTGAGCAATCAATTCCGCTCGTTTTTTGATTAATTCCCACGGTGTAAGCAGATCACTTAAGCTGAGTACTGCAAAATCATGCATCAATGGAGCGCCTAAAATAGCTGCGGAAGCATTTACTGCACTTATTCCAGGAATAATTTTAACTTCTGGACGTAAGGATTTTTCTTGCTGCATGACGAGTTCCAAAATCAAACCAGCCATGCCATAAATCCCAGAATCGCCGCTGGAAATTACAGCTACGTTTTCACCATTAACAGCTGCCTGAACAGCTAATTTACAGCGTTCAATTTCTTGCATCATTGCAGTTCCAATTACTTTTTTTTCAGCTAATATTTTTTCAATTAACTTTATATACGTATTATAGCCTACGATCACATTCGCATCAGTTATTGCCGCTAGTGCTTTTGGTGTCATATGGTCAAAGGACCCCGGGCCGATGCCAACTACACTTATTCTTCCCAAGCGATTGCTATTGTTGTCTTTATTAGTTTCGTCTTTGGTAATACTATTTTTTTTGATTGACTGGCAATCATTGCTGCTGCTTCGCATACATTTCCAACTCCTATTCTTGACTGAACAAATGCTGAACATTCAAGTTTATATTTATCAATTGCTTGCTTTAATTCATGATTAGAATAAAAATAAACTGGTTTATTTATCCTTTTGCAAACTGTTAACAATCCAGTTTCATCCTTTTTTACGATAGTACTTGCAAAACAACGAATTTGCTCTATCGTAATATCTGCTATTTTACAAGCCTGTGTAAGTGAAGAAAAAATTTCTTCCTCGGTTACTCCTTTTCGGCAACCAATCCCAATAACTACTTTACGTGGAGATAAAATCAATCCATCCGATAACGAAAAATCTTTCTTATCCGTTATCAACACTTTTATTCCATCAGGTAAAGTTTTTTTGCTCATATCAATTGGAATTAAATTAAGCTGCTTTTCTTGTGCTTTTTTTAAATACAATGCAAAATTCTCCATCGTTTGATCGATAAAAAAAGGAACTGACGCTTGGTTAGCTATCGCTAAATTTACTTTTTTAAGCATAGTAAAAGAAGCTATCGTTAAATTCAAATCAACAGCAACCATATCAGCGGCGACTTTGTTATGCACATCTGTAGCAGTTGTAATCACCGGATCTGCCTGAACTGTTTTCGCGATTTCAATTGCCAAACGATTCGCTCCTCCAAGATGTCCGGATAATAAGCTAATGGAATGATTTCCCATTTCATCTAGTACAACAATCGCTGGATCCTTTTTTTTATGCACGATTAAGGGCGCTATGATTCTCACAACAATTCCCGTTGCCATGATGAAGATAATGCCATCATACGCTTGAAAAATATCACTTACTAATCCCTTTAAGGAGTCAAACTCTACACCGAACTCTTTTTTTGTGCCTTTTTTACAGAACATATCCGCGTTTTTTCCCCGGCTAATTTTTTCTGCTAGCTTTACTCCAGTACTCGTCAATGAAATAACAGCTAATTTCATTTTGCATCTCTATACATATGGGCAAAATCAGGTGCATATAATCGTGATAGTTCATAATTGCTATCTAAACATTTGCTAACGACAATCATCGCCGTTCGCGTAATATCTTCATCTTTAATTTTTTCAACAATTGTACTTAAAGTAGCACGAATAATTTTCTCCTCTGGCCAAGACGCCTTTTGCACAATCGCAATTGGTGTATTCGCTTCATAACCGCCTTCAATTAAATCAGCAACAACTTGATCAAGCATATGTACACTTAAAAAGATACACATTGTCGCTTCATGTGCAGCCAAACTTTTTAATTTTTCTTTTTCAGGGACAGGTGTTCTTCCTTCATTTCTAGTAATAATCACCGTCTGTGAAACATTTGGCAATGTATATTCTTGTTTTAAAGCTGCTGCCGTTGCTAAAAATGAGCTAACACCCGGAATAACACAATATTCAATACCGCATTTGCTTAATGCATCCATTTGTTCTTGAATTGCGCCATAAATGCTAGGATCACCAGTGTGTAGCCGCACAACCATCTCATTGTTTTTCACGCTTTTTTTAATCACTTCGATGACTTCACCTAATGTCATTGAAGCACTATTATAAATTTTACAACCTTGTTTTGCAAAAGAAAGCAGTGCTGGATTTACCAGTGAACCAGCGTAAATAATAACGTCTGCTTCACTTAATAATCTTTGTCCTTTTACTGTAATGAGTTCAGGATCTCCAGGCCCTGCACCGATAATATATACTTGCATTGTTATTACCTCCTATTTTTTAATTTTGTACAAGAAATAATCGTAATTGGATTTTGTGCTTTTCCCATATGATATCTACCGATTGCATCAAATCGTGTAATTTGTGCAGAAAAGGCGTGATATGAATAATTTTCCATTTCTTTTAAAAATTGTAACGCTTCATACATTGTTTCAATTGTAATTGCATTGATAATTAGACGTCCGCCAACTTTTAGTTTATCATCAATAAATGTTAATATTTCTGACAATTTTCCGCCACTACCGCCGATAAAAGCTACATCACAACTTGGCAAATCTAAAAGGGCTGAAGGCGCTTCACCTAAAATCGCAGTAAGGTTCTTCGCCTTAAACTTAGCCGCATTTTGCTGAATTAAATCAATTCCCTCGTGATTGCGCTCAATCGCATATACATGACCGTTTAGTGCTGAAAGGGCAGCTTCAATAGATAAAGAACCAGTCCCAGCTCCAACATCCCAAATAATACTATCAGGATTAATTTGGGCCTTAGCAATTGTTAGAATACGAATTTCCTCTTTTGTCATTGGTGTTTTCCCACGAATAAATTCATGATCGGGAATTCCTAGATAATACATTATGCTATCACCACCACTATACAATTTTTATATTCGACGGTAGAAGCAGCTTCTTGCAATGTCATTGTCACAATAGATTCATTCTCATAAGATAAATGGGAACAAGCGTAAAGCTGCACATTTTGGGGCCAATCATTTTTTAAAAGAAGGCTAGCAATCGTAGCACTTGTATATTTTGAATCAGTTAAAAAACCAAGTTTGCGCCCTTTTGAATACTTAAGCCGAGCTAAATCAACCTCTCTCCCATGTAAACTAATTAAATCCGCATCATGCCAAGGGAGCGCCAATCTAGCAAAAGCAAGCTGCATAGAGCTTATTCCCGGAATAACCTCAATACAGGAAAATCTTTTATTTAAAGCTGCTAGAAAGCTATAATACCCCGGATCACCTGAAACCATCACTACGACATCTTGGCTTTTTAAATTTTCCTCAATAAAAGCAAGTGCAGCTTCGATCTCACCTGTAATTGCATGAGTTAGCGCCATTTTATTTTGAAATGAGCTTAACGACCGCTTACTGCCAACTAAAACCTTTGCAAAATCAATCGTTTTTTTTGCAATTGGTAATAAATAATCTTCTGATCCTGGGCCTATACCAACGACAATTATTTTATGTTCCACCCTAAAACTCCTCCGATTTTTTTTGCATTTTCATCTATTCCTAAAATTGTACCATCTAAACTGGTGATAACAGCGCCAATACAAATTTCATTATAAACGTAGCGCATTGCTCGATAACTAATTCTTTGTGCAATCAGATCATAAATTCCTTCAATATGATTTTCTTCTAAAATTTCAATTGCAGCTTCTGTCGTAGTCGTATTTAAAATATCTCTAACTACTCCTGTAGATGCTCCTAAAGAAGCTGCATACACCGCTAAAATTTCAAGACGAGCATCTGCAACTCTATTATGTGTATGAAAAATCCCACCGGCAACTTTAATTAATTTTCCTAAATGACCAACAAATAAAATATTTTGAATCTTTCTTTCAGCTGCACTTTCCAGCATAAAGCCAATAAAATTACTAGTCTGTACTATTGCATCTGCCCTTAACCCAAAATTGTCAATACAAGCATCATATCCTATTTTCCCAGGAACAAAAATTAAAGTATCTAGCCCTTTTGCTTTAGCAACATCAATTTGAGGTGCCAATGAATCTTTAAAAGCTTCCTCTGACATAGGTCTTACTATTCCAGAGGTGCCAATAATGGACAATCCTCCCTCAATACCTAAAATTGGATTTAATGTTTTTTTCGCTAACTCAACTCCACGAGGAATGATAATCGTAATTTCACAGCCATACTCTTCTTTTAATATTTCTTTTACTACATTGGTAATCATTTTTCTTGGTCCGGGATTCACCGCTGGTTGTCCTACTTTAGCAGCTAACCCTGGCCTAGTTACGATTCCTACTCCTGTTCCAGCTTTAATGATAATGTCTTTATGCTGAGCAGAGATGAGAACTTTAACTTCGATGATTATCCCATTTGTAATATCCGGATCATCACCAGAGTCCTTTCTAACAGCAGCAAATATTTCATTTTCGCTCTTTTTTTCCACATGTTCAATCGGAATCGAAAGTATTTCACCCGAAAGCGCTTGAATATTTACTGTGTTGAGATAGCTTCCTTTATGGGCTAGCAATGCTGCCTTCGTAGCTGCAGCCACACAGGTTCCTGTTGTAAACCCCGATTTTAAAAATTTTTTCAAAAATAAAACCCCCTGCAAAGGCAGAGGGTAAAAAAACGCAAACAACCACATATTAAAAATAACAGTTGTAGAAGCTTAATTACCCACCTGCCCATCATCCGTAGGTCGCTTATAAACAAGGCTGTTTATAGTAACGGTGTGCGTTAAAACAGGTAGGTCTCCTGGCTAAAATCATCATATCTTTACGCCTTCCCAGCAATCGCCAGTGGCATAGGTAAAGATACTCATTAATACAGTGGCGGGACCGCGCCGGTATCACACCGGACTTCCCTTTTAAGCAATTAAGCACCTGTTTCCTTAGTCATTTATCTTCTCTTATTTCAATATCTATAGATAAAATCCTGCTATATAATAAAAATTTACTTTATAAATCTAGTCTCTACTAGTATGAGTTTATTATCGATTTGGTTAATTATTGTAAGTTGATTTATCGTAGACTGTGGCAATCTATCATAATCGATATCTCTTAGAATAAAATAGGTTTTCTTATTCGTAAAAACTTTTTCTAAATCAGGAATAGATTTAGGAGAAAAAACTAGCTCATTGCCGTAAATTCCACTATAGAAAGAAATTCCTGGGCGAAGAAATTTAGAAATATAAACATCGCTAGTTCCATCATATTGCTCTAAAAAAACGTTACTTACATGCTGACTCGTAAAATCAGGTGCAATTTTCGGAAATAATAAATTTACTAACACAGCAGAAAAAATCATCATTCCTACTACCTGACTTTTAAAAGCTATCTCAATATTTCGTTTTAAAAGAAAGAAAATCGTTACTAAACACATCAGGATAATGGTAGAAGCTAAACTGATAAACCCAATTTCCGCTTGTGGCATTTCTTTTATCCCAATTGTACAGCCATAAACAAAAGTTGCCGATAAAAATAGTAAGCATCCAATCCAGCCCCAAGACCTTTTGGAACCAAAATAATTTCTACCGGTTAACTTATCAAGATACCATCCCACCAACATTGCTAATGCTGGAAACATTGGCAGTATATACGATACAAGTTTTGTTTTTGATATAGAAAAAAACAATAAAATGATTACTGCCCATAGATTTAGAAATAATAAATGATCAAATTTTCCATAAGAATCGGAAAAAGATTTATAGATAGATTGAAAAAGCAAAGTTATCCAAGGGAAAAACCCAACTAATAATACTGGAAGATAATAATACCATAATAGTCCACTAGGATGCTCTGGCGATGTAAATCTCGTTATGTTATGAAAACCAAGAAAACTATCGATAAATGCACTTCCATGCAAACTATACATATAAATATACCATGGCAACGCAACCAAGCAAAAAATAATGCTTCCAGATAAAATTTTCATTTCAGATAAAAGATGAAATTTTTTTAAGCATACTAAGTACAAAAATACAATTACACCAGGAAAAAATAAGCCTATGGGCCCTTTAGTTAAAACTGCTAAGCCTGCAAAAATATAAAATGTATAATATTGTCTACTTAAAAATGCAAAGAGCGAAACCATTAAACAAAAATTTAATGTAATATCTGTAACAGCAGCTTTACCTAAATAAAAAAATTCAATACTTGTTACTAAAATTAAAGCACTATAGATTCCCACTTTATGATTAAATAATTTTTTACCATAAAAGTATATTGCAATAATACTAAGCAAAGATAAAAATGCTGATGGGAATCTTGCCGCAAAATCATTTATACCAAATACTTGATAACTCATCGCAACAAGCCAATAATACATCGGTGGCTTATCATACCAATATTCACCGTAAATCTTTGGAGATAAAAAATCATTCGATAAAATCATTTCTTTAGGAGTTTCTGCATAGACCGGTTCATCAGGATCTAATAAAGGAAATCCAGATAAATTAGAAAATATAGTAATAGCAGCAATTATTATCATGATTCCAATTGAAATATTTTTATTTGTTGACATCATAAACTCCTTTATTATTTTAACTGTTTTGTTAAAAATTCTCGTCCAAAAACTTTAATTGTATAATAAAATCCAATAGAAAATGGCAAATATTCTGCAATCATTCTCCAGGCAACAGCAATAATCCCTACAGTTCCTGATGGTAAAAATTCATTAAATAATAAAACAAATCCGCCTTCTGCAATGCCAGATCCCCCAGGAGTTGGTGCAAAATAAAGAAGAATATTGAGAAAAATCATTCTTCCCATAACGATTGCCCAATTTACATCGACTCCCATGCCTAAAAACAAAATAGGAACAACGCTATATAAAGCTAACAAACTTAAGCCCGATTCAACAAAAACCCTAAGCATACTTAATGGGGCACTTGATAGTAAAACGATAGCTCCTTTAATATCTCTATAAAAAGCGTATAACATACGCCTTTTTGCGTATTTTAAGCGTTTTGAAAATTTAATTACCAGATAATCTGTAAATTTATTTTTTAGCGCCCAAATGATGAAAAAAGTCCCTAAAACAATAAATATAGATATTCCAATTAATACATTCGTAGAAATCCAGGGTAACAAACTGTTATCAAAATAAAAAATGATAGGTAAACATAATAATAAAAATAAAATAGATACGAGCGTACGTACAATAACAAAGACTGTAGCTTTTCCTGTTGGAATTCCTGCATTGCGTAAAAAAATTAATTGTGCAACTGCTCCACCTGTTGCTCCAGGAGTTAATAAAGCTAAAAAATAATTCCCGAATATTACCTGAACAGCTTGCTGTAACGTAATATGTTCATTAGAAGCACGGACTAAGTGCATTAATCGAGTTCCATCTAAAATCAATCCAATGATAACCAAAAAAATGGTTACAATAATTGACCAAGGTTGAAATTCTGTTAAATGACTTAACGTATTTATATCTACTGTAAAGTAAATAACTCCACAAGAAATAATGCCTAAAAGTAAGATAAGAAATAAAAATCTCTTATAAATTTTATTCATTCGCCAACGCTCCAAACGAAACCAATTCAATTTTATTATGTCGTAATGAGTTTAATAAATTTTTATCAGTTAATGCGGATAATTCTTGATCCCAATGATATTGCCAATCAAATAGTTTTCGCAATTCACCAGTATTATACCCTGGATGAACCATGATTTCATTTACTCCATTGGGTAATTGGGAAATAATTTGGGCCAATGTAGCCTCATTCATATTTCCTCCAGCCATCATTCCCCAAAAATAATCAGGTGAAACAATATTTGCTTTTTTTAGTTTTTTTCTAGCGATTTGCGCAAGAAAACTCAAGCCACATTTTCCGATATATCTACCAAATGAAAACTCATGAAAAAAAAGATAATCTTCAGCGGGAATTCTAATTGCTTTTATTTTAAACTCTTTTGCAAGCGCAATAACAACATCGATCATCCCAGGAAGAACATGTAAATGTTGATGACTATCTAAATGCGTAATAGGTATACCTGTAGATTTTACTTTAGCAATTTGTGCATAAAATTCCTGATAAATTTCCGCTAATCTAACTGTTCCACAAATATATTTTTTTATAAAAGCAGGATAAGCCGAAGCAAAATTCCCCTCAGCATCAACTAAAGTAGAAATTTTTTTGGGCTCAAGGATAGGGCTTGCTGCAACTAATGTTAAATGTACTCCTACACCTACGCTATTTTCATTTGTATTAAGAAGATTTACTGCATGTTCAAATGCAGCGGCAACCGGCATAATCGATGTACTACTAATACATCCATGCATAGCCCCTTCCATTATTCCTTGGTTAATAAATTCGTGTAATCCATAATCATCTGCATTAATTATTAACTTTTTCATTCTATACTCCTCATTAATCAATTACCTAAGTATTATTTAACAAGTTCTGTATAATTTGCATATGCATTATGATTATGAATGGATTCATAATTTTCACATTCAATATCAAACCAATTTATGCATTCAAAAGTTCTTAGCGTGATAACCAGATCTCGAAGTACATCTTCGACAAATTTAGGATTTTCATAAGCAGTTTCTGTTACGAACTTTTCATCTTCACGTTTTAATAAGGGATAAATTGGAGAACAGGCTTGCCCCTCTAGTGCAGTTACTAAATCTTCAATCCATATTAAATCCTTTGAAGCATTATATTTTACTTTAACTTTCATTAAGCCACGTTGATTATGAGCACCATATTTTGATATCTCTTTACTACATGGACAAAGGGAAGTAAAAGGAACATTTACCCCTAAGATAAAATCTACATTTTCATCAATCGCTTTTTGCGCAATAAATGAACAATCTAAATCTAAAACAGATTTTTTCAGACTAATCGGAGCAACTTTTTCAATAAAATATTTGAAATCCATCTGTAAATATACAGTATTGGCCGATAGCTTTTCTAATGCATCATCTAATAAGGATTCTATATCATTACTATATATAGATTTTTGATTCCATTCACTTAAAATTTCAATAAATCGACTCATATGAGTTCCTTTATATTCTTTAGATAAATCAACAGTAAATTTTATTTTAGCTAAAACGCTTTGGCTTGTATTATTTTTACCTTTGATAAGAAAAGGTAAATGAACATCATTAACTCCTACTTTTTGTATAGAGATTCCTCTAGAATCAAAAATATTTTGGACATCTTTCAAATCTTTCACCTCTACTAAAAACCTATCTATTTATATATTCAATAGGGTCATTGACCCCAGCTTCCTCAAATCCACGCAATCTTAACTTACAACTGTCACAGATGCCACAAGCTTTTTCTTTTCCATTATAACAACTATGTGTATATTGCAAAGGCGCCATTAATTTTGTTCCTAATAATACAATCTCTTTTTTCGTCAAACGCAATAAAGGCGTTTCAATTTTTATATGTTTTTTATCTTGTATACTAGCTTTAGTAGAATAATCAGCTAAATTCTGAAACAATTGAATAAATTCCGGTCTGCAATCAGGATAACCTGAATAATCCAATGAATTTACGCCTATGAAAATTGTATCTGCTCCTATTGCTTCTGCATACCCTAATGCATAACTTAAGAAAATCAGGTTTCTTGCTGGAACATAAGTAACAGGAATATCTTTTCGTTCAATGTTACCGCACGGAACATCAATATTTTTATCAGTTAAGGCACTGCCGCCAATCGCATCCATATTCGTATCTATAATTAAATGATGTTTGACATTATAAAAATTTGCAACTTTTTTTGCACTTTCTAATTCAATCTTGTGCCGTTGATGATAGTTAAAACTAATCGGATATAATTCATACCCTTTATTATTTGCAACAGACATACATACTGTCGAATCTAATCCCCCAGAAAGTAATATAACTGCTTTCATTGTATACACCTCTTATATCACATCTATATTAACTTAATTTAACTTAACTTTATTAATCATACATTAACATTAACTAAATGTCTATCTATATCACGATTCCGACTCTAAGATTTAAGGACTATCCTTTCGCTTGGATAGCCCTTATCTTTTATTTTCGTAAATCCTCTATACTTTTAGCAATGTTATCGGACCCATAAATAGCCGAACCTGCTACTAAGATGTTTGCTCCAGCAGCAACTACTTGCGGAGCAGTTACTTTGTTTATCCCGCCATCAACTTGAATATCGATATTGAGATTTCTTGCTCTAATCATTTCTTTCAATTCTTTTATTTTCTTTAGAACCGAAGGAATAAACTTTTGTCCACCAAATCCGGGATTAACCGTCATTAATAAAACCATATCAATATCATCTAAAATTTCATTTATTGTAGTTAATGGTGTACCAGGATTCAGTGCAATTCCCACTTTCATATTATTTTCTTTAATATTTTGAATTATTCGATGTACATGTGGTGCTGTTTCGATATGGAAAGTAAAAATATCTGTGCCTGCTTTAGCAAATGAAACTACATAATCCTGAGGATTTTCTACCATTAAGTGCACATCAAAAATCTTAGTCGTTATTTTACGCAATGCAGCAATAACAGGAGCTCCTATTGTTAAATTTGGGACAAAGTGTCCATCCATGACATCTATATGTACCATTTCTGCCCCAGCTTGATCAATGTTCTTTATTTCCTCTCCTAATTTTGAAAAATCAGCAGATAAAATAGAAGGTGATATTTTTATCATCTTAAAATCCTCGTTTCGTTTTTTTTATTTCGTCCATTATTTCTACGTAAGATTGGTAACGATTTTCTGATATTGCAGCATGATCAACAGCATTTTTTATTTTGCATTGAGGTTCGTGAAGATGTAAACAGCTATTGAACTTACACGAACCTTCAACTTTATTAAATTCAGGAAAGCATTCAGAAATTGCCCGTTCATCTAAATCATTAAATTCGGTAAGACTAAAACCTGGCGTGTCAACAACAAATCCATGCTCAGGCAATGATAATAATTCAGAAAACCGTGTTGTATGTTTTCCACGACCAATTTTATCACTTACCATTCCTGTTTTTAAATTTAACTTAGGATTGATTCGATTTAATAGCGTTGACTTCCCCGCTCCTGATGGACCAGCAAACACGGAAATTTTATTATTTAAAAGACTCGTTAATTTTTCTACTCCCTCATGACTAACATTCGAAACCTTTATCACCGTATAGCCTATTTTCTGATATTCTTGTACTAAAGTTTCTATTTCAGCACGATTTAATAAATCAATTTTCGTTAGACATATAATGATATCCAGTTCGGAATATTCGGCTAAAACCAAAAATCGATCTAATAAACTAGAATTAAAATCCGGATTTTTAGCTGCAAAAGTGATAATCACTTGTTGAACATTTGCAATCAAGGGACGTAAAAGTACTGATTGGCGGGGAAAAATATTTTCTATTATTCCTGTTTCATCTCCAAGTAAGGTGTATTGAACTTTATCCCCTACACACAATGAATACCTATTTTTTTTAAAACGCCCTCTTAATTTACACTCAATTACAGAGGTTTCCCCTTGGACGTAATAATAACTATTATATTTTTTTATTATAATTCCGTCCTTCATTTTATCGTTCCTCGCATTAGTAATTTTCTTCCTTAACTAAATTCCCATTCACATAAATTTGTACTCGATATGGTGAGCTTGCATTAATTGTTTTATTAATTTTTTCATTCGCATAATGTGTGTTTTCATAAACAACTTTGCGTCCAGATTTATCAGTTACAACAAATTGGATGGATTTTGCTCCATTAGGCTCCTGAGGAACAACGAAAGTAACTTGTTGTTCTGATTTATTATTTTTTCCGCCTCTCGCTACAACGAAATCAATAGTTGAACCTTCAGCAATACTCGTTTCTGCCACAATACTTTGCTCAACTACACTATCTGGCGATACATTATAATTTTCAATCGTAGTAATCTTACCTTTTTGTAAATTTAAAGCTTTTAATTTAGTTTCTGCCTCTGATATAGACATGCCATGAAAATCAGGAACCGTAACTTTCTTTTCTTCTTCCCCTTTACTGATTACAATATCCACGCTATATCCTTTCATTACTTGAGTTCCCTGGCGAGGATTCTGCTCGACTACAGTATTAACTTTTTGGTCAGAAAAAACTTCATCCACTCGACCTAACTGTAACCCCATATTTTTCAGTTGAATTTCTGCTTCTCGTTTACTTAAACCTCGTAAATCAGGGGCTAATGCAACCTCTCCGCCTTTACTTATATAAATCGTAATCGCTCGCTGCTCTTTTACTATTGCTCCAGCTTCCGGAAATTGAGAAACAACTTGTCCCGCTGGAACTTTATCGTCATGAGTTTCTTCAACAGTCACACGCAAATTTTTATCTTCTAACATGTGTTTTGCCGCGATTAATTGCTTACCAACAACATTAGGCACTGCCACCTCATTTGCGCTCCAAAACTTTCCATAAACCAAAAATGTTCCGATAAAAAAGCTAACAACTAAGAGAAGAAATAAAGCTATAGGCAATTTATTTTTTAAAATTATTGATTGAAATTTAGTTGATTTATTTTCTTTCCTACCCTTATACTCTGTTTTGGGCAAAATTTGTGTAGCATATAAGTCAGAAACATTCTCATAGCTGTCTTTCTCAGACTTTATTAAATTTTTTGCGATGTTTAAATCAGAAATCATTGCACTAATATTAACATACCGATCGGAAACTCTTTTTTCCATTGCTTTTAAAACAATCGCCTCAAGCAAATCAGGAATCTCTTTGTTAAATTCTTTTATTGATTCAGGATTCTCTTGAATTTGTTTTAACGCAACGCTAACAGGTGTTTCACCTTGGAAAGGAACTTTTCCTGTTAATAATTCATACATAAGTACACCGAGAGAATAAATATCCGACTTGTCATTTACGCTTTCACCTCGTGCCTGCTCGGGAGAAAGATAATGAACAGAGCCAATGACGTTTCCTGAATAGGTCATCGTCGAAGAGGTTACTGCACGAGCTATTCCAAAGTCTGCAACTTTAACTCTGCCGGAATCAGTAACTAAAATATTATGTGGTTTTATATCACAATGCACCAAATTATTGCTATGTGCATGTTCAAGTGCTTCTGCTATTTGAAGTGAAATATTTAATGATGCTTTTACAGATAAAGCACCTTCACGTTGTAATTTTCCTTTTAATGTTTCCCCTGATACGAATTCCATGACAATATAATGGACATCTTCAAATCTTCCAACATCATAGATATTTACAATATTGGGATGAGATAATTTTGCTGCAGCTTGTGCTTCTTTTTTAAACCTATTAATAAATTCATCATCATCAATAAAATGAGCGCGAAGAATTTTTATGGCAACAAACCGATCTAATAATTGATCATGCGCGCGATATACTTCAGCCATTCCGCCGCCACCCACACGATCTAAAATAGCATATCGATCATCTAATATACGTCCTATCATCAGATACTCACCTCCTAAATTAAAAATCGCCAATTAAGATAGCTGTAATATTATCCTCGCCACCTGCTGCTATAGCTTTTTCAATAAATATATCCAAACTTTTTGATAGATTACATTGATTTGTTAATATAATGTCTTTCAATTCATCGTCTGAAATAAGATTTGTTAATCCATCGGTAGTTAACAATACATAATTACCCTGATTAACTTTCATATATCCCGTATCGACTTCTAAGTCTTCATTTACGCCAACAGCACGTGTTAACATATTGCGCAACGGATGAGTCGGTATTGATTCCTTTTCAATTTCTCCTTTTTCCAATAAGTCATTTACTAAGGAATGATCTTTAGTAATCTGTCCTAAATTGCCGTCTTTTAAAAGATATATTCTGCTATCTCCTACATGCGCCCAAAAAATTTTATTGTCAATAAACCAGACAGCGCTGACTGTAGTTCCCATTCCTTTATATAATGGATCCGCTAATGATTTATTATATATTATATCATTAGCATACAATATGGATAACTTCAATAACTCTCCATAATCCTCAACATATGTATGAATATGGCTATTAATATAATTTTTTATTTCTTTAATGACTAGGCTGCTAGCTACTTCACCAGCTAAATGCCCTCCCATTCCATCGGCAACAATATATAAATTAAATGCACCACATTCAAAATTATCTTCATTGGTTTTTCTGCTTAATCCAATATCTGACTTTGCATATGCTAACAATACTGATCACCTCTCAAATTCACAATAGCCTTTGTCCTTTTAATTCACTTGCTCATATTTTATAACAGTATTGCCCAATTTTATTATATCCCCATTATGTAGAACACAATGGGCATAAGATTTATCGTTTATTAGAATTCCATTTAAGCTTCCAGCATCGTAAATAATTCGTTTATCATCTTCATGCACAATATAAGCATGTAGGCGCGAAACACTACTATCAGATAACACTACCTCGTTGTTTATCATTCTACCAATATTAATTCGATATTTTTCAACAATAAAAACTTTTCCTCTATCTTGACCTTCTAAAATGGTAAAAACGGTTTTTGCTAATGAGGGTCGTTCCATTATAGATAATGGCAACTCTTCCTTATCAAAAATTCTAGTTCGCTGCTGCGTATATTCATCATCCTCTTGATTTTTTAATAAAGACTTTAATTTATCATTTATCTTATCAAAAAGCATTATAAACACTTCCCACATTAAAATAGATTTTAAGATTCATCCATAGATTTATTTCTTAATTGCCCACATGCGGCTTGAATATCTGCGCCCATTTCTTTTCTAAGCGTAACTGATATATGATTTTCTAGTAAAAAATTCATAAAGTTTGATATTTTCCTTTGTTCAGGGCGAAACCAGCCTCTTTCTTCAACAGGATTTACTGGAATAAGATTTATATTCGCTAGTTTTCCTTTTAATAAACCTACTAATTTTTTAGCATCTTCTATTGAATCATTAAAATCATTAATTAAAATATATTCATAGGTAATTCTTCGCCCTGTTTTTTTTGCATAATTTGAAGCCGCTAAAATCACCTGTTCTATATTATATTTTTTATTTATTGGCATTAATGTTGTTCTTATCGTATCATTCGCCGCGTGAAGAGAAACTGACAAAGTAATTGGGAGTTTTTCTTCTGCTAATTTATACATATTAGGAACAATTCCTGAAGTAGAAAGCGTAATATTTCTGTAGCTTAAATTTAAAATTTCTTTATCATGACAAAGCTTAATAAAATTCAGCACATTGTCATAGTTATTTAAAGGTTCTCCCGAACCCATAATTACAATACTATTAACGCGTTGTCCTTCTTTATTTAAAATTTTATTAATAAAAAAGATTTGAGCTAATATTTCAGCACCTGTTAAGTTTCTTATCATTCCATGTAAAGTAGAAGCACAAAAAGTGCATCCCATATTACATCCAACCTGTGTGGAAACACATACACTATTCCCATAATTATGCTTCATTAGAACGGTTTCTATCGCAACTCCATCATGATAGGCTAATAAGAATTTTGTTGTGCTTTCATCTTGTGAAATCTGTTTATCCACCAAATTAACTGTTTTGATAACAAAGACTTCATTTAATTGCTCGCGCATTTTTAGTGGCAAATTCATCATTTGTTTGAAATCTGTAACATTCCGTTTATATATCCATTCAAAAATCTGTTTTACACGATATTTTTCAATTTCTAAAATTTTTAGAAGTTCATATACTTCATCTATATAAAGTCCAAAAATATTTTTTTTCAAAAAAACACCTACTTATTTTTTAGCATTCTCGCAATAAAAAATCCATCAACATTATGAATATGTGGCCATAACTGAATCATTTTATTGTTTTGCTGAGATAAGTTTACATACTTTCTTGCATCATCAAGAATAAAATTCTCATGTGAAGCTAAAAAATCTTCGATAACTTTATTATTCTCTTCAACTTCTGTTGTGCAAGTACTATATACTAAAACACCACCCGGCTTAACAGCTTTTGCTGCACTGCTTAAGATTTCACCTTGTAATTCTGCCAACTCTTTTATTAATGTCTCTGTTTTCCGCCAACGTGAATCAGGTTTCTTTCTTAATACGCCCAAACCTGAGCAAGGTGCATCTACTAATACACGATCAGCTTGCATTGGATATTTATCACCAATTTGTTGTGCATCAATTAATTCTGTATGAATAATGGAGATGCCTAATCGCTTTGCATTTTCACTAATGATATTTAATTTTTGTTCATAAATATCGGTCGACAAAATTTTTCCTGTATCTTTCATCAAGGCAGCGATATGTGTGCTCTTACCTCCTGGAGCACTACATGTGTCAATGATAAACTCGCCTTCTTGCGGTGCAAGAACATGGGCAACTAACATTGAGCTTTCATCTTGTACTTGAAATAGCCCTTCATGTAGAGAAGCCATATTCGTCAACGTTGTATGTTTTTTACATAAAATTCCTTCCGGCGTAAGTAAAGAAGGAACAGCTTCTGCACCTTCACTATGCAAACGCTTTATTAAAGCTGCTCTTGTTATCTTTAATAAATTTGTTCGAATGGATAAATCTGGTGGACAATTATTAAAAGCACAGAGCTTTTCAGTATCAGCCTTTCCTATTTTTTCAATCCATCTTTCAACCATCCAAAGTGGATGATAGTATTTTAAGGATAAATATAACGCGATATCTTCTTCTGGCGTTGGATATGTTGCTTTCTCAGGATGGCGAATTATATTCCTTAAGACTGCATTAACCAACTTTGCCGTTCCAATATGTCCATATTTTTTTGCTAGCTCTACTGACTGATTACAAGCTGCTGAATCCGGGACTTTATCCATAAATAAAATCTGATATGCGCCCATTCGCAAAATATCTTGAATAATCGGGGAGATTTTATTTAATGGTCGACTCATATATCTATTTAAAATCCAATCTAAAGTTTTACCAACTTTTATTGTTCCATAAACTAATTCCGTAATAAACCTTCTATCCTGTTCATTTATTTGATGTTTGGAAAAAAGTTTATTTAATACAATATTAGCATAAGCTTGCTTTATATTAACATCATTAATAACTCTTAATGCTAGTTCTCTAACATTCATTTAGACACCTGCCATTATATTAAAAATTCTTTAATTGCTTTTTCTACTTCATTCACATTAACTCTTGTATTGTTACACGGACCAAAGGGTCTTTGATTCAACACCCCAATGACCGGTAATGGATATATATCTTGAATGCCACTAGTTAAATCACGCTCACACGCAATAGATAAAACTGCTTTAGGTTTCACTTTTTTTATTATTTGCCTTGCTAAAGTACCACCAGTTACAACAGCAAAAGAAAAGCCATATTTTTCAGATAATTTTAGTAAGTCGCCAATTTGACATCTTCCACATTTTTTACAATTTTTCACATCACGCGTAATTTTATGTGGACATGTTTCCTCCTGTAAACAATGAGGTGTAACTAATAATAAATTTTTAGCATAAATCTTAATACCGCGGTTTCGAATAATTTGATTGCTAACTTCAATAAAAGAACGTTCAATCTTTTCTTTATTTACATCTATCACTTTCCCAATTATAACAGCCATTGGAAACAAAATATTTATTGCTGCCCATGCCTGTCGATGAAAACATTGGATTGTTGGCCATCCTAGGATTGAAAAAACAATCCCCATAAATCCAAAAAAAATCGAAAATAAAAGCGCAATTAAAATTATTCCTAAAATAACTGGCAAATGTTCACTAATATTAGATAAGCCTAAAAAACTTATTTTCCAAACCCCATAGGTGGAAATTGAAGTGATTAATAAACTAACTGAAATTAATATGATAAATAATCTCTTTTTAGGTCGATTTATCGCGTTTATCAAATCCTCACCTACTTATTTTAAAACATCATTTAGCCTAATCCCATGACCATTTATATAGTCTTTTGCATGCATTCGACGTTTATTCGCCGGCTGAACTTCCATAATTTCAAGCATGCCTTCACTCGCCGCTACAATAAAACCATTTTTAGTGAAATCAATAACCGTTCCAGGCTCATAGCTATGAGGTTCTTCATTAACAACTTTACTTTTCCATAATTTCAAAACAGCCTCTTTGTTCATACAATAGCTTCCGGGCCAAGGCGATAAGCCACGAATTAAATTATGTATTTGTAAAGCATCTTTATCCCAGGTTATTTTTTCTAATTTTTTTGTTAAGAGCGGTGCATATGTAGATTTACTTTCATCTTGTTTTACTCTGGAAAGCTTATTCATCTGCAATAACGTTATCGTTTCTAATAAAGTTTCCGCACCTAAAATCATTAATTTATCATGAATAACCCCAGTGTCATCTTCATCAGCGATGTATACGTCTTTCTTTAATAACATATCCCCTGTATCAAGACCAACATCCATAAACATAGTTGTTACACCGGTTTTCTTCTCCCCATTAATTACAGCCCAATGAATCGGAGCTGCACCACGTAACATCGGTAGTAATGACGCATGAACATTAATACAACCTAAAACAGGTATATCCAAAATTCTTTTTGATAAAATCTGTCCAAAAGCAACCACTACAATCAAATCTGGTTGTAAACTCTCTATGAGATCTTCAAACTCATCTGTTTTAATCTTTTCAGGTTGCAAAACCGTTAAATTTACACTGCTTGCAAATTCTTTTACTGGTGAATAAATAACTTTTTGCCCACGCCCTTTGCGACGGTCTGGCTGGGTAATTACTGCGAGTATCTCATGATTTTTATGCAAAGCCTTTAAGCAAGGTACTGCAAAATCTGGTGTTCCCATAAAAATAACTTTTAACTTATTCATTATTGCTTACCTCTTGAAATACTTTTTGCTTTATCTATAAACAGTATACCCTCTAGATGATCAATTTCATGTTGCATTGCAGTTGATAATAATCCAGTTGCCTCAATTCGCACTTTTTTCCCGCGACGATTTAAAGCTTCTACTACGACTTTATCGTATCGTTCTACTTCACCAAAAATATTAGGAATGCTTAAACAACCTTCTGTATCAATTTTTTTTCCTTCTTTTTCAATAATGATGGGGTTAATTAACTCTATAATGCCTTCTCCAACATCAATAACAACGACTCTTACCCCTTCTCCAACTTGAGGAGCAGCTAAGCCCACACCATTTTCATGATACATTGTTTCTGCCATATTATCTAACAATCTTTTTACTGTTTTATCTATTTTTTCTACAGGGCTACATACCCTTTTTAATATACTATCTCCAGCTTTTTTTACTTCTAAAATAGCCACAATAAACTCTCCCTATTTTATATTAAATTCTCTTTAACTATAAAATTTTATCACACTAGACGAAAAAAATCCATGACATCATCAATCTGTCTGTTACAATGAATTCATTGGGTCAACATCAATTGTAATATCCTTCCTTTTATCTAATTCATTTTCACAAAGAAGTTGTTTTATTTTTCCCATTTCCCTACTTTTAATTAGAATATTCATTTTATAAATATCTTTTACCTTGACAACATTAGCACTAAAAGGCCCTATAATATTACATTTTACTGATTTCATCATTAAATGGAGCTTTCTAGCTAATATCTCAGCTTTTTTGATTAATATTTCTTCGACCATATCAAAAATTATAATTTTCAGCAATTGGTTGTAAGGAGGATAGTTTAAAATTTTTCGAAAGTTCATCTCTTCATGATAAAAACTTATAAAATCATGTTCTTTGGCATGCGTAATCGCATAATGGCATGGATTATACGTTTGCACAATAACATTTCCTTGATTTCCATGTCGCCCGGCTCGCCCAGAAGCTTGAGTTAAAAGCTGAAAGCCTCGTTCAGCTGCTCTAAAATCAGGAATATTAATTGTAGAATCAATACTTAAAATAGCTACCGCTGTTACATTTTTGAAATCATGTCCTTTTGCTACCATCTGAGTACCTAAAAGTATCTGATATTTTTCTTTTCGAAAATCATCCAGAATTTTTTCATATGCCATTTTTTTAGTTGTCGTATCTCTATCCATCCTTAGCACGCTTGCATTAGGAAATAGCCTGTATAATTCTTCCTCTAATTTTTGCGTGCCGGTTCCAAAGTATTTAATATATCTACTATAGCAATGCGGGCACTCTTGCGGTACTGTCTTCACCGAGTCACAATAATGACAACGTAAAATACCACTAAAGTGGTAAACCATTGGAACATCGCAATGATTACATTTTATAATATGACCACATTCTCTGCATAACACAAATGTAGAGTGCCCACGTCTATTTAATAAAATAATAATTTGTTCTTTATTTTCGAGAGTTTTCTTTATTAACGCATACAAATCATCTGATAGAATTGATCTTTTGCCTTTCGCTAATTCATTCCTCATATCCACTATATGAACACTAGGTAAATTGGAGTTGTTTACCCTTTTAGGTAATGATAGCAACTTATATTCGCTACATTGAGCTTTATAATAGCTTTCAAGCGATGGCGTAGCACTACCTAATAATAAAATTGCATTTGAATAAAACGTTCTCATTTTTGCCACTTCACGTGTGTGGTAATAAGGTCGTTCTTCTTGCTTATATGAAACTTCATGTTCCTCATCAATAATAATGACACCAAGATCGTCAAGAGGCACAAAAACTGCTGATCTAGCCCCAATAACTATACCAACTTCTTTATTATGCAACCTTTCAATCGCGTCATTACGTTCTTCAATGGATAATTTACTATGCATTACAACGATGTCATTTGAAAAATTTTCTTTAAATCTTTGAATCATTTGACTTGCTAAAGCAATTTCAGGGACTAAAATGATCGCCTGTTTATCTAACTTTCTAATTTTTTCTACAATATTAATATATACTTCTGTTTTACCACTACCAGTCACTCCATATAATAAAAATGTATCATGTTTTTTCTCGCATATTTTTGCAGTGACTTGTTCAATAGCATTTTCTTGTGACGGATTTAAAGATTTCTTTACCATTTGGAAGTGATAATCTTTGTAACTATCTCTTAACACTCGTTCATTTACAACGTGAATAAAGCCATCTTTCTCTAATGCATGAATTACCGAAGAAGAAAATTCCATTAATGTCTTTCGTGGAAGTTTTCTTTTTGTTAGCATTAGGTTTACTAAACGCAGTTGTGCTGGCTTATTTTTTAAATATATGTTCGGATCTTTATCACAAAATTCATTAATCATAACAAATTTTTCGAATTTTTCTTTCGCTCTACTTCGGATTTTATATACTTTTTTAATTTTCCCCTCACTTAATAGTCGCTCTAGAACTTTTTCCATGTCATATGTAGGAAAATACTTTTTTAAGCAATTCAAATTAAGCGGTCCATTTGCTTGCAAATATTTATAAATACAGCAACAATTTATCCCATTTTCCTCTAATGCTATCGCCTCATAAAATAAATCCACGCTAATACTTTTCTTCCCAGGGATAAAAAGCCTCATGCTTTCGCCTAGACTACATAAGTAATATGACGCTATCCATTTAGCTGTATCCATCATCTCTTGATTAAACCAAGCACTCTTGTCAATTACAGCAACCACTTCTTTTAATCCATCACAATTTTCAACAAAAGCGATTTCAACTACAAAACCCTCTAAATACTGATGTCCAAAAGGTACACAAACTCTCCAGCCAATATCAAGATAAGAAAATTGGTCGGGAACAATATAAGAATATCCTTTTGCAATCGTTTTTATTGGCATATTTATAAATATTTTTGCTACTTTATTCATCTTTTCACCATATTATCAAAATAGTAAAGGGACTCTTTTGAGTCCCTTTAGCATAATTAATTTAAAGCTTTTTTTAAAATCTCAACTTTGTCTAAGCGTTCCCACGGTAAATCAACATCAGTACGTCCAAAATGACCATATGCCGCTGTTTTTGCATAAATCGGACGTCTCAAATCTAGCGTCTTAATAATTCCAGCTGGACGAAGATCAAAATTATCTTTTACTAACTGAACAATTTTAGTTTCCTCAATTTTAGCAGTCCCAAAAGTTTCAACCATAATTGAAACTGGTTTAGCAACACCAATCGCATAAGCAATTTGAATTTCACATTTATCAGCAAGTCCTGCAGCAACAATATTTTTCGCTACATATCGTGCTGCATAAGCTGCAGATCTATCAACTTTCGTAGGATCTTTCCCTGAAAAAGCTCCACCACCGTGACGAGCCATACCACCATAAGTATCAACAATAATTTTTCTTCCAGTTAAGCCCGCATCACCCTGTGGACCGCCAACAACAAAGCGCCCTGTAGGATTTATATAATACTTAGTTTCATCATCTAGTAATTCTGCTGGCACAATAGGTTTAATCACTTTTTCAATAAGATCTTTTTCAATTGTAGCTAAATCTACTTCTGGACCATGTTGAGTAGAAATAACAATCGTATCAATACGAACTGGCTTGCCATCAACATATTCTACTGTTACTTGAGTCTTTCCATCCGGTCTTAAATAATCAAGTTCACCATTTTTAC
The DNA here is from genome assembly GCF_030273445.1 of Selenobaculum gibii. Lineage (NCBI taxonomy): Bacteria > Bacillati > Bacillota > Negativicutes > Selenomonadales > Sporomusaceae > Anaerosinus > Anaerosinus gibii. Next base: position 1,352,240 of record NZ_CP120678.1, read on the forward strand.
GAACTTCCGTTAAACGTCGTGCTAATTTATGAGCAAGTGCAATCGGCAATGGCATAAATTCCGCAGTTTCATTTGTTGCATAACCAAACATCATGCCTTGGTCTCCAGCACCAATTGCTTCAATAGCTTCATCCATAGTACCTTTTTTTGCCTCTAGCGCTTTATCAACCCCCATGGCAATATCTACAGATTGTTCATCTATGGAAGTTAAAATTCCACAGGTTTCAGAATCAAATCCATATTTTGCTCTTGTATAACCGATATTTTTAATCGTTCTTCTTACAATTTTAGGAATGTCAACATAACAATTTGTAGTAATTTCACCAACAACATGCACTTGCCCAGTAGTGATTAATGTTTCACATGCAACTCTTCCCATTGGATCTTGCGCTAATATTGCATCTAATACACTATCAGAAATTTGATCAGCAATTTTATCTGGATGTCCTTCTGTTACTGATTCTGATGTAAATAAAAGGTGTTTTTTAGTCAAATCTATTCCTCCTAATATAATATTTTAAAATCAAAAAAGCTCTCGAAAGAGAGCTTTTCACTCTCATCTTACAGACTATTCTGCAGGATTTGGCACCGTTTTGAATGATTCAATGGTTGCCGCAGCTTCATTGGGCCAGTCCCTCCACTACTCTTGATGAGCAAATATTTCATTTTAATTAATCATAATGTATCTTTTTATAAAAATCAAGATACATTATAATATTTATTAATTATTTTATCTAAAATCAGACATGCTAGTTCATCTTTAGACATTTTATCAAGATTTTCAATTTTACCATCTTTATAAATAATTTTTGCAATATTTGTATCAATATTAAACCCTGCACCAGGTAATGAAACATCATTTGCTACAATCATATCTAAATTTTTCCGTTGGATTTTGTCTTTGGCATACTTAATCAAATCTTGAGTTTCAGCAGCAAAACCAACTAAAATTTGATTTTTTTCTTTTAATTGCCCCAATTCTTGAAGTATATCTGGATTCTTTTCCAACTGTAAAATTAACCTCTCTTCATTTTTCTTTATTTTGTTTTCTTCCACAGTACGTGGCCGATAATCAGCTACCGCAGCAGCTTTAATGATAATATCTGCATCTTTATATTCCTTTAATACCATTTCTCGCATTTCTAATGCATTTTCTATTTTTATTAATGTTACACCCTCTGGTTTTGGTAAATAGCTTGGTCCAGAAACTAAAACAACGCTAGCTCCTAATAAAGCCGCTTGCTTTGCAATAGCATACCCCATTTTTCCACTCGAACGATTGCCGATATACCTGACTGGATCGATTGCTTCAATTGTCCCAGCTGCAGTTACTAACACTTTTTTGTTTATTAAAGCTTGATTAGAAATAAAATGTTGTTTTATTTCTTCAACAATATCTTTTGGATCTGCCAATCTTCCAATTCCACTAATACCGCAAGCTAAATGGCCTGATCCAGGCTTAATAAATTTATACCCGTAGGTATGTAAAACTTTTATATTATCTTGTAATATTTTATTTTCATACATATTGGCATTCATTGCTAGTGCAAATATAACTGGAGCTTTCGTTGCCATGATTAAAGTAGTTAACATATCATCTGCAATGCCATTTTTTACTTTGCCAACAATATTGGCAGTTGCCGGAACAATTAATACTAAATCAGCTAAATTAGCTAATGAAATATGCTCAACATTCCACACTGGGACATCATTCCACATACTCGTATTAACCGGATTTCCACTGATTTCACGAAAAGTCAAAGGCGTTACAAAATTTTGTGCTGCTTTTGTCATAACAACATGGACGTTTGCACCATTTTTTCTTAAACGGCTGACGATTTCAACAGCTTTATATGCAGCAATTCCTCCCGTAACACCAACAATAATATTCTTGTTTTGTAGCATATGAAATACCTACTTTATGCCAGATTTAGTTCTTTTGTACGATATTTGATTATCATAGATTTCTTCTAAAGCATTTGTTACTTTTTTCGTTGATTTTGTATGAACAGTTAAGGTATCACCGTCCATAAGCTCTCTTGCCCTTTTAGCAGCTAATACAACCAATGTATATTTACTATCAACTTTTTTAACTAAAATATCTAACGATGGATTAATCATTTAGATTCGCCTCTACTTTCAGATATATTTCTTATTAAAATTTTATTTCTAATTACATTACAACGCTCAGCTATGACAATTGCCATGATTTTTTTTACAGCAAGCTCAATCTTATCATTAACAACTACATAATCATAGCATGCAGCTTTTGCAATTTCTTCACGAGCTAAACTTAACCTTTTTTCAATAACTTCTAAAGAGTCTGTTCCTCGGTCATGCAGCCGTTTAATCAACTCTTCAATGGAAGGAGGTAAAATATAAATTAGAACTGCATTAGGAAATTTTTTCTTTATTTGTAATGCACCTTGAATATCAATCTCTAAAATTACATCATTATCTTTTAACATGTCTTGAAGCTTTTTTATAGGTGTTCCGTAATAATTATCATAAACTTCTGCCCACTCGAGCAATTCGTCATTTTCTATCATTTCACAAAAATCTTTTTTTGATGTAAACCAATAGTTTACACCATTTATTTCACCCAATCTTGGGCTTCTTGTTGTTGCTGAAATAGAGCATCTAATTTCTTTATTTTTATTTAATATCTCTTTGCAAATTGTTCCTTTTCCCGTACCAGATGGCCCGGATAAAACAAGCAAAAGTTTTTCCATCACTTTAATTACATTCCCTTCTATTCAGCTTCGTCATTGTTCTCTTTGCTTATCAAGCGATGTGCGACGGTTTCTGGCTGAACTGCTGATAAAATCACATGATCACTGTCTGTAATAATAACGGCACGAGTTCTTCTCCCGTAAGTAGCATCTATTAGCATACCGCGGTCACGAGCTTCCTGGATAATTCTCTTAATTGGCGCAGATTCTGGACTAACAATAGAAATAATACGATTTGCTGACACGATATTACCAAAACCGATATTAATAAGCTTAATTTCCACCTTTATACCTCCTATAGATGAGTATTACTCAATATTTTGGATTTGTTCACGTATTTTTTCAACTTCACTTTTCATGTTAACTGCAAGATTCGCTATGGAAAAACTATTCGCTTTTGATGCTATAGTATTAATTTCACGATTAATCTCTTGAATAATAAAATCTAACTTCCGCCCAATCGTATCACTATTACTATTTATCGAAATAAAAAATTGTTCAAAATGACTCTCTAATCTTACAATTTCTTCTGTTATATTAGAATGATCCGCAAATAATGCAACTTCTTGTAAAACTCTATTTTGATCAAGACCTATCCCTTTATCCTCTAAAGCTTCTTGAATTCGAAGCAACAATTTTTGTGCATAGGTTTTCGTAACTTCATCAGCATATTCTTCTATTTCATTGGTTTGAGATTTTAATAAATCAATTCTCCTATTTAAATCAGCCAGAATATTACTTCCTTCTAAAATGCGCATCTCACAGAGTCTTGCCGTCGCTTTTTCAACTGCATTTAAAATTTGAGGTTCCAACTGCTCTATATCCAGTTCTTTCTCTTCTCGCACTAAGACATCAGGAAATTTTGCAAGTTCATAAATATTAGGAGCAAAGTCCGTATGTATCACTTTAGATAATTCCTTTAATGCCTTATGGTACGATATTGCCAACTCTTTGTCAACTTTTATTTCATTTTGGATATTATATTCAGATAAAACAATAGAAACTTCAATCCGCCCACGCTTAATAGATTGCAGAATTAAATTACGTATTTTATCTTCTAATAAATTAAGTTTTTTAGGCAGGCGAATCATAATATCAGTATATCTATGATTTACTGTTTTTATTTCAACTTCGCATTGAAATGATTCACCTATATACATTTCCCGACCGAAACCAGTCATACTTTTAAGCATCTCAACACCTACTCTCATCATGGACGCGTTATTAAATATTCATCATTTAATACAAAATTCCTTTTAATTTCACAAAAAATATAAAGATAAGTTAACATTATTTAATTTAATGTTAACTTATCTTTAAGAACTATTTTATTTTTTTTAAATCAAAAAAGAATCGATGTTCCCGATTATCATCAGTTAAAATAATTAAAACGACCGGTTTTTCTTTATTTACCTTACTTTCATCGAAATAAACATACCCTTGAACAAAATAATTATTTTCTGATTCACCTAAAATTTTCTCAGCATTATTGGGTATCTTAGAATAAATCACTGGATAAATAGAATCTTCCTGCTTTAAAAAAGCGCGTGTTCCTTTACAAAAATCACTTGTATTTCCTTTTAGCTGAATACTAAAACTTAGCAAATTCACATAATCACTAATTATTTTTTCCGTATCTTCAATCTGCATCGCAGGCTGCTTTTGTATAGCTCTTTCCCGTGACTCCGTAGCAATAAGCAAAAAACTGGTATATAAATGAGCATGTTCCGAAGATTCATTTAAAATAGTTGTTTTTTCCTCATAGGCACACCACGGCTTAGTAAATTCAAAAGACTCTGTTTTAACTTGGCTAATCCCATATAATTCTGCTTGTTCTATGGTAAGACTATTTAAGGGAGCAATCGCAAATGCTGATTTAGTTAATATAATTGTAAAAAAAAATAATAAACTAAGAATTTTCAAAGAAAATCTCTCCCCTCATAAAAATAATTAAAGATATACTCCATGAAAAACTTCCTGGGCTGGGCCAGACATATATACATGATTATTATCCGCCCATTCAATAATTAAATTACCACCATCTAGCTCTAAAGTTGCTTTTCGCTCAGTCTTGTTATTTAATACTGCAGCAACTAGAGTTGCACACGAGCCAGTACCACACGCCAAAGTAATTCCTGCTCCACGTTCCCATACTCTCATTCGAATATGATGCTCATTTTTTATTTCAGCAAACTCAACATTTATTTTTTTAGGAAAGCTCTTATGTACCTCTAATTTAGGTCCAATAGAATTTAAATTTATCTTTTTCATATCATCCACAAAAATTACACAATGGGGATTTCCCATAGATACACAGGTCATATTATATTCTATTGTATCTACTAATATTTTTTCATTGATGATTCTATTATTTCCAAAACCTATCACTGGAATAAGCGCTCCGGATAAAATAGGTTCTCCCATATCAACTTTTACCTGATTAAATATTCCATTTTCAAAAATTATTTCCGGACGAATAATTCCTGCTTTTGTTTCCAGTTCAATTTTTGTTTTTTCTGTTAATTTATTTTCATAAACATATCTAGCTACGCAGCGAGTAACATTCCCACACATTTCAGCTTCACTGCCATCTGAATTAAAGATTCTCATCTTAAAATCAGCAATTTCTGATGGTGAAATGATAACTAAGCCATCTGCGCCAATTCCAAAATTACGATTACAAACAGCAATTGCAGTTTTTTCAAAATCAAGAATTGTTTCTGTAAACCCGTTCACAAGAACGAAATCATTACCAGCTCCATGCCATTTTGTAAAATTAAATCCCATTAGTATAATCTCCTATTCTAAAATCTATATTAAATATATTCTACTTGCTAACGGCTTTATATGCAACTTTGTTTTCCATAGAAAATAATGTTTTTATTCCACTTGTAATTAAACCAATACCAGAAGCAAAAAGAATCAGTACCCATTCTATCCAACCTAAAGAAACAGTGTAAAAAATATTTTGCATATATGGGATATATATAACAGCTAGTTGTAATGTAATAGAAATCAATACGGCAATATTTAAATAATAATTACCGAAAATTCCTATTTTAAAAACATTACTAGATTCTGATCTACAATCAAAAACATGACAAATCTGAGAAAAAACTAGCGTCGTAAAAACCATTGTCCTAGCATAATTGATATCTTGATGATAACTTAAACTCCATATAAATATTAAAATAGAAGTGATTCCAATTTGAATGCCTCTATATATAATTTTTCTTAACAATCCACGCGAAAAAATTTTTTCTTTTCGTTGTCGTGGCAATTCTTGCATAATTTTTTTGCTGTTTTTATCAAAACCTAGTGCCATAGCCGGCAATCCATCTGTCACCAAATTAACCCATAATATTTGTACCGGTAGTAAGGGAATAGGCAAACTGATGAGAATTCCCAAAAACATTGTTAAAACTTCACCAGTATTACATGCTAAAAGATAGCGTAAAAATTTTCGAATATTTGCATATACTCCTCTACCTTCCTCAATAGCCGCGACAATAGTAGCAAAGTTATCATCCATTAAAATCATAGATGATGATTCCCGCGCTACATCAGTTCCGTTTTTTCCCATAGCAATTCCAACATCAGCTTCTTTTAGTGCTGGCGCATCATTAATTCCATCTCCAGTCATTGCAACTATATTACCAGAATGTTTTAAGGATTTTACAATTTCTAGTTTATGTCTAGGTGATACTCTCGCAAAAATTCGTACATTTTTAAAAGCCTTTTTATATTGATCCCTTGGAATTTTTTCAATTTCTTGTCCTGTTAATACGATATCTTTATCTTCATTGAACATTTTTAGTTCTTTGGCTATAGCAACAGCAGTATTAGGATTATCTCCAGTAATCATAATCGTTCTAATTCCAGCATTTTTACAAATTTGTATCGCTTCTCTAGCTTCTTCACGAGCGGGATCAATCATTCCTACCAATGCAAGAAAATCCAGATTGCATTCTACCATGTCACGATTACTATACGATTCATCCCATCTAGGAATTTTTCGCGTCGCGATTGCTAAAACACGCATAGTTTTTTTCCCCATAGTGTTACATTCATTAAGAATTTTCTCACTTAAGGCATTCGTTAATTCATTTCGCGTTCCATTTATATAGCAATGTGTACAAAGCTCTAATACTTTCTCAGGTGCACCCTTTGTATATAAAACAAGTTCTTTTTTTTCATTAGCATAAAGAACAGACATAATCTTCAAAAATGAATCAAAAGAAAATTCTTTGATTTTTTTATTTGATTTTTCAATAGTTTCTCGCCACATGTTACATTTCGCAGCAGCAACAATAAGTGCACCTTCTGTAGGATCACCATCGATACTCCAATTACTTTCTTCCCTTCTCCATTTTTCATTAATTTCTATTTTGTTTTTTTGTAATATTGCATTATTGCATAAAGTAAAAGCCTTTAAACATTCTTTTAAACTTTGACCTTCTGCTGTACTGATAGATTGTTCATTTCTAATAAACTGACCATGTAAAGAATAACCATCACCTGTAACTTGATAATCTTCATCAAGCATAAAAATTTTTTTTACAGTCATCTCATTTTTTGTTAAAGTACCTGTTTTATCCGAACAAATGACATTAACACATCCTAAAGTTTCTATAATAGGTAATTTACGAATGATCGCATTTTTTTTTATAATCTTTTGTACACCTAAAGCTAATGCAATTGTTACAATTGCTGGTAACCCTTCCGGAATGGCTGCTACAGCTAAACTAATCCCAGACATACACATAAAGAAAATCGGCTCACCCTTAAGTATCCCAATCAGTACAATACTCAAACAAATGCCTAAACAAAATAATAGTAAACGATTACCTAGATATTTTAGATTTCTTTCTAAGATGGTTTTGCTGTTGCTGTCTATTTGCAATAAATTTGCGATTTCCCCCATTTCAGTACTCATTCCTGTTCGACAAACAATTCCTTTTGCGATACCAGCTATAATAATAGTTCCTGCATAAATCATATTTTTTCTGTCATTAACCGAGCTAACTTCTTTTATTATTTTCTTTATATTTTTGCTTACGGGTATAGATTCCCCCGTAAGTAAAGACTCATTTACCTCAACATTATTTACTTCATATAATCTACAGTCAGCAGAAATTTTATCACCGGCACGAAAAGAAATGATGTCTCCTGGAACTAGATGTTTAGTACTTATTTCTTGCCAAAATCCATTTCTCAAAACTTTCGCATGGGGTGTCGATAATTTTTTTAGCATCTCAATAGATTTTTCAGCACGAAATTCTTGAACAAAACCTAATACCGCATTTAAAATTACGATGATTAAAATAGTAATCGCGTCCGTATACTCTCCTAATAATAGTGATACTATAGTAGCACCAATCAATATTAAAACCATAAAATCTTTGAACTGGGATAATATTTTTTTCCATATAGTCTCTTTCTCTTTTTCCGTGATTTCATTGTAGCCATATTTACGCAGTCTAATTTTACTTTCAGCACTACTTAATCCTTGTTCTATATTAACGTTAAAATATTTAGCAACATCATTACTTTCATGTAAGTATTCTTTATAATCTTTCACTATGCCATCACCTCAGTATCAACATTCTTTACCAATACTATTCTTTGCCAATTAAAATTAGAATAGTTTGACCATTTATTCATCCAATGATATACTGTCAGGATAACTAAAATCTAATTTATCCAAATGATGAATCTATAAGCTGAGAGGTATTTATGAACATTGATGGAATTACACTTTGTCCTTTAGTAAATGAAATAAATATTCATATCGCAGGAGGGCGAATTGATAAAATTGTACAATTAAATAAAGATACTTTATTCTTTTTTATTCGTATTCCTAAAAAAAATTATATTCTTCACCTATCCACCAATTCTAATCATCCTATATTACATTTAACAAATCAAACAGTCGATGCACCAATGAATCCGCCTGCTTTTTGTATGCTGCTACGCAAGCATCTTGAAAACGGGCGTATCGCATCAATAAAGCAAAGCAACTTAGATAGATTATTATCTATGGATATTGATGTTATCGGGACAGGAGGGGCTATCGTAACTAAAACGCTTGTTATCGAACTTATGGGAAAATACAGTAATGTAATTCTATTACAAGATAATATAATTATTGATTGCTTAAAAAAAATTACTCGACAAATGAATCGTTTTAGAGAGATATTGCCAAATAAGCCATATATAGAACCACCAAAACAAAATAAAATAAATTTTATTGACGCATCAACGAATTGTTTTGTAGAACGTCTGCTTGAAAACCCTGAACTGCCATTACATAAGGCATTTATGAACGTAGCCATGGGGATAGGGCCTATGATAGCAAAAGAATTTTTAAATTATTCTCGACTTTCCGTTGACCGATACGTTAAAGAATTAACAAAAAAAGATTTGGAAAAAATACATATTGCAATAGATACAATTAAAAATTTTATCCTCACGAATAAGATAATCCCTACACTTGTTCAAAATGAACAAAATAAAATAATTGCTCTTTTGCCATTTCCTTCTCAATCATCTAACAATAAGCAGATAACCTTTCCTACAATGAGTGAGTTAATAGATTATACAATAAGGAAAGAAGCAAATTATTCTCTTCCAGAAAAAGAAGTTTTATTAAAATTAATAAAAAATGAATTATCTAAATTAAATAATAAATTACTTATATTAAAAGATGAACTTAAAGATGCTAATAAGTCACAGACTTTTAAAATTAAAGGGGATTTATTAACTACGTTCCAATATACAATAACTGCTGATATCAATGCTACGGCGATAAACCTTCCTAATATTTATAGTGAATTTCCTGATGAAAATTTAGTCCAAATAGAAATTGATCCTACCCTTTCTTTGATTAAAAACGCCCAAAATTATTATCGCAAATACAATAAGCTTAAACGCGCACAACTTCTGTTAAAAGATCAAGTTTATCAAACTCAACATATGATTTCATATCTTGAAAGCATTGATGTTTCTTTAATTTCTTCGCAAACGTTGAGTGAAATAGCAGAAATAAAAAAAGAACTAGTAGCTGAAGGCTATATCCAAGAGAAAAAAAAATCCGCGAAAATATACAAGCCATCTTCACCTTTAAAAATTTTTTTAACAGAAGATACATTGATATGGATTGGTAAAAATAATTTTCAAAATGATATGGTAACTTTCAAAATTGCGCAAGCAAATGATATGTGGCTTCATGTCAAAGATCACTCTGGCTCGCATGTCATCATTCACACAAATGAAAAAATAATTAATGAAAACACATTACTTTTAGCCGCAAAATTTGCAGCATACTTTAGTCAGGCTTGTGGATCATCAAAAGTTTCTATCGACTATACCCAACGACGTTATGTAAAAAAACCCGGAAAAGCAAAACCTGGATTTGTAACGTATAGTAATCAAAAAACTATTGTCGTTGATTCTAATAAAGAAGAAGTAGTAGATTTATTATCTAAATACTCAATATAAAATAAAGGTGTAAAGTCATATTTTTATGATTTTACACCTTTATTTTATATTGAATTTATTCGGTCTAAGGTAATTAATCCTAGTTTCCCATTCCGAAACTCATTTAAAATAATTCGTCTGGCTTTTTCCTCATCAATAATTCCGCCTTTTAATAAACAGCCTCTTTTTCTAGCAATTGCCTGTAATACCTCTGATGAATTTTTTAATAAATCACTTTGCAATTTATAGCGCTCAATCAATCGCTCTGGATAGTACTGAATCATAGTCTCTAAAAAAATATTCATTACTTTTTCCATATCATAAACTTCATCATTAATTGCACCAGTAAAAGCTAGCTTTAATCCGACTTGCATATCTTCAAATTTAGGCCACAAAACACCCGGAGTATCTAATAAATCAAGATTTTTACCGATTTTTATCCATTGCTTAGCTCTTGTAACGCCTGGCTTATCTGCGGTTTTAGCTATGGCTGCACCAGCCAATCTATTAATCAAAGATGACTTTCCTACATTTGGAATTCCCAGAATCATAACACGTGCTGAACGTGCATTTACTCCCTTACTTACCAGTTTATTTACTTTTTCTTTTGCCAGCTCATCTATTGTCTTTAATAATAGTTTCATTCCTTTTCCAGTCATTGAATCAATAGCAACTGCTGGAATATTTTTCTGATTAAAGTAGTGAATCCATTCTTTTGTTGCTATTTGATCTGCTAAATCAGCCTTATTTAAAGCAATCATATGAGGTTTATCTACAATAAGGTCTGCTAACATAGGGTTTGCACTACTCAAAGGAATGCGCGCATCAAGCAACTCTACCACCACATCAACCAATTTCAAGTTATCTTGTATTAATCTCCTGGCTTTTGCCATATGACCAGGAAACCAATTTATCGTTGGCATATCATTTTTATTTTCTTCTATCATCTTTTCCCATCCTTTTATAAAGCATTAATTTTACTATGTCTTTAATATTTAATAAAATTTTCCAATAGCCACTTATGTAATTTTCCGATTCTAAGTCATTTAAAAAGTGAATAAGAAAATCCTTGAACTTGATGAACTATTCGTTAATCACATCCTAATTTTTCATTATAATTATATAAATATAATGTTTTGAAGATTGAGATAATAGAGTTCAAAATTTCTTAATATCCATTTAATTAAATCAATTGTACCATATTAGTAAGCTTCAATTTATAATAAAAAGCATTTATACTTACATACATGTTAGCGTTTTTGTAAATAAGACATATTTCCCCTTTACTAACCTTAATTTATGCCATTTTCTATTTTTTCAATTTTATTTATAATCAGTTTGATTTCTTCATTTAAAGCACCTTCACTAACTATATCTAATTTTATAACAGCATCCCAAATTTCTATTAATTGTAATTTATTCACCAATTCCACCTCAACAATAATACTATATATAAATTTCTATATATAGTATTACAAAAAGAAGATTTTTTAATAATAAAAACCAGTATGTAAAATACTGGTTTTTATGGTAATGTTTTTATGTTGTCAATTGGCCAAAAAACCATCATAGCTTTTCCTTTAATTAAATCCAAAGGAACAAAACCAACATCTTTAAAGCGACTATCTTCAGAATTATTACGATTATCTCCCATTACAAAAATTGTTCCATCAGGAACCGTTGATAATGGATATGAACCACGAGTCTGATTTAATATATATGGTTCATTAATCAGCTGATGATTAACAAAAACTCTTCCATCTTTAATTTCAATCGTATCTCCAGCAACTGCAATAACTCTTTTAATAAAGTCACGACTTGGATCCTTTGGATAACGAAAAACTAAAATTTCCCCTTTTTCCGGCTCTCGAAAGCGATAAATAAATTTATTCACAACTAATCTTTCATGACTCAACAAGGTTGGTTGCATAGAAGGCCCTTCTACCAAGTATAACTCAACGATAAAATAACGAATAAAAAAAGCTAAAATAACAGCGATAAGTATCGAAATAAACCAATCTTTAACCTCTTCACCCAATGACATATTGCTCATATCAATTACCTCCTAAAATAAAGAATAGGGACTATAACAGCCCCTATTATACTACTAGCGTCTTTCTCTGATACGAGCAGCTTTACCAGTAAGATTACGTAAATAATAAAGTTTCGCACGACGAACAATACCTTTACGTACAACTTCAATTTTTTCAAGTCTTGGAGAATGTACAGGGAAAGTACGCTCTACACCAACACCATAAGAAATTCTTCTTACAGTAAATGTTTCACGAACTCCACCGCTTTGACGCGCAATTACAACGCCCTCAAATGCTTGAATACGTTCGCGAGATCCTTCGACAACTTTTACATGTACGCGAACAGTATCTCCAGGAATAAATTCGGGAATATCTGTACGAAGTTGTTCTTGTTCTAAAGCTTGAATAATGTTCATTTATATTTTCCTCCTCATTTTAGACGTTCATTGCGATAAAATCGTAGCGGACCGTCTAGATACTGAACTAGTATATCATAAATATTTTACAAATTCAAATATTTTTAAACTTATTTTTCCCACCAAAGTTCGCCCAGCAAACGATCCAAAATAATTGCAACTGCAGCACGAACAGGTAAATGATTATAATCAACAGGACCATAAATAGGCTCTAGAATATAGTTAAATTGAGCCATTACTTTATTTTCAATCCCCCATCCAGTACCAAATAAAATTAAATAAGAGTTATTATCATTTTCGATTTTTTTTCTTAAATGAGAATAAGATATTGTATTAGGATAAATACGCGCATCTGTTGTGATAATATAAGGCTCATTTCCCGTTTCTTCCTTAATGTTAGAAATCGCTTCATCAATGGTTTTAACAAGACTTAATGTTCTAAACGCTTCTTTTCTATCTGGGTGATGCTGTCCACCATATCCATCCTGCCAATACTGAATTACATTGTTTGCTAATTCAGCTTGTGTATCTAATGGATGAATAAGAAAATATTTATCAATTCCATATGTCCGTGCGGTCCTAGCAATATCATGAATATCAAAATTTGTAATAGCTGTAGTTACAATTTGATTATGTTTATTATAGATAGGATAATGAACTAATCCTATATATACCCTAGCCATTTTTATAAATCTCCTAATTCTCTTTTTATTTCCTCAAGAAATAAAACATCTTTAGATGATAAAGATGTTTTATCTAATAAATCTGGTCGATTTAGCAAAGTTATTCGTAATGATTCTTTACGTCTCCAATCAGCAATTTTAGCATGATTTCCAGATAATAAAACTTCCGGGACTTCCATTCCTAAAAAATTACGTGGTCTAGTATACTGTGGATGTTCTAACAAATCGTTATAAAAAGAGTCTGTTAATGCAGATTCCATAGACCCCAACACTCCTGGAAGCATTCTTGCAACTGTATCAACAAGAACCATTGCTGGAATTTCCCCACCGGTTAACACATAATCACCAATTGAAATTTTTTCATCCGCCAAATAAGAGATTCGTGCATCAAATCCCTCATAATGACCACAAATTAAAACAAGCTGATCATATTTTGATAACTCAATGGCTTTTTTCTGAGAAAAAGTAGCTCCACTTGGGCAAAGTAAAATAACTCTTTTATTCTCAGAAAAGGTAGGAATACTATCGATTGCCCTATATACAGGTTCTGGTTTAAGAACCATCCCCGCACCTCCACCAAAAGGGTAATCATCAACAGTATTATGCTTGTCCTGCGCAAAGTCACGCGGATTAATCGTATGAATCGTTAATATTTTTTCTTTAACCGCTCTCTTTATCATACTTTGTCCAAATGTGCCTGCAAACATTTCTGGGAATAAAGTCACTATATCAATTTTCATTTTAAACCATCTCTTCTTGAAGTTTCACAATCATGTATCCATTTTTAACATCAATACTCTTTACGACAGATTTTAGTGCTGGAATAAGTAATTCTTGATTATCTTTCTTAACTATATAGACATCATTACTACCAGTTTTTAATATTTCTACAACATGCCCCAATATAGTTTCATCTTCATCCCGTACAAGTAAACCGATAATATCAAAGCTATAAAACTCTCCTGGTGATAAAGGAGGAACATCTTTTCTTTCTACTTTTAAAAGTTTCCCGTTTAAAGTATTTACACTTTCTTTACTATCAAATTCATCAAATTTAATAACAATAAATTGATTATGATACTTAATACTATTTATTGTTAATTTTTTCGAATCATCAATAATCACATTTTTTAAACTTTTAAAACGATTGGGGAAATCAGTTAAGGGTATAATACGAATTTCACCCCGCACACCGTGCGGGGCACCAAACTTGCCAATTGTAATTAAATTATCCATTCCTAACTCCGAAAAGCTATGATTTTCCCATCTTCTAATAAAATTTCAGCATTCATTAATTGAGGTAACTGCTCCCCAACTTTAACCTCAATAATGCGTTCTAAAGTCCCTTGAACAATTTCAGAACCAATTTCTAATTGTGCGGTTTCCTTTAATTTTTCTAAAAGGTGATTTTTAAATTCAAGACGTTTCTGTTTTTCCGCTTCAACCTGATGGCGAATTTGAACTAATCCTTGCGCATCTTGTTTGGCTTGTTCTGCCATAATCCTTTTTGCATGAAATTCAATTTGTTGTAATTCAACATCGGTTTTTTTAATCTTATCTTGTATATCAGCAGATAATTCTTTTTTTAAGTCTTCTGTAACTTTAGCTTTTATTGTCACAGGACATTTTAAAGTCATACTTTCCACTCTAAGTCCTCCTTGAAAATATTGTTAAAAATAAATAAACAATTAGCGGCAATAACTCAATTTGAGTTTACTTGCCGCATAATTTAAATAATTTCTACAGTAACTTTTTTATTTTCACGGGTAGCAGCAGCCTTTACAACTGTTCGCATAGCTTTTGCAATACGACCTTGTTTGCCAATTACTTTCCCCATATCATCAGGTGCTACATGAAGTTCATATACAGTAATATTATTATCTGTATTTTCATTTACGATAACCTGATCCGGATTTTGTACTAATGCTTTGGCGATAACTTCAACAATTTTTTTCATCGTTATTACGCCTCTTTCTTAGTGCTTTTTGTTTCATTCCATTTAGCCATGATACCTAATTTGCTAAATAAGGACTTTACAGTATCTGTAGGTTGAGCTCCTTTAGACATCCATTCTAAAGCTTTTTCTTCATCAACTTTAATAACTGCTGGTTCTTTTGTAGAATCGTAATGCCCAAGAATTTCAATAAAACGACCATCACGTGGAGAACGAGAATCAGCTACAACAACGCGGTAGAAAGGTTTTTTCTTTGCACCCATACGATTTAAACGAATTTTTACTGCCATCAATATTCACCTCCTTTACATAAAAATTTATTATTTCATAAAAGGTAACTTAAACCCGCTAAAGCGACCGGTTTTCTGCATCCCTTTCATTTTTTTCATTAATTTTTTTGCTTCATTAAATTGCTTTAATAATTTATTTACATCTTGAACACGATTTCCGCTACCTATCGCAATTCTTTTTCTACGACTACCATTAAGAATACTAGGATCACGCCGCTCTTTTTTCGTCATAGAAAGAATAATCGCTTCAATACGTTTTATCTCTTTCTCATCAAAGTCAACATCGCCCAATTTTTTCTTTAGATTTCCCATTCCTGGAATCATTCCTAAAATTTGATCTAATGAGCCAAGCTTTTTTACTTGATTCATTTGGTCCAGAAAATCATCTAAAGTAAATGAATCTTTACGAAGCTTTTTCTCCATCTCCTGCGCTTGCTCTAAGTCAAAATTGGATTGGGCCTTTTCAATTAAACTGAGAACATCGCCCATTCCAAGAATCCTTGATGCCATCCTATCTGGATGGAAGGCTTCAAGAGCTTCAAGTTTCTCACCCATACCAACAAATTTAATTGGACAACCAGTGACAGCCTTTACTGATAAAGCAGCACCGCCTCGAGCATCACCATCTAGTTTCGTTAAAATAACACCATCAAGACCAAGATCATTATTAAAATGTTCTGCAACATTTACTGCATCTTGACCTGTCATTGCGTCTACTACTAATAAAATTTCATGTGGCTTAACTGTCTGCTTAATTGCTTTGAGTTCTTGCATTAACTCTTCATTAATGTGCAAACGACCAGCAGTATCAATAATGACAATATCATTTGCATAAGAAGCCGCATGTACGATCGCCTGTTCTGCAATTGTAACTGGATTTGTTCCCTCTGGCATTGTAAACACAGGCAAATCCAATTGTTCACCTAAGACTTGCAATTGCTTAATAGCCGCTGGACGATAAACATCGGCAGCTACTAGTAAGGGACGTTTTCCTTGTTTTTTCAAAGTATAGGCAAGCTTCCCAGCCGTAGTAGTTTTACCTGCACCTTGCAATCCTGCTAACATAATTACTGTCGGTGGTTTTGAAGAAATATTAATTCTACTTTGTGTATCTCCCATTAAAGCCGTTAATTCATCATTTACAATCTTTATAACAACCTGAGCCGGAGTTAATGTATCTAATACCTCTTGTCCAATTGCTCGTTCTTTTACTTTTTTTATAAAATCTTTAACAACTTTAAAATTTACATCAGCTTCCAATAAAGCCATTCGAACTTCTCGCATCGCTTCATTAACATCATCTTCTGTTAACTTACCTCTACCACGAAGTTTTTTAAAAGTTGCTTGCAACCTATCAGCTAAACCCTCAAAAATCATTTTATGCCTCCTCTGCCTCAGTAATTAAATCAGATATTTTCATTAAGACATTCTGAAAAACAGGCATTCTCTGCATATCTTGAGGCAACTCAGACATCATATGCAATATTTCCTTAATCTTTCTTTGTTCAAATTGATGTCGTTCTACCAATTTAAGTTTTTCTTCATATTCTAATAATACCTGTTCTGATCTATGAATAATATCATAAACAGCTTGTCTAGAAACCCCAAGCCGATCCCCTATTTCAGATAAAGAAAAATCTTGTAAAAAATGCATTTCTAAACAACTCTGCTGCTTTTCTGTAAGCAAAGCTCCATAAAAATCATAAAGAACAGCAATTTTTAATATTTTATCTAACATCCTGTTCCCCACCATTACTGTAAAAGTAATCTGTGTCAAGCGAATTCACTTGACATTAAATATTATACAAGAGTAAATAATCCATGTCAAGCCTTTTTACTTGTCGATAAATAAAGCTTCCGCAAAAGAGTCAGCGTCAAACGGTCGTAAGTCGTCAATTCCTTCTCCTACACCAATCCATTTTACAGGAATATCCAATTCTGCTTTCATTCCAATGACAACTCCACCTTTAGCTGTTCCATCTAATTTAGTTAATACAAGACCTGAAATTCCAGCAGCTTTTGAAAAAATTTGTGCTTGATTAATTGCATTTTGTCCTGTTGTTGCATCTAAAACTAATAGTGTTTCATGGGGCGCCTTAGGAATTTCTCGCTGAATTACCCGTGTGACCTTTTTCAATTCTTCCATTAAATTATATTTAGTATGTAAACGCCCTGCTGTATCAATAATTAAGACATCTACTTTTCGTGCTTTCGCAGACTGAACTGCATCAAAAGCAACTGCAGCAGGATCAGCTCCTTCGGTATGTTTGATAACATCAACGCCAACTCGATTTCCCCAAATTTCCAACTGATCAATCGCAGCAGCTCTAAAAGTGTCAGCGGCTGCAAACATAACACTTTTTCCTTCCTGCTTATAATAGTTGCCCAATTTTCCAATCGTCGTGGTTTTGCCAACTCCGTTCACACCAATGACCAAAATCACGATTGGTGTATCATCTGTAATTTTCTCTTTTACAGTAGTTCCACCTAATATTTCACTAATTTGCTTTTGAATAAATGGTTTTAAATCCTCAGGATTTTTAATCTCTTTACTCTTGATTCCTTTACGAATCTCTTTCATTAAATAATCTGTCGTTTTTACCCCCACATCGGCCATAATTAAGGCCTCTTCCAATTCATCCAAAAATTCATCATCAATTTTTGCATATCCAACAATAATTTGTTCAATTTTTTCGGTAAAACTTTGACGTGTTTTTTCCAATCCTTTTTTTAACTTATCAAAAAAACCCATATTTCAAATCCTCCATATATTGCTTAAGCTTCTTCTAATTTAACTGAAATTATTTTAGATATCCCGGTATCATCAACAGTCACCCCATGCATAGTATCGGCAGCTTCCATTGTTCCTTTACGATGTGTAACAACTACAAACTGAGTATGAATAGAGTAATCTCGTAAAAATTCGCTAAAGCGCTTTAGATTTGCTTCATCAAGAGCCGCATCTACTTCATCTAATACAACAAATGGACTCGGACGAAATGCTAGAAAAGCAAATAATAACGCAATTACAGTTAATGCTCTTTCCCCACCAGATAAAAGTGATAGGTTTCTCATTTTTTTATCTGGCGGCTGGACGTAAATCTCAATCCCACTCTCAAGAATGTCCTCATCTATTAATGCAAGTTTTGCTTGCCCACCCCCGAAAAGCCGTATATATATTTTTTGAAAATTATCATTAATCGCTTCAAATGCCATTTTAAATTGTTTAGTCATTGCAATATTCATATCTTTTATAATGCCTAATAAATAGTTTTTTGCAACAATTAAATCCTCTGATTGCTTTTTCATAAAGGAATATCTAGATTGTAATGCGTCATATTCTGAAATTGCATTCGGATTAATCGGTCCTAATTCTTTAATTGAAAGCTCTAAGTTGTTAATTTTATCTTGTACTTCTTTAATATCCACGCATGCATCTTGATCATCTTCTGCAAAATCTATTAAAGAATACTCCTGTTTCAACTTTTCTGAATATGTATTTACTTCATGATTATATTTCATAAAATCAATATCTAATTTATATAACTCTTCTTTTATTTCATTATGATTTTTCCGCAATTTTTGTGCGTTTTTATCATTTTCTTGTATTTGCGCTAATTTACTAAGTTTTATCTGATAATAATTTGAATAATCTTTAGCTACGCTTGTTTCCAATAACTTCAATTCACTATTTACTAATTCTTCCTGTTCAATCTCTTGTTGATATTTTTTTTGATTCCCTTGAAATTCAAAAAGTTTTAAACTTAATTCTTCTATTAAATAAACAAGCTGATCTTCATTTCGCTTATATTCGTTCTTTAATAAATTTTTATTGTTAAATTCCCCTTTAAGTCGATTATATTCAATTTTTAAGTTTAATAAATTTTTATTTTCCGACTCATAATTAGCTTTTAAATTTGCTAAAGTATTTTCTATTTCTATATTTTGTTTATTTTTATTTTTGATTTGTTCTTCACAATTTCCAATTTCCTGCAAATATATTTTTCTTGTTTTTTCAAGCTGATCCATTTGTATTTTAGTATTTTGTAATTCTTCTTTTAAAATTTGATTTTTTTCCTCAATATTTTTCAAATCATCTACAACTTTTTGACTATTAATTTTTAAAGTTTCCTGTTTAAGATAATATGTATTCAATTTTTCTTTCAACTTTTCCATTGAGAAAAAATTACGATCGATTTGACCTTTCTTTTCAATTAATAGTGTATCTAATTTTTCATTTTCTGTACATAAATCTTTTATCAGTAAATCTAATTTTTTTATTTCCTCTAAGCGATTAAAAAAATCCATCTCATTTTTTTTACTACTTCCGCCTGATATTGCCCCACTTGGATTGATTACTTCTCCGCCTAAAGTAACAATTCTAATTCGATTCGTTTTAATAATCTTTAATGCTGTATCAATCGAATCTACCACAAGTGTTCTACCCAAAAGATTTTCCACCGCTTTTTTATATTGCACATCAAACGAAACTAATTGATGTGCTAGCCCAATTACGCCAGGTATTTGTAAAATCTTTCTATCTAGTTCTAATCTATTCACTTGCAATAAATTTAATGGTAAAAATGTCACCCTGCCAACCTTTTCTTTTTTCAAAAAGGCTATCGCCTGTTTTGCAACCAATTCATTCATCGTAATAATATTTTGCAGATTTCCTCCCAATGCTACCTCTATGGCAGTAATATATTCTGCTGGTACTTTTATCAATTCTGCAATAACTCCACATATGTCTTTTCGCCAAGCACATTGGCTTTTTAACACTAATCTAACAGCTTTATTAAATCCATCATAATTTTCTTGTAATGACGTTAAAAATTTAAATCTATTTTGTTTTTCAATTAACATCATTTTTGTCTTTTTATTCTTTTCTTCTACTTCATCTAGTTCCTTATGAAATGCATGACTTTGCTCTTGCGTTTTTTGAAGTATTCCTTCCTTTTGCAAAATCAAATATTTCAACGCATTTACTTGACTATTGATAAAACGCGTATTATAGATACAAACACTTCGCTTAGATGAAAAATTTATTAGTTCTTGGTTAATTTTATTTAAACTAACTTGCGCAGAATTCATATTTTCTGCGATAAGGTTTAATTTATTACGTTTTTCCATTAAATCTGTAAAATTAATTAATGCATCTTCTTTATATTTTCCTAAACTTTTTTCGTTATGATTTATCGCTTTTTCTATATTTTCTTGTCTATTTTCAAGAATCCGAAGTTCTTCATTTGTTATCTTTAATTTAGATTCTATGTCTAGACTATCATCTGCGAGCATTTTAGACTTTATCTTTAAAGCCTCTAAGTCAGCTTTTTTCTGTGTTATCTCTAAAGTTGTATGATCAAGTGAGTTTTGTGCTTGTACAATCCTATCTTTTGCAATAATTATACAATTTTTATTCTTTTCTATTTTGAACGAAATCTCTTGCTTATATTCATTTAACCCTTTTAATTGTGTATCAATTTCTAAAATTTCATTATTAAATTTAGTCTTATCAACATCGTTTAAGGTTAATAAATTTTCTAGAGATTTTAGGTTAAGATTCAAAGAATCTTTTTTTTCGATGATACGGTTTAACTTTTTTTTGCTAATCAAGAATTCATGTTTTATGCTTTTTATTTTGTAGTTTTGCAATGAGTCAAATAATAGATTATATTGTCTTGTCTTGTTGGCACTTTCTTTTAACGGTATACATTGTATTTCTAACTCATTTAAAATATCAGTCACTCTTAAAATATTTTGTTCCGTATCCGTTAATTTTCTAATAGAATCTTTTTGGCGAGTTCGGTATTTAGTAATCCCCGCAACCTCTTCAAAAAATGCTCTTCGCTCTTCAGGACGACTATTTAAAATTTGATCAACTTTATTTTGGCTAATCACACTCATCGCATCTTTTCCTAATCCCGTATCAAAAAAAAGTTGATGAATATCTTTTAGCCTACATGCTACTTTATTAATATAGAATTCACTTTCACCTGAACGAAAAATTCTTCTCGTCACAACGACTTCCTGGTACTCTAACGGTAAAACTCCATCAGAATTATCAAATATTAAAGAAACTTCAGCTACGCCCGATGCTCTTTTATTACTACTGCCTGAAAAGATAACATCTTCTGTTTTCACTCCACGCAAGTTCCTAATATTTTGTTCTCCTAAAGCCCAACGAATCGCATCCGTAATATTACTTTTACCACTCCCGTTTGGGCCGACAATCGCCGTAACCCCCATATCAAAATCTAATTCAACCTTGTCAGCAAAAGATTTAAATCCATATGATTCTAGCTTACGCAACTGCACCACGTTCACCAACCCATTATTTCATACTATCGTATTGATATTATACACTATTTTAATAATGATTAGCAAAAAGTAGTAGCTAATTGCTACTACTTATCGCCTCTCAATGATAAATTTTATTCCCGTACAAATATTCCCATCTATACTGGTTTCAATAAAGGCGGGAATAAAAACTAAATCAAAACCATTTGCAGCAACAAACCCTCTGGCTATTGCAATAGATTTAACAGCTTGATTAACTGAGGCCGCACCAATTGCTTGCATATGAACCTTACCATCATTTCTTAGGGAAGCAGTTAATGCCCCTGCTACCGCTTTTGGATTAGACTTATTAGATACTTTTAATATATTCATATCACCGATCCTCCAATTTTTAAGGATTACAGTTCAGAATATTCTTTGTAAAAATTAAATATTACTTATCAAATTTATATTTAGTGTATAGATTTGATTATCACATTTAATTTTTATAAAATTTTTCTCATTTGCTTCTTGAGAAAATTTTAAATTAAAATAAGGAAAGATTCTTGACCATTTCTTAATATTAGAATTTTTATTTCCTCTAATTTTAGAAGTAAGACGATTAGAGTGAAAAATGATAATTTCCTGTTTTAAAAAATTTTTTTTATATAAATTAATTTTTTCCAAAAATTTTGTAATGCTTAAATAAAATATTTCAGCTTGCACTAATTCGCCAAAAGCAGGATGATAGGGACCTGCGAGTACGTTAGCGGAATTTAAATTTTCAGTTGCTTGTAATCCCATTCTAATAATTGGGATCTGATGATTATCTAATAAAATTTTTAATATTGAACAATACTTGATAGATTCATCTAAGGATAGCGGAGTATATTGATTTTCGCAATAAAGTTTTGCTAATTTTGTATGATTTAAAACAACCGTTGGATAAATTCTTACAAAGTCAGGCTTCAATTCAATAATATTTCGAATTGTTAATAAACCTTTTAGCAGTGTATCTTTCGGTAACCCTGGCATAACCTGTAATCCCAATTTAAAGTTAGCATACTTTCGAATTGCCGCTACCGCTAGTTCCACGTCTTCCTTCGTATGCCCACGACAAGATTTTTTCAGAACTTTATTATCTAAAGATTGAACTCCCAGTTCAATAATTGATACTCCATATAATATCAGGTTTCTTAAAATTAAATCATCTATTGCATCTGGCCTCGTTGAAATACGAATTGCTTGGATTTTGTCTTGTTTTAAGAATTCATAGGCAGGATTTAATAGTTCTTGTTGCTTTTCTATAGATAATGCGGTAAAACTTCCTCCATAAAAAGCTACCTCAATAAAAGCTGCATAATTTAACCTTTCTAACCAGTCAAGAATTATTTTCCTTACATGATATTCATTCACCGTTGTTTGGCTGCCTGTAATTTTATGTTGATTGCAAAACACGCATTCATTTGTACATCCATAATGTGGGATAAAAACAGGAATAATATAACGTTTCATAATGAATACTCCTAAAGAAAAATGGATGACGTAAAGTCACCCATTTATATATTTATTTTATTTATCTTAAGTAAAGCTTCTTTTGCAGCACATTGCTCTGCCTCTTTTTTACTTTTTCCAAAACCAGAACCACTTTGATGTTGGTTAATAAAAACTGCAATATGAAACAATTTATCATGATCAGGGCCACTTTCAGAAATCAACTCATAATGAATCTTACTGTCACTATTCTTTTGAACAACTTCTTGTAATAAAGTCTTATAGTCTTGTACATATTTACCTTTTTTTACTATATCTAAATCATCTTTTAATTGCCCCAATACAAAGCTAGTAGCATTATCAATCCCTTGATCCAAATATATTGCACCAATGATTGCTTCAAATGCATCAGCTAAAATTGATGCTCGATTACGCCCACCTGTAGCCAATTCGCCCTTCCCGAACAGCAGATGTTTCCCAACATCTAATAAATGAGCCCTTTTTGCTAAAGTAGCCTCACAAACAACGCTAGCTCTCGCTTTTGTTAATTCACCTTCTGGCAGATTAGGAAAATTACAATATAAATAACTACTAACTATTAACTCTAAAACTGCATCACCTAAAAATTCTAGCCTTTCATTATGAATTACATGAAGTTTTTTTACTTCATTTGCATATGAAGTATGCGTTAATGCTTGATGCAAAAAAGAAATATCAAAAAACGTTATTCCTAATGTATGAGAAAATGTATTAAGTTCATCTTTTCTTTCTTCATTTAAAGTGTTCATAGCAATAAATGTTTACTTAACAAATTTTTTTAATAAAATGGTAGCATTATGTCCACCAAAACCAAAGGAGTTAGATAATGCTGCATTTACTTTGCATTTTCTTGATTTATTAGGAACATAATCTAAATCTAGTTCTGGATCTGGTTGTTCATAATTAATAGTAGGAGGAACCTCATCATTTTCAATAGTTAACGCTGTAGCAATACATTCAACTCCGCCAGCAGCTCCTAGTAAATGTCCAGTCATAGATTTAATAGAACTTACTGCTAAATTATATGCATGATCTCCAAATAAATCTTTAATTGCTAATGTTTCATTTTTATCATTCATTGGAGTAGATGTTCCATGTGCATTAATATAATTAATTTCTTCTACATTCATTCCAGCATCAATAATTGCACGTCTCATACATTTAGCAGCTTGAACTCCACCAGGAGATGGAGCTGTAATATGATATGCATCTGAATTAGATCCATATCCAACCACTTCTGCATAAATATGCGCCCCTCTAGCTACCGCATGATCAAGACTTTCTAATATAACGACGCCTGCCCCTTCACCCATAATAAATCCACTTCTATTTTTTTCAAATGGGCGTGACGCTACTGTAGGGTTATCATTATGTTCTACAGACATAGCTTTCATTGAGCAAAATCCAGCCACTGCTGCTGGTGAGATACAAGCCTCAGTTCCTCCAGCAACCATAACATCAGCTTCACCATATTGAATTAGTCTAAATGCATCACCTATAGAATTTGTCCCAGTTGCACAAGCCGTTACCACACAACTACTAGGACCTTGGAGCCCAAAAACAATAGACGTTTGACCAGTAGCCATATTACCAATCATCATTGGAATAAAAAATGGACTTACTCTACTAGGACCTTTTTCAAATAAACTTACATATTGAGAGTGCAAGGTTTCAATTCCACCAATACCTGTCCCAATAATAACTCCGATACGTTCTTTATCCTCTGATTCTAAATCAATTTTAGAATCTTCAAATGCCATTTTTGTAGCTGCAACGGCAAATTGGGTAGATCTATCCATGCGTTTAGCTTCTTTTTTATCAATATATTCTGTTGGATCAAAATCACGTACTTCGCCAGCAATTTGTGTAGTATATCCAGTTGCATCAAATCGTGTAATTTGATTAATGCCAGATTTTCCTGCTAATAAGGCATTCCAAAAGTTTTCTTTTCCAATACCAATCGGAGTAATAGCTCCAATCCCAGTAATAACAACTCTATTTTTCAATCAAAGCACCTCACTTAATTTGTAACTTCAGCTTCCTTAAGAAGCTGAGCAAAAATTTCTTTTACTGATAAAATTTCTTCAATTTTATGAATATACTCCCCAGTAAATACAAGTCCATTTTCGACATCACCTTGTTGCGCTCGAATTAAGGCCTTGATTATGCAAAAATTCTGTTTGCATTTTTTTAAGCAAGCATCACATTTATCTATAGGAGAAATTCCATTCATTATCTTTTCAGCAAATGGATTTCGTACAGCACGACCTGGAAGCCCTACTGGGCTCTGTATTACAACAACGTCTTCCGGCCTAGCTTTTAAATAAAATTCTTTCAACGCTGGTGCTGCATTTGACTCTTCACTCGCAGCAAAGCGAGTTCCCATCTGAACACCATCAGCACCAAGTTTTATTAAATCTACAATGTCATATCCTGACATTGCGCCACCAGCGGCGATAACAGGAATATTGACAGCCTGTCTAATTCCTGGAATTAACGACTTTACTGATTGATCTGTTCCTAGGTGTCCACCAGCTTCTTTTCCTTCAACAATTACAGCCGTCGCACCCAAGTTTTCTGATATTTTAGCCAACTTTACAGATGATACAATTGGTACAATTGGTGTATTTGACTCCTTACCCAATCCAAACATATCACGTGAAAATCCAGCACCAGCAACAACTAGATCAATACCTTCACTTATAGCTGTCTTAACTAAATCACTAAATTTACGTGCAGCTACCATAGCATTTATTCCAATAACACCAGAAGTAAGTTTTCTAGCTAATCTAATTTCATGACGTAATTCATCCATTGACATACCAGATGCGGCAATAAGTCCAATTCCACCAGCATTAGCTACTGCAGCAGCCAATCTAGCAGTTGATAATCTAATAGCCATTCCACCCTGAATAATCGGCACCTTTGCAATTTTTTCACCAATTTTTAATTCTGGAAGTTTCACGAAATAATTCCTCCATTCAATAAAACATCACCTCAATAAAGTCCCGCTTTAGCGGGACTTTCAGAGAGTGATAAACTACATTATTTATTTTGCTCTATGTAGTTAACAGTATCTTTCACAGTTTTAATTTTTTCAGCTACTTCATCTGGAATTTCAACACTAAATTCTTCTTCAAATGCCATGATTAATTCAACAATATCAAGAGAATCAGCACCTAAATCATCAATAAAAGTAGAATCAATAGTAACATCATCGGCTTCAACACCTAATTGTTCTACTACAATTTCTCTAACTTTTTCAAAAGTTGACATACATTCACCTCCCTCCAAAGGTTGTTTCATATATATTACATTACCATGCCACCATCAACATTCAAAGTTTGCCCAGTAATGTAAGATGCATTATCAGAAACTAAAAACATTACAGCTTTAGCAACATCATCTGCTTCACCAAATCTTTGCAATGGAACTCTATTACTTAACTCTCTTTTTACTTCTTCAGATAAAATCGCCGTCATATCAGTAGCAATAAACCCCGGAGCAACTGCATTAACCGTTATTCCACGCGATGCCAATTCCCGTGCCATTGATTTTGTAAATCCAATAACACCAGCTTTAGCTGCTGCATAGTTTGCTTGACCAGAGTTCCCCATAATTCCAACAACTGAAGTCATATTCACAATCCTACCAGATTTCTGTTTCATCATCAATCTAGAAACTGCCTTTGTGCAAAGAAATATTCCCTTTAGATTTGTATTTAATACATCATCCCAGTCAGATTCCTTCATTCTCATTAATAATGAATCTCTAGTAATACCTGCATTATTTATTAGTATATCAATTCTTCCGCATTCTTTAACAACTTCTTGAATCATTTCTTCAACTGCATCTGCTTTAGAAACATCTGCTTGAATTAAAAATGACTTTCCACCAAAAGAGTTAATTTCACTTTCAACAGATTGCGCTGCTTCTTGATTTCCAGCATAATTTATTACAACTAAAGCACCAGCTTTTGCTAATAAAATTGCGATTGCTCTACCAATTCCGCGCGATGCACCAGTAACTAGAGCAACCTTACCATCTAAATGCATTTTAACGAACCTCCTTGAAATAATCAAGAGTTTTTTCTAAGGAGGTAATATCTTCGACATTTAAATTTATGATTAATTTATCAATTTTCTTATTAAAGCCATTTAAAACTTTTCCCGGACCAACCTCAATAAAAGTCTTAGCACCTTGTTCTACTATCTCAGCAACGCAGTCTTCCCACTTTACAGGACTAGCCGCTTGTTTAACTAATAAATTTTTAATTGTAGCGGCATCATGCATTACTTTACCATTAACATTCGCTACTACCGGGATTTTAGCATCACGAATTTCTACTTTGTCTAATTCAATGGCTAACTTTTCTGCTGCTGGTTGCATTAATAAACTATGAAATGGAGCACTTACTGGTAACATTACAGTTTTTCTAGCACCTGTATCTTTTAAACAGTTACAAGCTTCTTCTACGCCACGAGTAGTTCCTGCAATAACAACTTGCCCCGGACAATTAAAATTAACGGCTTGTACTGATTCTCCATTGTTCGAAATTCTTTGACAAATTTCAATAATCTTCTCTCTATCCATACCTAATATTGCAGCCATTCCGCCTTCCCCCAAAGGCACAGCCTCTTGCATGAATTTACCACGTTGGTGAACAAGATATACAGCATCTTCAAAATTTATTGCGCCGGCAGCTACAAGTGCAGAGTATTCACCTAAACTATGCCCTGCAACAATATCAGGACTTAATCCTTTTGACTTTAACACCTCAAAACATATAACACTCATTGTTAAAATAGCCGGCTGTGTATTATATGTTTTTCGCAGTTCCTCTTCCGGTCCATTAAAACACATATCTTTAATAGAAAAACCTAATGCTTTATCAGCCTTTTCAAATAAATCTTTAGCTATTTCATAATTTTCATATAATTCTTTTCCCATTCCTACAGTTTGAGAACCTTGTCCAGGAAAAACAAAAGCAATTTTATTCATCTGATCGCTCCTATTATATTATTTTTGAAACGTATTGTTTAATTTTTCTTTTACAGGATAAATCCCTTTAATTAAATTTTGCATAATATCATCCACAGATTCAATTGAGCTAATTAATCCAGAAATTTGTCCAATCATAACCGATCCATTATCAATATCACCTTTGTGAGTCGCTAAATGCAGTTTTCCCGCACCCAACTGTTCTAACGCTTCTATACTTGCCCCATTTTTTTCGAGCTCTAAATATTCACGCGTTAATTTATTTCCGATTACACGAACAGGATGCCCAGTGCTCACGCCCGTAACAACAGTTGATCGATCTTTAGCTTTCAGAACAGCATTTTTATAATTTTCATGGGCAATACATTCTTTTGATGCAACAAATCGCGAACCGATTTGTACTCCTTTCGCCCCAAGTGCAAATGCCGCTGTAATCCCACGTGAATCAGCAATCCCACCGGCTGCTATAACAGGAATATTTACAGCATCTACAATTTGAGGAACTAATGCCATTGTTGTAATTGTTCCAATATGTCCTCCACTTTCCATTCCCTCTGCAATTACAGCATCTACACCGATTTTCTCCAATCGTTTTGCTAACGCAACTGACGCAACTACTGGAATCACCTTACTGCCGATTTCTTTTAATGCCGGAATATATTCTCCTGGATTTCCCGCACCAGTAGTAACTACAGGCACTCTCTCATCAATTACAACTTCCATAACCTCTTTTACAAAAGGAGACATCAGCATAATATTTACACCGAAGGGCTTTTGCGTAAAGCTTTTAGCCTTTCGTATTTCATTTCTTAATATATCCGGCGGCATATGCCCTGCACCAATAATACCAATTCCTCCAGCGTTAGATACGGCAGCAACCAATTCAGCTGTACCAATCCAAGCCATTCCACCTTGCATAATCGGATATTCTATATTTAATAAATCACAAATAGTATCATTAAACAAAACTATTCCTCCTTCGACCATTTCAATACACAAGATGCCCATGTCAGCCCTGCACCAAATCCGACTAAAACTATAATGTCACCTTTTTTAAAATGGCGTTCTTTCACAGCTTCTGCAAGCGCAATTGGAATTGAAGCTGCAGAAGTATTTCCATACTTATTAACATTAACAAAAACTTTATCCATTGGCAAGTGTAAACGTTTTGCTGCCGATTTAATAATGCGAATATTTGCTTGATGTGGGATAAGACAATCCACATCCTTAGTATCCAAACCTGCGTCTTCTAAAGCTTTATAAGCAGCCTCGCCCATAATTTTAATTGCAAATTTAAAAACTTCATTACCATTCATATGAATATAATGCATTTTATTTTTCACTGTTTCCAAAGTTGCAGGATAAAGACTTCCTCCTGCTGGCATATGCAAGAATTCAGCTCCAGAACCATCTGCACCTAATTCTACACCAAGTATCCCATATCCTTCTTCAACAGGACCAAGAACAGCTGCACCAGCACCATCCCCAAATAATACACAAGTATTACGATCTTCCCAGTTTGTAATTTTCGATAAAGACTCCGCAGCAACAATTAGAACCTTTTTGTACATTCCAGATTGAATAAATTGACTTCCTACACTCATGGCATATACAAAACCAGAGCAAGCAGCCGATAAATCAAAAGCTGCTGCATTTACCGCTTGTAATTTATTTTGTACTACACAAGCCGCCGACGGGAAAACCATATCAGGTGTCAAGGTCGCTACAATAATAAGGTCTATTTCTTCTGGCTTAACCCCTGCATCAGCTAAAGCATTTTGCGCCGCTTTCACTGCAATATCTGAGGTTGCTATATTGTCATCGACAATTCGGCGTTCACTGATTCCTGTCCGATCTATAATCCATTCATTATTCGTATCAACCATTTTCTCTAAATCCGCATTTGTTACCACTTTTTCTGGTGCATAGTACCCAGTGCCTATTATTCCTACTCCAAATTTATTCTTTGACATTTTCTACATCGGCCTCCTTTATTACATTCTCCTTAATATGCTGAACCACATCATTTTTTATATAATTACAAGTTATTCCAACTGCACTTCTAATCGCTTTGGCTTTTGAACTTCCATGACAAATAATAAAGCACCCATCTACCCCTAATAAAGGTGCACCACCATATTCAGCATAATCGACACGTTTACTAAGCTTTTTAAGACTTGACTTTAATACTAAAGCCGCCAATTTTGAGAATATATTACTATTTTTTATCGCATCTTTTAGCAAATCAATCATTGTTTTTGCTAATCCCTCGGCAAATTTTAAAACAATATTTCCTACAAAGCCATCACAAACTACAACGTCAACAGTTCCTTTAGGAATATCTCTTCCTTCAACATTTCCAATGAAGTTAATTGTTTTTAAGCTTTGTAAAAGAGGATATGTCGATAACGCCTGTTCATTTCCTTTTGTAGGTTCCTCTCCTATATTTAGCAAACCAACTTTCGGATTATGTATACCAAAAACATATTTAGCATATATTGCCCCCATAATGGCACTCTGCTTTAATTGGTTTGGTTTACTATCAACATTCGCACCAGAATCTAACAATAAAGTTATTCCTTCACTGTTAGGTAGTGGAGTCGCAATTGTCGGTCTATCAATCCCAGAAATACGCCCTAAACCAAGAAGTGCCGCAGCTACAGCAGCACCAGTACTTCCAGCGGAAAGAACCGCATCACATTCTCCTGTCTTTACCAATCTTGTAGCTACAACAATCGAAGAATTTTTTTTTCTTCTTACAGCTGCACCAGGATGCTCTCCCATTTCAATTACTTCATCTGCATGATAAATCGAAATTTTATTTCTATTCCAATTAGGTTTAGTCGCTAAAACTTTATTAATTTTTTCTTTATCTCCGACTAAAACTAACTCGCAATCAAATTGTTCTGTAGCCTCTATAGCACCAAGCACAATTTCTTTTGGCGCATCATCACCGCCCATTGCATCAATTGCAATTTTCATAAAGAAATGCCCTCCATTAATCTAATGAAACCATAATAAATTTAGCACGAAATACTTCTTGACATGCATTTTTTATTTTTACCCAAACAAAATATTTATTACCTCTTTGCTTTACAATCTCTGCTTTTGCGATCAATTTTTCACCGACTTCTATCGGTATTTTATACTTTATATTTGCCACTCCAGTTACAGCGGCCGGCGCATCAATTACTGCTAAAGCCAAAGAATTTGCTTGAGAAAAGACATGATATCCCCTTGCCACTTTTGTTTTTTCAAAAACCATATCTTCTGTAACAGTCATTAAAGATATTCCGCTTTTGCCTAATTCTAAATCTATAAGCTCTCCTACAACATCTCTATTAGATATTGATTTAACTTTTAATTGCGCATCTTCTGCCATTTTTTTTATGCGTTCGCGCAATTCTGGAACCCCTAGTTCTAACCTATCTAAACGAATTGTCTGAATACTAACGTGTAAACGTTTTGACAACTCTTCATCAGTTAAAAAAGGGGTTTCTTGTATATATTCTAATAAAAATCGTTGTCTATCAGCTTTCTTCATCCGTGCCATACTACTATCACCTATTTTTAGTATCAGGTACTATAATCAAGTCATTGTGTCCATTATAAAACATATCAATACTAAAAATCAAGAAAAATAAAAATAAAATGAGCAATATATAAGTTAACTTATATATTGCTCATACTAGAAATTTTTATTCAGCTTCTACTTTAACTACTTCTTTACCATCGTAGTAACCACATTCAGAACATACACGATGTGGCATTTTAGGTTCATGACATTGCGGACATGCAATAAGACCAGGAACAGTTAATTTCCAATTCGCGCGACGTTTATCACGACGAGCTTTAGACATTTTACGTTTAGGTACTGCCATTTATTACACCTCCTTAAATCAACTCAGGCAATTAAACCTTTACCGCTTATTTAAAAGCTTTTGTAATGCTGCAAGCCTCGGATCAACAATGTGTCTATCGCACCCACATTCTTCATCATTCAGGTTCGCACCACATTTCAAACACAATCCGCGACAATCAGGACTACATATATTATTCAGTGGTTGCGACAGCAATATCGTCTCACGAATTAAATTCGCAATATCAACTTCGTTTCCACTAAAACAAATTACTTCTTCCCCGACGTCCTCATCGCTCACTTCTGCTTTACACTCTTCAAGAAAACTCAACATTTGCTTTTGAGAAAAATATTCTAAACAACGATCACATTGAAAAGATTTAGTAAAACTGATATCCCCAGAAATCCTAAAGCAAGTTCCCGTATATAAAACTTCTCCCTTAATATCAACATTACCATCTATGGTATATTGACTAACATTTATATCAAGTTCCTCTGCTGAAGTCGTAAAGCTAAATATGTAAGCTTTCCCAACATTAGTTTTAGGTTGCACGACATTAATTTTCATCATTTCCACCTCAACCTCAATCTATTATAGCGATACGAAAGAAAAATGTCAAGATTTTTATCTTTTAAATAAATATAATATAGTTTTATCTATATTTAGTAAGAAAAAATGTTAAAATAGATTTTATCTAAAATAAATACAGGGGTGAAGTCTTTATGTCTATATTAGGCATTATCGCAGAATACAATCCATTTCACAATGGTCATCAATTCCATTTAAATATTTCAAAAGAGAAAGTACAACCATCTGGAATCATATGTGTTATGAGTGGAAATTTTACTCAAAGAGGTGAAATAGCTTTGCTAGATAAATGGAGCAGAGCTGAAATGGCAATAAAATGCGGAGTAGATTTAGTTATAGAGCTTCCATTTGTGTTTACGGCACGCAGTGCTGAATCATTTGCAAGTGGCGCTATAAGATTGTTAGATGCCTTAAAAATCGTTAATACCGTTTCTTTTGGTACAGAAATTTCAAATTATAATTTGCTAAATAGTATTGCTCTCATTTCAGAAAACACAGATTTTTTACCCCTCTTTAAAAAGCACCTAAAATTCGGGAAAAGCTATCCGCAAGCATTAGCAACATCTATTAGTTCACTACTAAATATCTCGCCTGAAATAATTTCTAAACCGAACAATATATTAGCGATAGAATATTTAAAAGCAATTCATCAGTATAATTCCGCTATCCAGCCTTTGCTAATTGAACGCTCTATAGCTCAACATAATGACACAAGCATAGCTGATGTTATTGCTAGCGCATCTGCTATTAGGCATCAAATTTTCACCAATCCGCAAGGTTTATCGGCGGTAAAAAACTGTATTCCTATTTCAACTTATAATGTAATGATGAACCGATTACAAGAAAATTTGCTTCCTTCTCTAGATAACTTATCAATTCCACTACTTGCAAAGTTACGCAATACTACCATATTAAATCTTCAAGAAACTCCTGGAATAGCCGAAGGTTTAGAACATAAAATATTTAATGCTATGAATATATCGACTTCTTATGAATCATTACTTGAAAATATTAAAAGCAAACGATATCCAAATTCTAGGTTGCAAAGAATTTTACTTCATTTTCTAATAGGTACAAAAAAAAATTCCTTACACTCCTTTGACAAAAGCGGACCTTTATATGCTAGAGTTTTAGGTTTTAATCAAACGGGAAGAGCTTTATTAAAGAAAGTAAAACAACACTCCGATATTCCTATAATAACCAAAGTAAGTAAACACATTACATCTAAAGATAAAAACAATTCAAATCTAACAGATCTACAAAAAATGTTATTACTAGATATTTATGCAACCGACTTATTTTTTCTTAGTCTTCCAGATTCAAAAAAACATATTGGAGGATTAGATTTTTTAAACAGTCCTATTTTTTTAATTTAATATTACATTAAAAGCTTCTCAAAAACCATTAATTTGAATATGAATTATTAAAATTAATTTTGAGGAGTATAAAATTCAATGAAAACCATTAAACATTCCAAAATAATTACTTATTTATTTGCACTAGGTCTAATTTTCATGACCATTTCAATAATCGCTAATCCAAAAATAACTTTTGATGCAGCAATTTCTGGGATAAGTTTATGGTGGAACGTAATCTTCCCGTCTTTATTACCTTTCTTCATTCTTTCGGAACTTCTCATGGGTATTGGAGTTGTAAATGCCATAGGCGTTTTTCTTGAACCCTTAATGCGTCCCGTTTTTAATGTTCCTGGTGTAGGTGCTTTTGCTTTATCTCTTGGCCTTGCTTCAGGATATCCAATGGATGCAGTTATAACTAGTAAGTTGAAAAAAAACAACCTTTGTTCTTCTATTGAAGCGGAACGATTACTTGCATTCAGTAATACAGCTGATCCATTATTTATCTTTGGCGCAGTGTCCGTTGGAATGTTCCAGTCTCCTGAGTTAGGCATGATTTTAGCTTTGGCCCACTACTCTTCTAGTATAATTATAGGATTCATTTATAGTTTCTATGGAAGAAATAAAGATCAAATTTCTTCCTGCGTAAAACCCTATAATAATATTTTTAAACGTGCATTTCAGGAATTATATTTATATAGACAAAAAGACCCCCGTTCCATTCCTAACCTACTAGGAGACGCTATTAGAACTTCAATGAACACTATCTTATTAATCGGTGGATTTATTGTTATTTTCTCAGTTTGTCTGAATTTATTATCAGCAATTGGTATAATCGCATATTTAAATCTTTTCTTTGCTAATCTTTTGACAATTATAGGATTTAGTGATACTCTTTCACAAGCATTAAGCTTTGGATTATTCGAAATAGATTTAGGTGTATTAGCTGCAAGTCAAGCAGATTGCCCTTTAACTGAAAAAGTTGCAATTGCAAGCGCAATTATTGCTTGGAGTGGTTTATCTGTACATGGGCAAGTAGCAAGTATTGCAACTGAATCCCACATTCGAATGTTTCCCTATATAATCTCTCGTTTTTTACATGCAATTTTCTCAGCAATTCTAGTTCTTTTACTTATGGGACCAGCAAATTTCATCACTCAACTGTTTTTATCCCCTGATATTACCGTTACAAAATCAATTCATTCATTGTCAGATTGGATCTTAAGAATAGATTTTATCGCATACCAAACATGTCTTATATTGCTTGTTATGTTCATCTTATCTATGTTTTTTTTATTTTTAAAAAAGTTATTTTATATTCAGAAATAAATATAATGCGTTCTAAATATTTAGAGCGCATTATATTTTTATAGCTAAACTTCAAGTTATTTAATTTTTTTTAATTCAACATGTGCTTGTCTTATTGTTTGAAGCGCAGTATTTAAATTTTGATCTAACTGACTAAAAACTGCATCTGCATATTCAAAAGCATCACTACGCAATGCTTCGCGTTCCTTCTTCGTTGCATCCATTAAATCTTTTGCACTTTCTTGAGCTTTTTTGGCTATAATATGATCATTTATTAAAGAATCTGCCCTATTATGAGCCATCTCAACGATTTTTTTAGCTTCCTCCTCAGCCTCAGCTAAAATATGATTTCTTTCCTTTACGATATTTTGTGCATCTTGAATTTCATTTGGAACATCACGTCTTAATGCATCTAAAAGAGTCACTAAATCATCTTCTTCTATTACTCTCTTGTTCGTAAAAGGTACCCTACCTGCTTCTAGAATCAACTGTTCCATTTTATCCAAAAAGTCTTCAATGGTCATTAATAGCACCATCCTATCTATTCATTTGTTTTTTCAAATCAGAAATTCTTTGTTTTATTTTTATTTCTACATACTCGGGCACGAGTCCTTTAATATTTCCATTGAAATTTGCTAATTCTTTAATTCCCGACGAGCTTAAAAACGAATACTCATTACTCGTCATCATAAATATCGTCTCAATTTCAGAATCTATCTTTTTTAATAATAAAGCTCGCTGAAACTCATATTCAAAATCACTAATCGCTCTTAAACCACGAACAACAATTTTAGAATCATTTTCTCTAACATATTCATTTAGTAATCCACTAAAACAATCTATTTTTATATTTTTTATATGTTCAGTAGATTTTTTTAATAAATCTACACGTTCTTCCATCGTAAACAACGGTTTTTTGTTTGGATTGTGAAAAACTCCAACGATAAACAAATCAAACATTCCACTTGCTCTTTCAAAAATATCAATATGTCCGTTGGTAACAGGATCAAAACTCCCTGGACATACAGCAATCCGCATAATTTTACCTCTCCTTTTACTCTTAATAACTATTTATTATATTGATATATACTGATTATAGTTGTGCCATATTTTTGTTGTTTTTTTAAATTTAAATATTTTAAATTCTCACTTAATTTATCTTCTCTAGAATGTTCAATAATGACCAATGCTTCATTTGAAAGAATTGTCAGATCGTCTAAGAGCACTAGAACCTTTTCACTCAACCCTTTGTGATATGGAGGATCACAAAAAACAAGATCAAATCGCAAATCCATATTCATAAATTTGCTTAATGCTGAGAAAACATCCATTTTATAAATATTGCATCGTTCAATTAATTTTGTATGTTCAGCATTATCTTTTATTACACATATGCTATCTAAACTCTGATCAACGAAAAAGGCTTTATTAGCCCCCCTACTCAAGGCCTCTAATCCTAAATTCCCACTTCCAGCGAAAATATCTAATACATTAGAAGCATAGATTTGATTTTGAATTATACTAAATAAAGATTCTTTTACCCTATCTGCCGTTGGTCTAGTTACTAAGCCTTTTGGCGCTTTTAATTTGCATCCTTTTGCAATTCCTGTTATTATTCTCATTGTACTCCCTCATATAAAATTATATTTTATATTCTAGCATATTTGTTATCATTAGTGAATATTAGCACGTACAAAATACATGTTTAATATACAAGACTTAAAGAAAGGTGATAAAGTGAAATCTAAAATTATTGCAAGCTTTTCTATTTTTCTTATAATAACCTGCTATTTTTTTTCAACTATTCCTAGTTATAAACTAATGGCACCCACCCCAATTCAATATCAACATAAAATTTTATTGATTCCATTAGACAGTCGCCCGCCTTGTACAAATTTTGTTATTGACCTAGCTAAAATAGTAAATATTGAAATAATCATTCCACCTGATGAAATTCTTGACAATTATAAAACACCCGCAAATCAAATTTTAGTACGACAATGGTTGAAAGATAATATTAAAAATGTAAATTTTGCTATTATATCTACAGACATGCTCATTCATGGAGGCCTAATGGCTTCACGCCTTTCCGAGGGCTCAGAGAATGACATAGTTGATACACTTCAGCTATTGCAAGAAATACATAATCAATATCCCAGCATAGATTTATATGCCTTTAATATAATTCCTCGTCTGTGGGTTGGCGACAGCGAAGAAACTAAAAAATATCAAACAAGCATTTTAGAATTTTCTAAATTAAAAGATATTATTTATACCTTTCATAATCCTATTGATATAGAACGACAAAAGGAAGTAGAAGCAAAACTTCCAACGAATATCAAAAATAACTATCTTACTTTATATGCTGAAAATGAAAAATTGAATAAAGAATTAATAAATTTAACCCAAAAAGGTGTTTTAAAACAACTTCTTATCGGTCAAGATGATGGACAATCCTTCGGCATTCCCAATATAATAAAAAGAAATTTACAACATTATTTATGGCAAAAAAACATCGCTGAGAACCAGGTAATTATTACCAGGGGGACCGATGAAATTGCCTTAACTATATTAGGGAGTATAAATTCTACACTTCAACATCATCAACCTAAAATTTTTGTACAATACAATGATGAAAAAGCATCAAGTATTGTAATGCCCTATATGCCACATTCAGTTGCAACTACCGCAAAAGAAAAAATTGAAATTGCTAAAGGAATTCAAACCACTTCTATTGATAGTGCGGATTTTGTTCTTTACGTTTACATTGGAACTAAAGACAATATGCAGAATCGATATGCTAGTGCACAAGAATTAAAAAAGCTTTTAGAGAGCGGCTACAAAGTCGCGCTAGTTGATTTAAGTGAAAACTTCGAAGCTTCTGAAACACTTTTTCCTGTGTTAAAGGCTAACCACGTTCCATTAAATCAGTTAATTGCCTACTCCGGATGGAATACCACAAGCAATTCTATCGGAACTGCGATTACCCAAGCAACTTTATTTACTGGCAAATTACACAATATCACCAGCGAAAAGGATTTAGCAACCACTTATTCGAATCATTTGACATTTTTAACCTCACGTTTCTTAGAAGATTGGTATTATTTAAAATCTTCACATGCGAAAATTGATCATCTTTTAAAAGCACAAAATATTGATGTATACAATTTAAATGATTCTTACAACTTTGCGAACGCACAATTACAAAAAGAAATGTTGCAGCAATCTCGTATTCTATTGAATGACTCCGCTTATAGAATTCCAATTAAAATCCAATATAATGATACTTATTTTCTTTTAAAAGTTAAAGATATGAAAATTGATGTAAACTATCCTTGGCCACGAACCTTTGAAATTGATATAAAACCTTCCTTATCGTTTGTTATTTCCAAAGATATTTCTTGACTTTCACATTATAAAAGAATATAATATTTAACTATCGGGTATGTTTTTGGGGCGTCGCCAAGTTGGTAAGGCACGGGATTCTGACTCCCGCATTCGTTGGTTCGAGTCCAGCCGCCTCAGCCATTTTGATTTTTAAAAGTGATATAAAAAAAGAGGAGCTTTCTTAGCTCCTCTTTTTTATATATCACTTTTTTCATTTTTTTTAGATTCAATGATATCTTTTGCCAATTTATTAGGTAATTCTTCATAATGTGAAAACTCCATATCAAAGGTTCCTCTGCCTTGCGATATCGATCGTAAATCTGTAGCATACCTTGCTAATTCACTTAATGGAGCTTGAGCTCTCACCAATCCCATTCCTTTGGTTATGGTTTCCATCCCTAAGATTCTACCTCTGCTAGCATTTAAATTACCAATAATATCTCCCATATAATATTCTGGAATACTAATTGTTAAATTATAGATTGGCTCAAGCAATATAGGTTTTGCTAACATCGCTCCTTTTTTAATCGCCAATGCACTTGCCATCTTGAATGCAATTTCGGACGAATCCACGTTATGATATGATCCATCACATAAATTGACTTTGATATCAACCATAGGATATCCAGCTAAAATACCCGCTTCTAAAGTTTCTCGAACCCCTTTTTCAACCGCCGGAACATATTGTTTAGGTATAGCTCCACCAAAGAGCGTTTCGATAAACTCAAACCCGCTTCCAGCTGGCAAAGGTTCTATTTGCAGCCATACATGCCCATATTGTCCATGGCCACCGCTTTGTTTTTTATGCTTACCTTCTACTTTCTCACTAGCAGTTATCGTCTCTCTATAGGGAATCTTGCGTTCTTTCAACAAAACTTCAACCCCAAATTTTCTTTTTATTTTATCTAAAATAATTTCTAAATGTAATTCTCCGATACCACTGATTAATAATTGTTTTGTTTCAGAATCTTTAAAAACTTTTATTGTCAAATCTTCGTCGGTAATACGCCCTAATGCATTGCTAATCTTATCCTCATCGCCCTTGTTTTTCGCCTGTATCCCCATCGTAAACATCGGTTTAGGAAATTCAATTGGCTCATATAAAATGGTATTTTCTTTGCTGCAAAGTGTATCTCCAGTCGCTACATATTGCATTTTTGCTATGACAACAATATCTCCTGCATGAGCTATTTCCATAGCCTCCTGTTGTTTTCCTCGCATCGTAAAAAATGCATTTATCTTCTCCGATTTTTCCTTATCAACATTATATAAAGTCATATCTGCTTTTAATACGCCTGAAATTATTTTTAAATAATTTAGCCTACCGACAAATGGATCTGCTGTTGTTTTAAAAACAATAGCGGAGAATTCATCTGTAGCAACCCGTTCAATAATTTCTCCTGTATCGGGAATAATTCCCATCACCGGTTTGAGCATTGGTTCTGGCATATAATTGATAATGGAATTTAACAGCTTACGAGACCCAATATTCTTTAAGGATGACCCACATAAAACAGGAAATATTTTTGCCGCCTGAATTCCCTCCGCTAAAGCAATAGAAACTTCTTCTTCTGATATCTCTTTTCCCTCTAAATACTTATCTAATAAATCATTATTAAATTCGGCTACGACTTCAATTAATTGCTGTCTAGCGTCCTCTACTTCTTTTTGCAAAAATTCTGGTATTTCTCCTTCTACAGGCACATTGTTACTCGTAACAAACCGAGTATTCATCGATAATAAATCTACAACCCCATGAAAGGCTTCTTCAGAACCAATCGGAATCTGAATAGGCACTACGCCTGTTCCAAATTTTACTTTTAACTGTTCGACTACAGCATAAAAATCTGCATGTTCCCGATCCATTTTATTAATAAAAAAAGCCCTTGGCAATTTAATTGCACTAGCATACTCCCAAACCTTTTCCGTCTCAACTTCTATTCCCGCAGGAGCACATAGCACAATTAAAGCACTATCAGCCGCCTGCATTACAGATTTCACTTCGCCTATGAAATCAGGATAACCAGGAGTATCAATAAAATTCAATTTATAACCTTGCCATTCACAAGAGGCTAGAGTACTACTTATACTCATCTTTCTTTTTACTTCTTCAACCTCAAAATCAATGAGTGACGTCCCTTCATCTACTTTACCTATTCTTTTTGCATAGCCAGCATTAAAAATCAAAGTATCTGTCAGTGAAGTTTTCCCTGATTTTCCGTGTCCCACAATTGCAATGTTTCTAATAAGATTTCTTGTATACTCTTTCATGGTTATCCCTCCTGTGCTATTAACTCGACAGCTACAATATTGTCAGTATTTTCTGTATTCTCTGACAACATGCCATTCTCCTTTTTTAAAATTGATTTTTCTAAAAATTAAACCGTCCTAAATCATATAAATTATTTAAAGTAATTTATATGATCTAGGACGGTTTAATAAGTAATTATTTATTTTTACTGATGACACGTATAACACTTCGCAATGGTTTTGGCACAGAAAAAACATAAATAGAAACCGCTTTCACAAAAACCCCTCCTATGATAATCCATCTACATTACCATATGTATCACAGAAGAATTTTGTGACAATTAAAGTTCTTCATAACGCATCAACACAAAACACAAATCAGATAATCTGTTTAAATAGATTGTTACATATTTCGATACCGCTTCGTGATGATGTAAAGTAAGAACTCTGCGCTCAGCTTTTCTAATCGTAGTTCGCGCTATATCTAAAGCAGCGCCAGCGGACGTATCTCCAGGCGTAATAAAAGCAGTTAACGGCGGTAATTTTTTCTCAAAATTATCAATTATACTTTCAATATCATCAATATGTTTTCGGGTAATATATTCTTTAGAAGATTTGCTTGCCAATTCAGCCATTAATAACATACTAATTTTTTGTATACTATGAATTTGCTCAATTACCTCTTCCTTCTTCGCAAAAGCTCTAGCTAACCCTAAAAAAGAATTTGCTTCATCAACTGAACCATATGCCTCTACTCGTATTGAATCTTTATCAACACGTTCACCTGTAAAAAGCCCTGTAGTTCCGTTATCGCCAGTTTTTGTATAAACACCCATAATATCATCTCCATTTAAAGATTATACATTAATTCATCGGCTAGAAAAAATAAATTGATTTCCCGTCGCGCATTTTCAATACAATCCGATGCATGCACAGCATTTAAAGTACTATCTGTAGCAAATTTAGCTCGAATTGTATTAGGTTCTGCATTTACTGGATTTGTGGCACCATTAATTTTTCTTACCTCATTGATTGCATTTTCCCCACTTAAAACTAATGCAACTAATGGACCTGAAATCATAAAATCAACAAGTTTAGCATAATAAGGTTTACCAATATGTTCAGCATAATGTTTTGCAGCCAACTCTTTTGTCATCTTCAACATTTTTAAAGCTTCAATTTTCAAACCAGCTTTTTCGTATTCACTTAAAATAACCCCTATTGAATTCATTTTCACAACATCCGGCTTTATTAAAACAAGTGTATGTTCCATTTGTATGACTCCTTATTTTATGTATTCTTGTGCTATATCATAATAATGCATAGCCGATTTTTTTATATCTGCTATTTCTTTTTCACTTAATTGACGAACCACTTTCCCTGGAATTCCCATAACCATCGAATTTGGTGGTATAACCTTTCCTTCTGTTACTACACTTCCTGCTGCAATTATAGAATTTTCACCAATTTTACAATAACCGAGTAAAACTGCTCCCATACCAATTAGACAATTATTCTCTATTGTGCATCCATGTACAATTGCCCCATGCCCAACAGTTACATAATCTCCAATAAGGGCTGGGCAATCACTCATTACATGCACTGTACAATTATCTTGAATATTAGTATATTTTCCAACCTGAATTTTTTCTATATCGCCACGTAGCACAGAATTAAACCAAATATTTGCCCCTTCTTCAACTTTGACAGCACCAATAATAGCAACACCCTCTGATATATATACACTTGAATCAATTTGAGGTGTTACCCCTTTATACGAAATAATGTTTTTCTTATTCAAATAAAACAACTCCTAATTTAAATAATCTATTTTCTATGATATGACAATTTCCATATTCCATCAAGTCATTATTTGTTATTTTTTATTTTTATGTTTCAAGATGTCATCTTTATCTCATTTTCTTTTTGATTCAATTCTTTTTCTATTGATTCAAGCATTTTCATACTATTATCCGATATTTTTTTTATTAGTATCGGATTAATAAAGTTTGCTAACATCGAAATTCCTAAATCAACATCTATAATAAGCTTTACTATAGTTCCCTCTTGCGTTTTCTCCAGTATCCATTCTCCGTTAAAATTAGTAAAATCACCTTCAATTTGTTTATATGAAATTTTATAGTTTTTTTCATCAAACAAATCTTCTTCTATCCATCCTACTTTTATTCCATCCACGAATACCTTCCATGAAGTTATTGTTTTACAAGTATCACGCTCTAAGATTTTTACCTCTACTACGTTGTCCATAAATTCTGGATAACGTTCCATTCTACAAATAAATGGATAAATAGCATCACAACTGTATTTTAAAAGTTTGTCAACCTCTATATGCGGCATAAAAAAACCTCCCTATACTTATTTTAACTGTAAATATATTTATTCCATAAATTTTTCAATACTTTGAAATGCTTCTGCAAAAATGTTAATCACTTGATCAATTTCTTTCTCCGTAATAATAAATGGCGGCTCTAATCGAATTACCTTTGGGTTATTTAGCGTATATGCAACTAAAACACCGCGTTTTATAAGTTCAGCAATGGTTAATCCACCTATTTCCTCCTTAATCAACTCAACTCCAATCATCAAACCACGCCCACGAATTTCTTTTATTAAATGTGGATAAGTAGATTTTAATTGTTCTAATTGGCTAATAAAATATTTCCCTTTTTTACCAACCCTTAAATTTTCATATTCACGTTGCATAAAGGTAATAGTTGCAATTCCTGCACTACAAGCTAAAGGATTTCCTCCAAAAGTCGAAGTATGCAAAAAAGGACTCTCTATAAAAGAATTCCATATTTCTTTTGTAGACGAAAAAGCTCCAATTGGCATTATCCCACCGCCAAGGGCTTTAGCTGTAAGAATAATATCCGGTACTACTTCATCATAATTCACCGCAAAAAATTTACCTGTGCGCCCCATTCCGGTTTGAATTTCATCACAAATTAGTAGACAATTATATTCTTCACATAGTTGCTTTACTTTATTCAAATATCCAGTATCAGGAACTATAATTCCACCTTCCCCTTGTATTGGTTCCACAATAATTGCAGCTGTATCTTTGTCAACAATTTTACATAAAGATTCTATATCATTAAATGGAACAT
Organism: Selenobaculum gibii; assembly: GCF_030273445.1. Classification (NCBI taxonomy): domain Bacteria; kingdom Bacillati; phylum Bacillota; class Negativicutes; order Selenomonadales; family Sporomusaceae; genus Anaerosinus; species Anaerosinus gibii. The sequence goes on from NZ_CP120678.1 coordinate 1,396,513, forward strand.
GAAAAAAGTCTTGAAGTAATGGCTTAAATGGATTTCTATATAACTCTCTTCCGGTAGCACTTAACGCACCTAAAGTCTTCCCATGAAACCCATTCAGCATGGCAATAATTTTACTTTTACCCGTATAAAGTTTAGCTAATTTCAAAGCCCCTTCCACTGCTTCAGCTCCACTATTTACCACAAAACTATATTTTATATCCCCCGGCAAGATTTCTGCTAGTAAATTTGAAAATTCTGCCAAAGGTCGATTTAGAAAAACTTTGCTCCCCATAGGCATGAGATCCAATTGCTTTTTTACTTCATCAATTATAAATGAGTTGCGATGTCCAAAATTAAAAACTCCATACCCTCCTAAACAATCTATATATGGCTTATTGTTTATATCGTATATGTATAATCCATCTGATTTATCTTCAACTTTTAAAATATTCATAAAATATAACAATTTAGGCAACGATGGGTTAATATATTTTTTATACTTCTCAACAATTTCATCACAAATAAAGTTATCCATATTAATTCCCCCATAAAATTCAATTAAACAGACTTATTTAAACTCATTCTGAATTGTCTTTATATTTATAACTATTTATAATAATTAGTTCATTGCTAATTTTCTGTACTGATTCCCAAGGAATTGATATTGCACGATTGCTTCCAATGAAATGCGATAATGCATTTCTATTGGGAATCAATATAGAATGAATACTTCCACTTGTATCATCAAATACCAATTCACATTCATCCAAAACTCCAATTTTTATCCCATCGTTAATATCGACAATTTCTTTTCCCCTAAGCTCACTTAATCTCATAACCTCACCCACCTTATTATTCTTTCAATAACCGGTTGAAATACTGCTAAAAGTATAGAAATTAGTGCAATGGGTTCGACCTCTATTGCAAAAATTATAATTTTATCAGGAATAACAATTTTTAAAAAAGAAATTAACAGCGTAATTGCCAAATAAATCCCGCCTGCTGTTCCTATTAAATCTTGTATTGCTAATGACAATGGAGATGATACAGGCTCAACTTCTACTTTTTTTCTATATTTGTAGCTACGCAACCAAATTCCATATATAAGTAAAAGGAATATCCCGCCAATACTCCACACGATAATACCTCCTCTATCTATATAAAATTATGAGCTAACTCGCAATTTATTCAAAAAAAAAAAAATAAGAATAACAGATGAAACTGTCATTCTTATTTATGCATGTTTAAATTTCCGTAGCCTGTACTCCTTGTGAGTCAATATCTAAAATAACATATTTTGCATCAACATCATTTGATCTAAAAGCACTTACCATCGCTTCGCCTATTTCATTCATTTTTTCAGTTGTAAATGCAATCAAGCAAGGACCTGCCCCACTTAAAGCAACACCTAATGCACCATTTTTTAAGGCTTTGTTAAATACTTCTTCCATTCCAGGGATCAAACCTAGGCGATATGGTTGATGTAATTTATCCCCTAGGGCATTTCTCAAGTGTTGATATTCGCCTTTACACAGCGCACCTACTAATAGCGCCGTACGACTAACATTAAAAACCGCATCTTGTAATGGAACCATATTAGGCAGGACTCTTCTTGCCATTTTAGTCGATAAATTAAAGCTAGGAATAGCTACGACTAATTTAATTCCTTTTGGTGGCATAAAAGATAAGCATTGTGCAATATGATCTTGATCAATACTTAACGTAATGCCACCAAAAATAGCTGGAGCAACATTGTCCGGGTGCCCTTCTATATCCGTTGCCATCTGAAATATCTCTTGCTTATTAAATGGACTGCCAATAACTACATTAGCCGCCATTAATCCAGATACAATAGCAGCCGCACTACTTCCTAATCCACGTGCTAGCGGAATTCCATTAGACATTTTGATTATTCCACCATTATATTTTTTTTCCGCTTTTCTTAATAAATATTGAATAGATTTCCAAACAACATTGCGTTCATCACACGGAATATTATTTTTACCTTCTCCATCAATTTCTATTGTTAATTTTCCACTGTTATTCAAGGTCAATTCTAATTCATTATAAATTGTACAAGCAATTCCTATAGAATCAAAGCCTGGCCCACAGTTTGCTGAAGTTCCTGGAACTTTAATTTTTACTGATTTCAGCATTTTTTCTCCCCCGTTATTGAAACCTATTTGCGCTGCGCCTCAACTCTTATAATATTACGAATCTCTGTAACATCTTTTAAATTTTTAATTATAGCCGAAGCCTTTGCAAGATGTTCTTGCGCTACTTCATGTGTAATTAATACAATTTCAGCACAACCGTTTACACGACGTTTTTGAATGACAGAATTTAAACTTACTTGATTATTTCCAAAGGCCCCTGCAATTGTTGCTAAAACCCCTGGTTCATCTTTTACTAATAAACGTACATAATAAGCAGAAATCGACTTTTCTACTGGGCAAATCATTTTATCTTCAAAACAAGTACAACTAATTTTCCCACTTGTTTTGTGAACAATATTGCGAGAAATATCAATAATATCAGCAACAACAGCACTAGCTGTTGGCCCTTCGCCAGCCCCACGCCCATAAAACATCGTCTCGCCTACAGCATTTCCTTTTACGAAAATTGCATTAAATACATCATTCACCGATGCTAATGGATGCGTATTCGGTACCAATGCAGGATGAACTCTAACATCGATGCCATACGCAGGTACATCTTTTGCAATTGCCAATAATTTTATTACATAACCAAGCTCACGTGCATATTCAATATCTTCTGGAGTAATCGCTGTAATTCCCTCCACATAAACATCATCTAAATGAACTCTAGTATTAAATGCGATAGAAGACAAAATCGCAATTTTCCTGGCAGCATCTAATCCACCAACATCAGCAATAGGATCAGATTCAGCATAACCTTTTGCTTGTGCTTCAGTAAGTACAGTATGATAATCCAATTTTTCATTTGTCATTTTAGTCAGCATATAGTTTGTCGTGCCATTGACAATCCCCATAACTTCAAGGATTTTATTTGCTGTTAAGCACTGCTTTAAAGGTGTTATAATTGGAATACCACCGCCAACACTAGCCTCAAACATGAAATCCACCTTATGCTTTTCTGCTGCCTCAAACATTAATTTTCCATACTTTGCAACGACATCTTTATTTGCTGTTACTACATGCTTTCCAGCTTCTAATGCCCGTAACATATATTCTTTCGCTGGATTCTCACCACCCATGACTTCGACTACAATATCAATACTATCATCATTTATAATTTCTTCAAAATCATCTATAATTGTACATGTAGAAGGAATTTTACGTTTTTTGTTTAAGTCACGCACTAGAACTTTTGTTATAGCAACTTCTCTACCAATTTTCTGTGTAATTTCATGAACATTTTCTAATAATACCTTAATAACACCCGTTCCAACTGTGCCAGAACCTAATAGTCCTATCTTAATCTTTTTATTCATACTTTTACCCTTTCCATCTTATCTAAGCTTGTCCTAATACTTCTAATCTTTTTACTCCCTCTACCATTCTTAGCTTATCTAACAAAGCCTCTAAATCTACTGCCAAATCTGCTGTTTCTATTGATACTGTCGCATTTGCAACCCCTTGTAGTGGAATTCCTTGATTAATAGTTAACACACTCCCTGAATCTGCAGATATTGTGTTCAATACTCTTGATAATACGCCTTGTTTATGGTCTAATAATAACGTTAAAGTAACTATTTTATCTCGGCTTGCCTCATAGAACGGAAATACAAAATCCTTATATTTATAATAAGCACTGCGACTTAATTCCATTTTTTCAACAGCTTCATTAATCGTTCTTGCTTCACCGCGTTTTAACATTTCCTTTACTCGAATTGTTTTTTTTATTGCTTCTGGCAAGATTTCCTCTCTTACCAAAAAGAATCCTGATTGTTGTTTATGCATGAAAGAACCTCCGTACTCTTGTAATGGATAATAATCTATATACAAAAGACATTATAACACTAATAGATTGATAATTACAAGAGTATATAAAAAAAGTCAGCTTGCTTTTACAAGACTGACTTTTTTTTTAAAAAATAATACAAATTAGACCGCCGCTTCCATCATTTACAATACGTGTTAGTGCATCTCTTAATTTATTTTGTGCATTTTCAGGCATACAAGATAATTTATTTTGAATTCCTTCACGAACTAAAGAATTTAACGACTTACCAAATAAATTTGTACGCCAAATTCTTTCTGGCTCTCCTTCAAATTCTTTCATCAGATATTGAATCAATTCTTCACTTTGTTTTTCAGTACCTAAAATAGGCGCAATTTCTGCCTGTACATCCGTTCTTATAATATGCAATGATGGCGCAGTAGCTTTTAATCTTACCCCAAACTTACTGCCCGTTCGAATAATTTCTGGTTCTTCCAGCACCATTTCATCCACCTGTGGTGCAACAACAGCATATCCTTTTTCTTTTACCATTTCTAACGCATCTGATAACTTATCATACTCGCGTTTTGCAACAGACAAGTCTTGCATAATTCTTAGCAAATGATGTTCACCACTAATTGTAAATCCTGTTAATTCTTCAATAACTTGATAGAATAAATCGCCACGTGTCATCACTTCAATTGTTGCTACTCCACATCCTAAATCCATATCCTGCAAAACTACTTCAGAAACAAATTCAGATTCATTCAGAGAATCTATAGCTGCATCAATATCACGCAATCTATGAATATCTTGTACCACACCTTCAACAATCCCAGTAAAATTTCGTTTTAGCCAATAATCTTCCATTAATTCATCAATCCATTTTGGCAATGAAACATTTACTTCTTTCACAGGGAATTCATATAAAACTTCTTGTAAAATTGCATAAATATCATCACTATTTAATTTTGCACAATCTACTGGAATCACTGGAACATTATATTTTTCCTCTAACGACAACACAAGTTCCTGTGTATCAGCCGCTAATGGCTTATTCGTGTTTATAATTACTAAAAAAGGTTTTTCTAGCTCTTTCAATTCATTAATTACACGTTCTTCTGCCGCAAGATATTGTTGCCTAGGTAAATCAGTTACTGTTCCATCTGTGCTTATCACCAAGCCAATCGTTGAATGCTCTGTTATTACTTTCTTCGTTCCAATTTCCGCAGCTTCTTGAAACGGAATTTCTTCCTCAAACCAAGGAGTTAATACCATCCTTGGTTCATCTTGTTCTGCATATCCTAAAGCTCCTTCTACAGTATATCCTACGCAATCAACCATGCGTACTCGGACCGAAACATTTTCTTTTATATTAATTTCTACTGCTTCATTTGGAATAAATTTAGGCTCTGTCGTCATAATAGTTTTTCCAGCTGCACTTTGTGGTAATTCATCTTTTGCTCTTTCTTGCTCATATGGATCAATAATATTAGGCAATATAAGTGTTTCCATAAATTTTTTAATAAAAGTTGATTTTCCTGTACGTACTGGACCTACTACCCCAATATAAATATCACCGCCAGTACGCTCAGCGATATCTCTAAACAAATCAAATTTCTCCATAAACAAAACCTCCCTAAAATTAATCAAATGAGCTATCGCCTAAAAATCCACTCCTTTCAAAAAATAAGTGCATTAATCACTAATAATATATGACACTACGTCCAATATATTACAAAATATTAAAGATAAAAAAACTGAATCCATATATGAATTCAGTTTTTTTATCTTTAATATTTTATTTATTCCCAGCCTTAATTTTTACTTCCGTCCCTTTCAATAAACGAATAATATTCGATTTATGCCGATATATAACAAATCCGGCTGCTAATGCGCTAAAAATTATGTACTCTATTTGACCAATCCAAAAATAAGCAAGAATAGGAACTAATCCTGCAGCAACAATTGAAGCTAAAGATACATACTTTGTAAAAACCACAATTAGAACCCAAACAATAAATATAGCCAATGTCACTATAGGCATCAATATCGCAATAACACCAAGTCCTGTTGCTACACCTTTCCCCCCAGAAAAACGTAAAAATAGCGACCAATTATGTCCGATAATTACTGCGATCCCACCAATAATCATCGCTATAGGTGTGTTTAAAAAATAAATTCCAAGCAAAACACCTAAAATACCTTTTACAAAATCAGCAGCAAAAATTATTATTGCAGGATATATTCCTAACGTTCGATATGCATTCGTTGCCCCAATATTTTTACTACCGAACTTTCTCAAGTCAGTGTTCCAAAAAAGCTTTCCAAGAATCAAACCGCTTGGAATTGAACCTATCAAATATGCAATCGGTGCAATAAGAAACATTTCCATACGTATCGTCCTTTATTCAAAATTAAACTTCCTCTTCTTTTCTTCCACGTACAATTAATTTTAATGGTGTTCCTTCAAAACCAAAACTTTCCCTTAACTTATTTTCTAAAAATCTTAAATAAGAAAAGTGCATGATTTCAGGTTCATTTACAAAGAAAATAAACGTAGGAGGCTTAATATCTGCCTGTGTTGTAAAATATATTTTTAATCTTTTCCCTTTATGCGATGGTGGCGGATTAATCGCCGTTGCGTCTGTAATCACTTGATTCAAAACACTTGTTTGAATACGCATCGCTTGTTGTTCTGCTACATATTTCACTAAATCAGTCACACGATGTACTCTTTGTTTAGTTAATGCAGAAGTATATAGAACTGGCGCATATTGCATAAAGCCTATCTCATCCCGCAAATCTTCCGTAAAACGTAACGAAGTTTTATCATCCTTTTCTACTAAATCCCATTTATTAACTACAATAACTATACCTTTTCCAGCCTCATGCGCATAACCAGCAATTTTTTTATCTTGCTCAGTTATCCCTTCATCAGCATTAATGACCATCAAAACAACATCAGAGCGATCTACTGCACGAAGTGAACGCATAACACTATATCGTTCTATCGGTAAATCAATTTTAGCCTTACGACGCATCCCAGCTGTATCAATTAAAATAAATTTCGTATCATCTTTGACAAAATGAGTGTCAATCGCATCTCGAGTTGTCCCTGGAATATTGCTCACGATGACACGCTCTTGCCCGAGTAAAGCATTTACAAGCGAAGATTTGCCTACATTAGGTCTTCCAATTACTGCAATGCTAATTTCATCAGCTTCCTTCTCATCCACTGCATCCTTTGGAAAATTTTCAACTACTTGATCTAATAAATCTCCTAAATTTAATGCATTAGATGCGGATATAGGAATGGGATCGCCCAATCCTAAATTATAAAATTCATAAATTTCATTTTCTTTATTTGGACTATCCACCTTATTTACAGCAAGCAAGATCGGTTTCTTACTTGTACGTAAAATATGTGCAACCTCCTCATCGGCTGCTGTCATCCCTGTCTTTGCATCTACAACAAATACAACAACGTCAGCTTCTTCAATTGCTAAATTCGCTTGATGACGCATAGACGTTAAGATATGATCTGTTGTTTCAAGCTCAATCCCACCAGTATCAATCATTGTAAACTCAGTATTTAACCATTCTGCATCTAAATAAATACGATCACGTGTAACTCCAGGTATGTCTTCAACAATAGATACCCTCTTTTTCCCAATTTGATTAAACAATGTAGATTTACCAACATTCGGTCGTCCTACAATTGCGACTATTGGTTTACTCATTCTCATCCCTCATCTTTATCAATTATTTTTTGTATATGCACAATTTCCCTGCCAAGTATAATTCATGTCTTCAGTTTCATTTTCTTCCTTAACATTATTCCACATTTTTAACAAACGATTTAAATCTACTGCATCATGTGCAATTTGAACTTTTGCCCCTAATTCTTTTTCAATATCACTAATATGATAATCATCCAAAAATATATTTTCTCCTTTTCGCAAAGAAACACCAGGAATAATGATTCCGTCACGCTTTCCAGATAGGAATTTTAATTGCTGGATAATATCTTGTCCTGTTAAAAGACCCGTAACAGTAATATTTTCACCAAAAAATTTATTTTCAATAGGAATAACTCTAATGAACAAATTTTTTATCTCTAACTCACGTAATAATATCGATAATATTTTTTCGGCGGATTTGCCACACACAATATCTAAGTATATCGGCTCTTCATACGCATTGCAATCCTTATCTTGGCAAGCATTCCATTCCTCAATAAAATCTCTCGTAAGTCCAATACCATTCTCAAGTTGCGGAAAATCATCATAATAATCAGCATCTGGAATATCTTGATTAGCTAAAAAATAAAATTCGTCTCCTAAGTAAACAAAATTTTTTCCAAACTTCTTCCGTGCAATCAGCTGCCATTTTTCAACTTGCTCAATTATCTTCCCTGCTTGCTCCATTGAAAAACCTGTTAACGAATAACAACTTTCCCGATACTTTGTTAAGCCTACAGGAACAATAGCCAAGGATAAAACATTTTCTCCCATGTTAATTAAATCATGAATGGTTTGATCTAATATCTCACCATCATTAATTCCCGGACACAAAACAATTTGGGTATGAATTTGAATATCATTTTTAACTAAGTACTCAAGCTGCTCTATGATATTCGCCGCTCGCTTATTATTAAGCATCCGAGCTCTTAATTGTCCATTTGTTGTATGAACAGAAATAAATAATGGAGAAAGATGCAATTGTTTAATTCTTTTTAAATCCATTTCGCGAATATTAGTTAACGTAACAAAATTTCCATATAGAAAAGACATTCTATAGTCATCGTCTTTAATCGACAAACTGTCTCGCATATTAGGAGCAATTTGATCAACAAAGCAAAACCAACATTTATTTCCACAGCGTCGAATATTATCAAAAACAGCACTTTCGAATTCTACGCCCAATTCTTCATCATATTCTTTATCAAATTCAATAAGTTCTTGCTCACCATTTGCTTTTTCAATCAAAAGCTCTATTTCTTCTTCCGCAAATGCAAAACTTAAATCTATAATATCCATTAACTCCTGTCCATTTACACTAAGAATCCTATCCCCAATTTCCAAACCCAATTCTTCAGCTAAACTCTCTTTATGTATTCCGGCAATAACACCGTAATGACTCATTTTTCCACCCCATACCTACTTCATAAAACTATGCTAGGAGTAAAATAACACTCCTAGCATAGAAAATTTATATTCTGCTATTTTTCCTTATCTTTATTATATTTCTTTCCCCAAAAGTTTGCAAATTCTTTTCTGCGAAAATTACTCAGTTTACCTTTAGCTTCTCTCATACTACCAGTACTTAAAAATAAGAACACCGCCGTACCTATAACAAAAAATAAAATAATCCAACCAATAGATTTAACTGAACCCGATATTCCTGCTGCTGGTGTTCCAACGCCACTTTTCCCTTCAATATTACTATTATTAGCTGAAGTTACACCAATTACACTTGGAACAACTGCAGCAAACATAGCAATCCCACGTTCAGCTGCTTCACGATTATTGGTATGAGAGCCAACTTCAAGCAACATAGATTTAGGATGTAAATCTTGATTGTAGTCTCCACCTTTAGCAAAAAAGATTCCTTTAACTAATCCAGGATATTGTTCATCAGAGGCTGCCTTCATTTGAAGTGCATATTCTTCAATTTGCTTCCCTGTTGGTCCATATTTTCCTACAACCAATTGTATTTTTGTTATATCCTCGCCATTGATATTCGCCTGATATGCTTCCGGTGGTGTAGCATCACGATGAATGTCAAAAATCGCTGCCGGACTTTGCTTTAATAATTGAACGACTGTGCGCCTGGATCTTTCATATGCCATATCATCATGCGGTACATGATTTGTATCCACATGTATAGGCTCTAATCCTTCCTTAGCTAAAGCATCTGAAAATACATTTCCTACCTTGATAATCCCTCCATTCCCACTATCTGAACTTTCTGTCCCATCACTAGGAACATAAGCTTCATCATTATGCGTATGGTAAATCGCAATTTTTTTATTATCTTGCGCATAAACACGCTGCAATTCTAGTAAATCAGCAAAATTTGAAACAAAAAAATGACTTAATTGTGCAACATCTTTCTTTTCCAATAATTTCACATATGCAATTTGCCCTTGAATAGATGTAATTTGATATCTATTATTATCTTCGGTAATAAATTCATCACCAATACGAACTTTCCATCCAGTTGTATAAACGATTTTCCCACTATCGTCCACCATGTTATAATACATATTTTCCGCTTTTACATCTACTGTAACTAAAAGAAGCAAAACCGTTAAAAGCATAATATTTTTATATTTAATCATTTTCATTATTCCTTCTCCCTTGCTCTTTTAACTTTGAAGAAGTTTTTCGTTTTTGGTCAATAGATACAACGTCAGCCTTTTCTTTTTGCTCTAATTCAGTTAGTTCATCACTAAACTCATACATCGGTTGGATTTTATGAATCCGGTTATTAGCCCTGTGTCCACCTTGTAATTTTTCTCTTGTTTCTCCCACTAGCTCAGCAGTCATTACAGCAATTAAACCTGCAATAATTGTGACATCAAAAGCTCCTGCTCCACCTAATGCGCTTGTACCAACAATATTATTTCTTAATAACGTAATTAAGTGTACAACATCACTTAAAATCACACCTAAAACCCCACCAATAAAAGCACTTCGTCTCGATCTTCCGATTAAATACGCAATTAAACCAGCACCAACTCCATAAATAATTTTAGGGTCCATAAACATGGTTTCTGGTTCAAACGGAAAATATTTAGATCCTAAAAAAATAAATAAAGCAACCATAATTGATGCACCAATTGCACGAATCTTTTCAATCCCACGATCAGAAGTAAAAATTAACCATACCGACAATAAAAATGGCAATACTGCCCCACCTACATTTACAGAAACTTGAATTCTCCCTCCTTGAAAAAGTGGAAATTCTAAAAAACTCCCCATGATCATCAGAATGATAAAAATAACCGCTTGTCGATCATTTAATCGCATTCTATCTAAAAGCCGTTGCGCAACACCAAAATAAATTAAAACTCCAATAACTAGTAAAGCAATCATACCTATTGGAAAATTCATATTCTTATCACCTCTTAATTTAAGAATGGATTAAGAATATATTGCCCATTTTCGTCCACAAAATTCAAAAACATGACTTAGAAAGCCATGTTTTTGAATTAAATAATAATTTTTTATTAATCAGAAAAATTCTTGAAAAGATGTCCAAATTTATCTCCTAATGTATCATTTACAGCCTCTTGATGTTGAATATATTTTTTAAACTCTTCCCGCTCAGCATCTTGTTTCACTTGTAATAAACTTAATCCTATCCGCTTATTTTTTCTATCAATTTGGATTACTTTTACCTTCAAATCATCTCCAATATTAACGACTTCTTCTGCTTTATGTATACGTTTCTCAGTCAATTCATTTAAACGAACTAAACCTTCCAAAGCTCCATTAAATTTGACAAAAGCTCCAAAATCCATTAATTTAGTAACCTTTCCTTGAACAATCATACCTTCTTTAATTAAATCAACTTTATCAAGCCAAGGATCTCTAACTATATCTTTTAAACTTAAAGATATCCTTTTTGCTTCTTTGTCTATTTTTGTAACCATTACTTTTACGATATCACCAATACTCATAATTTCCGCTGGATCTTTTACCCGATGCCAAGCCATATCCGAAATATGAAGCAATCCATCAAATCCACCAATATCAATAAAAGCACCATATTTTACAAAGCGTTTTACAGAACCCTCAAGAATCTGATTTATAGCTAAAGAATCGAAAAGCTCATTTTCCTTTTTTGCTTTCTCAATTTCTAATAAAGAACGTCTAGATAAAATAACTTTTTGTTTATCTTTATCAACTTCAATTATAATAAAGCTGTATGCATTTCCTACATATTGAGTCAAATCTTCAATATAATGCAAATCAATTTGCGATGCTGGGACAAATCCTCTAAGCCCAAAAACAGATAAAACTAATCCCGCTTTCACTGCTTCTAAAACTTTCAACTCTAACACGGTTTTATTTAACATAGCATCTTTTATTTTATCCCATGCAACAACCTTATCTGCTCTAATCTTTGATAAAAGCAATCCATTTTTTCCATCAACCTCTACTACAAATACATCAATTTTATCACCTATTTTTATGATATCTTCAATATTTTCCGGTTGTGGAAATGCTAATTCATTGATTGGTATAATCCCTTCTGATTTATAGCCAATATCAACAAATACTTCATTATTGTATATACTAATTATTTTGCCTTGTACAATATCACCTTGTTGTATTTCCTTTAAATCGTCACCTAAAAAGTTTTCCATTTGATTCATTTTATGATAAACCTCCTCTATCAACCAATCTGGTGTTGATGCTCCAGCTGTTATTCCTATTGTATTTATGCCTTTATTAAACCAATTATCATTTATTTCATTTACTGTTTCTATATGATACGTATGTTTGTTTTTTTTCAAACAAAGTTCTGCTAATCTTGTAGTGTTCGCACTATTTTTTCCTCCAATAACAATCATCATATCGACTTGATTAGCTAACTCCACTGCAGCCTCTTGCCTCTTTTCAGTAGCATTACAAATTGTGCGCTCAACTTTTACATTTTCTACTCTTTCAATTAAAGAATCCACTATTTTCTGAAATTCTTCGCCTGAAAAAGTAGTTTGTGCCACAACCCCAACCTTATTAAAGAAAACTATATCATTTAACTCGGCTTCATGTTCAATAATAATAGCTCGATTTTTAGACCACTCAAAAATACTTTTCACTTCCGGATGTGATTTTTCACCAACAATAATCACCTGATAGCCTGCTTCCGACAACTCATATGCCGCCATCTGTGCCTTTTTTACATGTGGACAAGTTGCATCTACTAAAGTTAGCCCCTTCTCCTCAGCTTGTTCATAAACCTTTGGTCCTACACCATGCGAGCGAACAATAACAGTTCCTTGTCTTATATCATCAAGGGAGTGAACCATTCCTACTCCTTCATTCGCTAATTTTTCAACCATTTGAGGATTATGGATAATTGGTCCTAACGTATACGCTTTTCCTTCTAAACTAACACTATCTTGCGCTATTTTTACTGCTCTTTTTACGCCATAGCAAAAGCCATGATGTTTCGCTAATATTACTTTCATTATTAAATATCTATAATTATGAATTTAACATTTAATTAAATTCATAATTTCCTCCATAATTTCTTCTGAAAATTTTTGTAGTTGCACCTTATCAGCTTGCTCACCTTCAAAGGTAATTGCTTTCCCATATTTAACCTCAAAAGGCCCAAAAATTTTATTTGTCCCAATTACAGCAGTTGGAATAACCGGAACCCCAGCTTTAATTGCGATTAATGCAACCCCGGGCTCAGCTTTACCGATATTCCCATTTTTACTACGCGTGCCTTCTGGGAATAATCCTAAACATTCTCCATCTTTCAATAGTTGAATAGAGTTCCTAATCGCAGAACGATCTGCTGCACCTCGTTTAACAGGAAAAGCATATAATTTTTTTATTATAGTTCCCAATAAAGGAATTTTAAACAATTCTTCTTTTGCCATAAAATGTACATATCTAGGTACATAGGTTGCAGCTAAAGGAGGATCCCATAAACTCAAATGGTTTGCCGCAATAATAACTCCTCCATGAGTTGGAATATTTTCTATCCCAGATATTTTACAGCGAAAAATTACATTAAATATAAACTTAAATAAACTTTTTAAAAACTTATACATAATTATGCCCTTTCACATAATTTTATTATAGAATCTACAGCTTCATGAATGCTCATATTCGTCGTATCAATTAAAACTGCATCTTTTGCCTGAATAAGTGGAGATATTTCCCGTTCACTATCAGCTTTATCTCGCGCAGCTATTTCTAGCTGCAGCTCCTTTAATCCAATCTCATATCCCTTATTCTTCAACTCTTTCCAACGCCTCATTGCACGTTCTTCAATCGAAGCGGTTAAAAAAACTTTTATTTCAGCATTTGGTAATACATGCGTACAAATATCTCTACCATCCATGACTACGCCACCATTAAGCGCCATATTCTGTTGTAAATTTACCATTTTAGCTCTAACTTCACCTATTTGTGCCACTTTTGATACCAATCCAGTGACCTCCGGCGTGCGTATTTGTTCTGTAATATCAAATTCATCCATAAACACTAAAACTTTATCGTTCCCATATTTTAATTGTAGCTGAATATTTTTTAACACGTCTAAGATTGCAGTCTTAGACGCTCCTTTATCTTCTTTTAAAACTTTCCAAGCTACAGCTCGATACATAGAACCAGTATCGATATATGTATAATTCATCTTTTTTGCAACTAATCGTGCTACGGTACTCTTTCCTGCCCCTGCCGGCCCATCCATTGCGATTACTAATTTCTTCTTATTCATTTTTATCTCCTCATTACTTTTTTAGCTCATTTAAAACAGTATAAAAATTAGGATAAGATATATCCACACAATGCGGAGACTGAATTGTAACACCATGTGCAGCCATGCCTGCGATTGCCAATGCCATTGCAATACGATGATCATGATAAGAGTAGCACTCTGCTTCTTTTAAAGCTGCCTTTCCATGAATAATTAATCCGTCGTCAGTAGCCTGGATCTTTGCTCCCATTTTCGTGAATTCTGCCTCAATTGCTGCTAATCGATCCGTTTCCTTCACTCTCAACTCTCCAGCACCAGAAATAATTGTATCACCTTCAGCAAACATTGCCGCAACAGTAAGAATTGGAATTTCGTCAATTAGCCTTGGCATAATTTCTGCACCAAAAGTGACACCTTTTAATTCTGCTGATCTTACGATAAAATCTGCAACTGGTTCTTTTCCACTCCACTTTTCGTTTACTATCTCAATATTAGCTCCCATATCTTTTAAAACATCTAAAATACCTGTTCTTGTAGGATTAATTCCAATGTTACGAATGATCAATTTACTATTAGGTATAATTGAAGCTGCTACCAGCCAAAAAGCCGCTGAACTTATATCCCCTGGAACGACAATTTCCTCTGGAGACACAAATTTATCTACTTTTTTAATTCCTATAGACGTACCAAACTTTCTTAATTTAACTCCAAACGTTTCAAACATTCTTTCTGTATGATCTCGTGAAGTATAAGGTTCAGTAACAATCGTTTCTCCCTCAGCATACATACCAGCTAATAAAATAGCCGATTTCACTTGTGCACTTGCCATGGGCATAGCATAGTTAATTGCTTGAAGCTTATCCACAGGAATAATTGCAAGTGGCAAGTATTTAGAATCTTCGCGAGAAACAAGCTTTGCTTTCATTTCACTTAAAGGATTAATTACCCTACGCATAGGGCGTTTTCTTAACGATTGATCCCCAGTAAATGTTGAAAAGAAAGGTTGTGCGGCTAAAATTCCCATCATTAAACGTAATGTAGTCCCTGAATTTCCGGCATCTAAAACATCTGATGGCTCTGTTAATCCATGAATACCTTTCCCATAAATGACAATTTCATTTTCATTAATAAAATCAACCTTAACCCCTAACGCTTGTATACATTTCACTGTAGATAAGCAATCTTGGGAGTTCAAAAAATTTTTAATTCTTACCGGTTTATCTCCAAGTGCAGAAAACATAACACTGCGATGAGAAATAGACTTATCTCCTGGAATGAAAAAATCTCCTTTTAATCCTTGTCCCGCTATAATTTTCATTATATCTTTCATCAATTAGCCCTCTCCAGTTCTATAAAAATATATAAAATAATTTAAACATTCCACTGAAATCATCTAGCTAATTTTAAGCTTATAGTACTAGAACGTCTCTATAAATTCTTTAAACATTAGTCTTTCTAATTATCAGATAAAATTACAAATATCTGTTTCTTATTCTACCCAAACTCCTTTTCTTCCTGCTAAAACTATATTTAGTTCATCATTTAATTCTAATTCCCTCCAATTTATCTACAATCGATAAACACATAACAAAGAAATCATTACACATTAGACTTTGTACGCCTATTAGAAAAATCATCAAACATAATGTAGCACGAAATAAAAATTTTTCAATATACTTATCCATTTTTTCATCTCCGATAATTTCATAATGAAAAAGGATAGAATAACTAATTATTCTATCCTACCTTTTATTTATTATAAACAAATTTTAACAGATTAATCTAATCGGCTGCATAAAATCCCGCAACGTAGCCCGTTGAAAATGCGGCCTGTAGATTATAGCCTCCAGTTAAGCCATCAATATCAATTACTTCTCCAGCAAAATATAACCCTTGGATTATTTTAGATTCCATCGTTCGAGGATTTATTTCTTTGATATTTATCCCGCCAGCCGTTACAATCGCCTCACTTACCGGCCGAGTTCCTTTGATTGTTAAGGTCAATCCCATAATCGTTTCAATTAAACGTTGACGTTCTTCTTTTGTCACCTGATTTATCGGTTTTTCAGGATCAAGATAAGCTAAATCCATAATGACAGGAATTAATTTTGCCGGAAGCAATTCTCCTAAAGAATTCTTTATCTGCTTACGAATAAACTTATCAAAGTCTCGCTGAATCCGTTTATTTAATACTTCTTCCGTTAATGCTGGTTTTAAATTAATAACCAGCTCAATAAAATTATCTTTATTCAAATTTTCCGCAACTAACCTACTTAAAGATAAAATAATCGGACCAGATACCCCATAATGAGTGAATAACATCTCCCCAAAATCTTCTCCAGCTTTAATCCCATTCACTAATATGGTCGCCCTTATATTTTTTAACGACAAACCCTGCGCATCTTTTACCCACTCATCTTCAGTTTCTAATGGAACCAAAGAAGGATGAATTTTTATAATACTATGTCCTAATTCTTTTACTAAGGTGTACCCATCTCCAGTCGACCCTGTTCCAGGATACGAAGCTCCACCTGTAGCTAAAATAACTGCATCGACAGGATATATTCCCCCACTTATACTTTTAACCCCAGTTATTTTTCCATCCGCGCTTTGAATTTTACTCACAGCCTGATCAGTAATAATTTCAACACCTAAGCGATTTGCCTCATGCACTAGAGCATTTACAACATCTGCCGCTTTATCACTAACGGGAAACACCCTGCCGCCCCGTTCTACTTTTGTTGGGACATCCAATTGATGAAAAAAATCTACAACATCTTCATTGCTATACTGGCTAAATGCGCTATACAAAAAACTTCCATTTCCAATCATATTTTTTATATACTCTTGCTTACTTGCTGTGTTCGTAATATTGCAACGCCCTTTTCCAGTAATCAATAATTTCTTACCTACTCGCTTCATCTTCTCTAAAACTGTAACGTTTGCCCCAGATCGTGCTGCATAAATCGCGGCAATTAAACCAGCTGCACCGCCACCAATTACAATTACTTTTTTCATTTTTACTACTCCTGTTATCCATTGATAAAATTCTTTAATCGATCAATTTCCTGTTGTGATAAAGTTCTGTATTGGCCGCGTCGTAGCCCTTTTAAGTCCAAATTAGCAAACTCTATTCGTTTCAAGCTTTTCACTGGATGCTTAATTGCTTCACACATTCGCCTTATCTGCCTATTTTTTCCCTCATGAATAATAACTTCAATTTCAGCTGTATTTGTTAAAGCATCCCCATTCAGCAACCGAATTCTTGCTGGTGCAGTGATTCCATCTTCTAAACGAATACCGACTCTTAACAAATCCAACTTCTCTTCCGTTGGTATACCAAAAACTTTTGCAATATACGTTTTATAGATTTTATATTTAGGATGAATCAATTGATTTGTTAGTTCACCATCATTCGTTAATAATAAAACGCCTTCTGTATTATAGTCTAATCGTCCAACAGGATAAACGCGTTGGTCTACCTCAGTTAACAAATCAACGACTGTTTTTCTTCCCCGTTCATCTTTTGCCGTTGTTACAACACCTTTAGGCTTATTTAATAAAATATAAATAGGTTCTTCTAGCGCAATTGGTTTTCCATCTACAAGAACCTTATCTTTCTTTATATCAACTTTAGTACCTAGCTCCATAATAATTTTTCCATTAACGCTAACTCTACCCGCTAAAATCAATTTTTCAGCTTCACGTCTTGATGCAACCCCTGCTTGACTCATTACTTTTTGTAAACGTTCCAAAATTCCTACCCCTTTTAAAGCTTATTTAATTTTGCATAATTTGATTAAAATCAACTTGCATTTTACATAATTTCATCATTTGATTATCATGATTCATCTGCTGGCAACTGCCGCAAATACCTTCGCCACAGCACATTGTAGCATTATTGGTTACCGCCATTGGTATATTATACCCATAATCATTTAATCCATTTATTAAGCCTCGATGCTGACTGTCTGGGCCAGCACTAATCACTAAATCAATTTTCCGATCATTAAGCAACTCTTTTAATAGTACAAACCCAGTTTTTCTTAAACTATCTACATCATATACTAAAACACCTTGCTTGCGCAATTTTTCACCAACAAATATTTTTCCCACTTTACCAGGGGCAAGAATGGCTGTAATCATATTGTTATTTTCAACAAGCTTATGTATTACAGAAGATGCAGGTGCCTGACCAATTCCCCCAGCTACCAATAATATATTACTCTCTTTTATATTGTCAATCCATGGTTTTCCAAGCATTCCATTATAGTAAGGCCCTCTTACAAGAATATTCCCATCGTTAATAAATAAACGAGCTGATTTTGCGCCGACAATCTCAACTGCAACTGTTATTATATTTTTCTGTACGGCCATCACCCCTACAGGAAAACAGCAACATCCCTCATCTTCCGCATTACGTAAAAATACAAAAGCTCCTACTTCGTCTAATCTTTCTGCTAATTCTTGACTTACCGTAAACTCAATGATATAAGTTTTTTCATTGAGTTTTTCTTTAATAGAAAATTGAGTTTTTTCTTCAACTCTAGATATTTTATTAGTAGCAATACATTTTTTTTGCCAAAAATTTTCATACAAAATGCATACACCTTGCCAGTCACAATCACAAAATTCTTTTCCCTGCAATTGCGAACAATACACACAATGGTTTGTATCTGCTAAAAGGCAAGGACAATAAGACGAATTGATATCAATGCATCTTTTTATTAACTCTTTTAACATAGTAGCTCCCCCTTGCCTATACTAAACATTTATAATAAATATCTTTTAGTCCAGCTTTTTCAATATTTTGCTGAATAAATTCAGAATTAATTTCATAAAGACCTTCTTCTTTCATTCGATTAAAATAAACTGACCCAGAAAAAGTATAGCGGATCCTTCTACCGCTTTCATCATTCATTTTTCTTTGTACAAATTCGATAAAATCACCAATTGCGATTGTATTGGGCAAAACTAAATATTCCATATCTAAGCTGCACCGAACTGCATTATGTCCGGCAAGTAATCCAGTTACAATAGCTTCTGTATGCCCTACAATTGTACCTGATTTTTCTCCTGCACAAAATAAATTGTCAATATCATCAACTCGTAGAGTACAATCACATGGAGCTATTGCTAAATAGCGCATCGAATTCCCAACTCCGCCAGAATAAGGATCTTCATAACGCGCTTTTTCTAGTCCATGAATTTTTCTTAAATCCATTAACGGAAAATAAGATGTCATCAATTTTGCATGGCCAGTATCCAGTAATATAATATTTTCTGCAAATGCATCTAGTGCATATTGACTACAAGCTTTCTTTAATAAGCCACCTTTTTTTCTTAGTCCTTCTGGAATTTTTAATACAACAACACCTTTGCGTTCTAGTTCTGCTTTTAATTCATCGCTCAATGAATCCTTATTAATTTTACACGAACCACTCATCGCACCTACTGAACCATCTGCTTTTTCACCGAAGAACTCTTTCACCCCCGCCTTGCCACTAAGGCTAATTCTCGGGCCAAAAGATGGACAGCGAAGAATGCACATCGCACAACCATTTCCATAACGCAAACAATTTCCCATCGGGCCAGCACTACCTGTTGCATCTATAAAAGCATCCCCCTGTAATATTTCTCCATTATCAAGAGCAACTGCTTCTATATGCCGCCCTGCCTTCTTCACATTATTTACTCTAACTTGTGTTTTTATTTCAACACCATACTCTAAAAGAATTTTTTTTATCATTGGTTCCATCGTAGTTACATCATATAAAGATGCATGCTGATGCCCTGGAAAGTCAATATTTGTATGACGAGAGTTTTCGTCCATTACTTTAAAAAACTCTCCCGCGCCCATGGCAATACTTTCTTCAGCAGCTGTATATCTTCCATTATTGCGGAAGATTCCCCCCACGAGTCCAGTTCCTAATAGTAGATCGGTTCTTTCAATTAAAATAACTTTAGCACCAGCTTTGGCCGCCGAAAGTGCGGCTGCGCATCCCGACCAGCCGCCTCCACTTATCACTACATTACTCAAGGCTTTCCCTCCCTGCCTAAAATCTTAATTCCATAGTATTCAGGCAAGTTAAAAATGCCACAGATCTAAGATGAAAAAGCTAGGTAAACAATAAAGAACCTAGGTAAACAGCAGTGAAAAAAGCTACCAAATCCGCAAATAGTCCAGTAAAAATAGAGTATCCTACTTTACTAATTCCTACTGAGCCAAAATAAACTGCTAAGATGTAAAAAGTAGTATCACTACTCGCCATAATCGTCGCAGCTATTTTACCATAAAGAGAATCAACGCCATAAAAATTCATTAAATCTACGCCTAAGCCCATTGTTCCCGTACCTGATAATGGTCGCATCATCGCTAAAGGAATTAATTCACTAGGTATTCCTAAAACTCTGAAAAGAGGGGCACCAAAGGATAAAAATTCCCCCATTGCTCCTGATGATCGAAAAACTTGGATGGAAACCATCATCGCAACTAAAAAAGGTATAATTTTTACTACTGTATGGATACCCTCAGCTGCTCCTTCAACAAAGCATTCATAAACTTTTATTTTCTTAATCAAGCCAAGTACGATTATACTAGTGATAATCATTGGAACGGACCATATCGATACTGCCTGTATGAAATCGCCAAACATAGCATCACCTCAATCGCAATATTTTTCTGCATAAAAAATCCATGCCAAGACCTGCAATTGTCGCTATACAGCTTACCATAAGTACACAACCTACAATGTCTGTCGGTGTAGCAGCCCCCATAGCCGATCTTAACGCAATGATGGTCATCGGAACTAGAGTCGTTCCGGTTGTACATAAAACTAAGAAAGTACACATCGCCGGTGTTGCTTTCTTTTTTTCTTTATTTAAGGTTTGCAATTGCTGCATGGCTTTTATTCCCAAAGGTGTTGCAGCATTTCCAAGGCCTAGCATATTTGCACTTATGGTCATAACAATCGCACCAAGCGCAGGATGGTTAGCTGGAATGCTAGGAAAAATCAATCTCAATAATGGCTTTAAATTTTTTGCCAAAAAACGAATCATCCCTGCTTGCTTTGCAATGTTCATCAGGCCTAGCCACAGACACATCATACCAAGCAAATTTAAAGATAATAAAACGGCATCTTGGGCAGCTTTTATCGCACTTTCTGTTACAAATTCAATATTTCCACAAAATCCAGCATAAATAATTCCGAACACAAGAAAAAATCCCCATATATAATTTATCATTGATCGCCACACCTCCTATTCCAAGGTATGAATAAAAACAATAAAAAAAGAACGACTTTAATAGTCGCTCTAGAAAAACTTCGTCATGAATAAATTAAATACTTTATTTAATGATCTATATACAGTTTGAAAAAACGATTTTTTATCTACGCCATTGGCAGCTATCAAATCCGTTGTTGCTACTTCTTTATTATTATACATAATTTTTAAAGTTCCTAATTTAGTTCCTTCATGGAAGCCTGCTTCTATTTTTTCTGGTAAGTCAATCACCGTGACAAAATTCTTTTTGTCTTCATCGACCATTGGAACAACAATATCATTTTTAGCAACAACATCTACATCTGATTTAACACCATAGTTTACTGAAACATTTTTTATGACAGCATTGGCATTATATAATTTTACTGCTTTTATTTTTTGGAAACCATAATCTAACAGCGCAATTGAGTCATTCCACATAAATTCACTATCTAACACAACTGCAACCAATTGAATCCCATCACGCTTAGCCGCGGATACTAAACAACGACCTGCTGCATTTGTATATCCGGTCTTAACACCATTTCCACCTTCGTAAAGCCACAACATTCTATTTTCATTAAATAACTCTCTGCCATAATCATTCGTTGCCCACGGAATAATTTTAGTCTTTGTGCTTACAATCTCTTCAAATAAAGGATTTCTATAGCCATAAGCAGCAATAAGTGCTAAATCATGCGCTGTCGAATAATGATTAGTGTCAGGTAATCCACTCGAATTCGTAAAAGCTGTGTGAACTGCTCCAATTTCATGGGCCTTTTTGGTCATCATCTTTGCATATGCATCAACTGAACCCGCAATGTGTTCCGCTACTGCTACCGTTGCATCATTTCCAGATACAAGCATCACACCGTATAAAAGATCTCTCAATGTTAATTTTTCTCCATGTTCAAGCCATAAAGAAGAGCCTTCAGTTTTGGATGCATTTTCACTCGCCTCAATAACATCATTTAAATTGCCGTTTTCCAAAGCAACAATCAGCGTCATCATTTTTGTCGTACTTGCAGGATACCTTCTGCTTTCAGCATCCTTAGCATACAATACCTTTCCTGTCGTCGCGTCCATAACAATTGCAGATTTAGCTGTCAATGCGGGTTCACTACTTGCAAAACAATTCGTTCCCCCCATATTTATTAAAAATATCATACATAATATTATCTTCCATAAATTTACCATAAACCTATTATTGAGCTCCCTTCAAATCAAACGGATAATAAAACATAATAAATATTATAAACATCTTTATAACATTCGTCAAAGGATATCCATTGTTTTATCAAATCTTTACAAAATAAAACAAGACCCCCTAAATACGAAAGTCTTGTTTTATTATTTCAATTATTTTCTTTCGATTCTAAATCATCGTAATTTGTCATATTCCCATTAAGCATTTCTTGTATTTTTTCCATTGCTTGTGGCATAAAATCCAATAATTTATCATAAACATTGTGATTGTCTACACACATAAATCGAATTCCTTGATTTACGGAACAAACTAAAAAACCGACCGGTCTTACACTAACACCTCCACCACTGCCGCCTCCAAAGCCACTTTTATTTTCATTTTGTTCTATCTCACCTTTACCACCACCAGCGACAAAACCAAAAGTTACTTTCGATATTGGAATAATCACTGTCCCATCCGGTGTAGTTACTGGATCACCTACAATTGTGTTTACATCAATCATTTCTCTAATACTGTTCATAGCAGTCTGCATGAAACCTTGTATTGACGTATCGCTCATTTTTTTGCCTCCTGCTTAAAATTTCTTATCATACATATAAAATCCCCAAAAGTAAAAGTAAATATACATTCCGCATCTACAAATAGTTGTTGTACAATAAAATTAGGTTGAATCTCAATATTAAGATATTTTGCATTATGAATAAAACAAGTATAGAACAATGAATTTAAAACGCCATAGGTAATCGATGTAATCGCAGGATCATAACAGCTATAACATATCTTTATCTTGCCTTTTTTAAAGCCGAATTTATGCTTAAAATTCCCAAAGTTTTTTTCATTTTGCGTTCTATATAAAGAACTACTAAAGATATCTTTTATTTCACTCCAGTTTTTATCCTTTGATTTATCTTCTGTTTGAGATTGAAGTTGCTGTTTTTTTAGTTTTTTCAATAAAAATTTTTCATATATTTTTTTCAGATAAGGCGAAAAGATTTTTTCGTATAAACGTATATTAAAAATAAGTATTTTAATCGTTAATAAATCTTCTGTAGAATTTTTAACATATTTTATCGATAAATTTATTTTAATAAAAAACCATGCGCAAAAAAGCAGGAAAAATATAATTAAAAGATATTTCAAAATAATCTCACCCTAATATTTTAATCATTTATACTTTCCCCAAAACAAAAAAAATTATGTATAATAAACAAAATGTTATTACACATAATCTTTTATTTCTGCCTGTATTCCTTTTTCCGGCAAGGCTGGTAAATCCTCAATACAATCTAAGCCAAAGCACTTTAGAAATTCTTCTGTTGTCCCATATAAAATTGGCCGCCCAATCACCTCTTTGCGCCCAACGTCTTCGATTAGACCACGTTCTAATAAAGTCGTCAATACACGATCGACACGCACACCTCTTAGCATTTCAATTTCCTGCTTTGTAATTGGCTGGCGAAATGCAATAATTGATAAAGTTTCTAATGCCGCTACTGACAATTTAGGTTCAACCACTTGTGCTAACGCTTCAATGATTTCTGATAGCTCTGGTTTCGTACATAATTGATATCCGCCTGCAACCTTTATAATTGTCAAGCCACGCTGACTACTTTCCATATCAGTTTTCAATTTGACGATTAAATCCTCAATATTCTCCTTATCAACATTTAAAATATCTGCAAGCCGATGGACTGATAAAGGGTCTCCATTTACAAATAATAATGCTTCAATATGCCCTTTTAATTCATCATAAAACATTATCATTTTCTCCTTTTAATTTAATATAAATTGGTGCAAATGCATATTGCTGTTCAATAAATATTCGTTTCAATTTTATTAACTCTAATAGTGCTAAAAAAGTAGTAACCATCTCTGCCTTATTAGATATACAGCTAAAAGTATCTGTAAATAAAACCGTTTTTTTATTTTTCTGTAACAAAAAAATTATATCTTCCATTTTTTCTTCAATTGTAAATGGGTCGCGCTCAACAATCGCGGCTTCTTCCACCGCAGAAGATAAAACTGCTTTAAAAGCATTAACCAAACTAGACAGCGGTAATCCCTCAAGTGGTAAATAGCGAGTCGTTAAAGATTCTGGTTGCTTAAAAAAATACTTTGCTTGTTTAACTGCCAATTGATCCAAGACTTCACTTACTTCTTTAAATCGTTTATATTCTAGTAATCGTTCTACAAGCTCCTGCCGTGGATCAATCTCCTCTTCCGCTACATCATTTTCTGACTTTGGCGGTTTTGGCAAAAGAACTCGCGACTTTATCTGCAGTAAAGTTGCCGCCATAACTAAAAATCCACTGGCTATCTCGATATTAAACTCTTGAAACTGCTCTAAATATCCCATATACTGCTCTGTTATCTCAGCAATCGGAATATCGTAAATGTTAATTTTATTTTTTTCAATTAGATGCATAAGGAGGTCCAATGGACCTTCAAATGCATCTAATTTTATTTTATACGCTTCCATAGATTACAAATGCATAGCCTCTCGAACTTCTTCCATCGTTTTAGCTGCAACTTTTCTTGCCCGCTCAGCACCATATGCTAAAATTTCTTTTACTCTTGCAGGGTTTGCTTCATATTCGGCACGACGTGTATGCATATCTGTCATTACGTCTACCATTTTTTCCGCTAACCGCTTTTTACATTCTACACAGCCAATTTCAGCCTGTTTACAACATTTACAAATTTCATTGACATTCTCTTTATTAAAGATTTTGTGAAATTTATAAGCTACACAAACATCAGGATTCCCAACATCTGTCTTTTTGATACGGTTTGGATCAGTAACAATCAAGCGAACTCGTTCTCTTAGTTCCTCTGGGCTAGCAGCGAATGGAATTTCATTTCCATAGGATTTACTCATTTTCCGACCATCAATTCCAGGTAATAGCGATGATTTGCTTAACTGCGCTTGCGGTTCTGGAAATACTGGTTGATATAGATTATTAAATCGACGAACAATCTCGCGCGAAAGTTCTAAATGTGGAATTTGATCTTCCCCTACTGGAACATATTCCGCTTTATATAAGATAATATCCGCTGTCATCAATTCAGGATATCCGAGGAATCCATATGTATTAATGTCTTTACCCTGTTCACCAAGTTGTTGAAGTTTATCTTTATACGTTGGAACACGCTCTAACCAGGATAATGGAGTCATCATGGATAAAAGTAAATGTAATTCAGCGTGTTCCTTTACTTTCGATTGAACAAAAATTACATTTTTCTCTGGATCAAGCCCAGCGCTCAGCCAATCTAGCGCCATATTATGAATATTTTCGGGAATTTTACTTGTATTTTCAAAAGCAGATGTCAATGCATGCAAATCAACAATCGAAAAAAAGCATTCATATTCATTTTGTAATTTAACCCAGTTTTCTAATGCACCAAGATAATTCCCCAAATGAAATCGTCCTGATGGTTGCATCCCACTAAAAATACGTCCTTTAGTCATTAATAATTCCTCCTAAAAAATCAGCATAATAAATTGATTCATTAAAAAATTTAAAAAATATTGGACAGGACGAATAATCGCCCCAATTACACCGATATAAATTAATGCAATAAGAATAAATGATCCATATCTGCTGTAACTTTCATATTGATAAGCCAGTTTATGTGGCAGAAAGTTCATTAAAACTTTAGACCCATCAAGCGGCGGAATAGGGATCATATTAAAAATGGCAAAGATAATGTTATAGGTATAAATCATTTTCAATGTAATAATTAACCAATCTGTCAATACATTAAATTTTAATAAAATAACCATAACTATCATAGCTAAAAATGCCATAATCAAATTAGCAGCCGGACCTGCCAAAGCAACCCACATCATTCCCTGTCGCCAATTTTTAAAATTACGCGCCTCAACCTCAACGGGTTTCGCCCAACCAAATTGAACGAGCCATAACATAATCAGTCCAATCGGATCAAGATGTGGAATTGGATTTAAAGTCAACCTTCCTTGAAATCTTGGTGTAGGATCGCCTAAATGAACGGCCACTCTAGCATGTGCATATTCATGTATCGTTAAAGCAATCAACAATGCCGGAATACGAAAAATCATATCTGCATCAAACACGTATCTACCAACCTCCTAAATCATCATAAGTTATATAAAATTCGTCATAAAGATAATCAATCCCTGCAAAAGATGCAAAGATTGTACGATCCCTTCAAATCATCGCATAACTTTTTGATTATCGATTAACCAGCGCTCTTGATAAGAACATTTTGCCGCAGCGACGACTTCATTTATATACCAAACATTAATTGCTGCCCCAACACCAGAACTGATTACCGGTAATGCCTGCATTAGCTTGCGTCTTGCCATATTCATTCCTAACTGTTTAGTTAACTTCTCTACAGTCATTACCGCATACCTGCGATTTAATTGTTTTTTTGCAAATTCCCCCATCAGTCGATTTGATTCCTCTTCCAATACGATATTAATTTCATTCATCATCGTTAAAGCTACCATCTTTTCTTCTATTGTATTCGCTCCTGCAGCGGACAAAATTCCAAATACAAAATCTTGCTCCCACACTTCAATTCCTTCATATCCATAACACAAACCAATTTTATAAATCGTTCTCAGTGCTAACGTGATGACTGCAGGCACATCGATTACCAAACCCGTGAACCCAGCCCAGCCTGTCGCCGCCCCTTCGGTCGCTGCAATCCCCAATGCCCACTTTTCTATATCGTGTGCTAAAAAATCAGAAATAGCCAATCCTTTATGCCGCAAATATTTAATTTCAGCTACCGCAGCAGTATTTTTTAATTTTTCAACATCTGTCGTTTTTTTCGCAATAGAATTTGCACTATCGAGAACATACTTTATCCCTTGCAAAGGAATTATTTTTTCTAATACCCAAGACGCAGGAGCTGTTACCTTATCCAGAGCCTTTGCGATAATTCCTGGTTCTGCAGATTTCCATTGTTGAATTAAACAATACTGTGTTTCCTCATATTCTGACATTCTGGGTCTATACATCTATTACACCTCATATTAAAAGTACAAATTTGCATAATGATGATGTATTTCGCCTTTTCATTCTTATTTTCCTTTATCCGATGACGAATCTACTTTTAAACGTTTTTTTTATTAAATCCTAATTTATGCATAAACAGAAATCCTGTGAAAATCACAGGATTTCTGTTTGATAATCAATACTGTTTTTTTGCAAAATTTCTTCGATAGCCTTTCTTGTAATTGGTGCACCAATACAAATATCATCTTTTCTTTTCATTTTGCCAACATCCCCTATACCAACGACTAAAGGTATATCCAATTCATTAAGTACATCTACAGTATCTCCCTTTATGATTGGTTCACCAATCATAAGATTTCCACATTTTTTATCACCTTTTTTATCTACTGCCGTACGACTAATCGTTCCATCTTTTGCAATACATAAATCAACTTTAGCTCCTTGAATTCCTGTAGTATTAGATGCTACAGCAACCGCCCCCAGCACTTCAATATCTGGATGCTTTGCCACATACTCTAGCGCAAACTCTCCCATCCCTTTTTCTGGCTCACCTTTATCATCAAACATCACCAAAACTGGATCATGCTCAGCTTGTTTTATTAAATTTACCATTGTCTCGCCAGAAATCGGAGTCGGATTCCCTGCGGAGGCGGATATACATCTTAGATTTAAAGATTGTGCCACTGTCTCAACTGCCTCTTGTGCAACACTATCCCCATCAGTTACCAAGATAACCCGAACTCTTTTTTTCATACATTTCCCCTCAATTCAAGAATCTCGTATTGCATCATGATTCATTTGCTTGAGCATCACTTAATAACTTTTCACTTTTTACAATAATACTTTTTAAATTTTTCATACTATGACTCAATTCTTCTGACATTTCATATTGCATAGCACTTATTTTCTTTACATTTTCACTCCAATTTTCTTGCGTCTTCTTTTCCCTATCCTTTTCTGTAGAATCCTGCTGCTGCGAAATAAGTTTTTCTAAACACTCAATTTTTTGATCCATTTCCTTCATCAATGTCAATATCTCATCTTCTATCATTTGCTTTTTCATTCATTCACCTTATCCTTTTGGATTAAAAATTAGTGACATTAAAAACCCAAAAAAAATTGCTGACATCAATCCAGCAGAGGTAGCTGTCAATGCCCCTGTAAATATCCCTAAAAATCCTTGTTTATCCACCGCTTCGATTGTTCCAGCCGCTAAAGAATTCCCAAATCCGGTTAAAGGTATCGTTGCACCAGCGCCACCAATTTCTATTAAAGGTTGATACCAACCTAACCCGCCTAAAATTGTCCCTGCAACTACAAAAGAAACGAGTACATGCGCCGGTGTCAACTTCGTTAAATCCATTAACAGCTGACCAATAACGCAAATAATACCACCTATAATAAAAACCATGATATAATCCTGCATCCTTATCCCTCCTAAGCTTGTATTGCTACAGCATGAGCAATACAAGGAATAGATTCTTTCTGTTGATAAGATGTTGGACTGTGTAAACTCCCTGTTCCAACTAACAAAACTTTCTTATATTGTTTTTTTTGCAGCATTTTGTAAATATGCCCATTGAAAACTACTGCTGAACTCGCACAACCACTCGCACCTGCGTGTGCATCTTGCTCTTCTCGATAAATCATACATCCACAATCTTGATAGTTATTACTAAGATAAAAGCCATGCTCTGCACATAATTTTATGACCATTGTTTTACCAATCATCCCTAAATCACCAGTAAATATCATGTCATATTCACTTGGTTGTATACCAAAATCATTAAAATGACAAAGTAATGTATCTGCTGCCGCTGGTGCCATCGCAGCTCCTAATGAATTCGTATCTTTGATCCCCATATCTACAATTTTTCCAATGGTTGCACCAACAACTCGAGGGCCATCTCCTACAGTGGAGATTAAAGATGATCCCGCTCCAGTTACCGTCCATTGTGCAACGGGCGGTCTTTGTACGCCTAACTCTGTAGGAAAACGATACTGTCTTTCTGCAGCATCATGATGACTTGATGCTGCAGCAGCGACAAGATTTGCGAATCCCCCATCAATCATCATTGAGCTGATAAGAATACTCTCCGCCATTGTTGAACAAGCTCCATATAACCCTAAAAAAGGGCGTTGCAATGTGCGCATTGCAAAATGGGTACTCATCAATTGGTTTAATAAATCCCCTGCTAAAATACACTCTATTTCACTCACTTGTTTATTAGCTTTTTCTGCAGCCTTTGCTATTACTTGTTCCATCATATACGACTCACATTTTTCCCAACTATCAAACCCATTAATATTGTCTTCCATCAAGATATCAAAGTTTTCTCCCTGGTATCCCTCTTTCTCTTTTGGACCACCAATATTAGCGGTAGAAATAATAATAGGCGGATTTGCGAATTGGATACTTTGTTGTCCAATTTTTTTATTCATCATTATCACCTCTTAACTAGCTCACCAAAAAACTCTAAACCATCGAATCAAACCTACAATAAAGGCCATAACTAATCCATATACAATTACAGGACCAGCAATGACAAACATCTTAGCTCCAATGCCAAAAACAAATCCCTCCCGCTTAAATTCCATTGCACAAGATACAATAGAATTTGCAAATCCTGTTATAGGCACAACAGAACCTGCCCCAGCTCTTTTCCCAATTTCGTCATATATACCAATACCCGTTAAAAAAGCACCTAAAAAAACCATCACAGAAGAAGTAGCAGCAGCAGCATCCTTTTTGATTAAACCTCCATCTAAAAAATAATTTTGAACAACTTGTCCAATGCAACAAATCAATCCTCCGACACAAAATGCCCATAATATATTTTTCATCACTGGTGGTTTAGGAACAATTCCATCTACTTTATTTTGGTATTGCTTTTGCATTTCATTCTTTGATAACTTTTTCATATTAATCACTTCACTTTAAATGCCAACTTTACATTAGCGCGATATTCTACAATTTCGCCTTCATTTATGTTTGCAGTAAAATTCGTTACTTCTACACCTACAATATAATGAATCGTTTTTGCTGCTTCATGTACAGCATTGTCAACCGCTTCTGTCCAATTATTTTTGGAGCTACCAACCAATTCAATAACTTTTACTACCATTTATATCAAACCTCCAATATTAATAAACTTCATATGTATTTTCTTCTTTTAATCATTTTTTATACTCACAAAATAAAAATAGATCTCTTACGAGATCTATAAAAAGTTCTTAATTTTTTTTAATGCTTGCTTTTCAATTCTTGATATTTGAACTTGTGACAGACCAATTTGGTTGGCGATTTCCGATTGTGTTTTATCTTCATAAAAACGCATTCTTATTACATACCGCTCTTTTTCAGATAATCGGTCTATTACCTCATTTAGTGTTATTTTCTCAAGACAATCTATTTCATCATTTGTACTTGCGATTTGATCTAATAACAATAACTGATCCCCACTATTATTTGTAGTAGCTTCATATAATGAAACAATGGGCTGCATTGCGTCTAAAGCAGAAATAATTTCTTGCGTAGATAATTCCGATTTTTCTGCAATTTCTTGGATTGTCGGTTCATGCCCTAATGATCCTCTCAAAAATTCCTGAACTTTATGTACTTTATACGCAATATCTTTTATAGGTCGACTTACCTTAATTGGATTGTCATCACGTATAAATCTTCGTATTTCACCTATAATCATCGGTACTGCATAGGTAGAAAACTTTACATTAAAAGATAAATCAAATCTTTCTATAGCCTTTACCATCCCCATACACCCAATCTGAAATAAATCGTCCCATTCATAACCACGATTTGTAAACCTATGGACGATACTTCGTACTAAATTTAAATTTTCTGTCAATAAAACTTCTTTTGCTCCTATATCTCCTGATTGAGCCTGAGTAATTAAATCCATTATCTTTTCATTACTCAACATACACAGCCCACCTACTGTGCAGAAAAGCACTGAATTTTTCTAATCATCTTCACACGGGTGCCTTTACCTAACTCTGATGATACTGACAAATCATCCATAAAAGATTCCATAAAAACAAAGCCCAATCCCATTCTTTCGGGATCACTTGAATAAGACGGTTCTCGTGCCATTTCAACATCAGCAATTCCTTTTCCAAAATCCTCTATAATATATTCAATCTTATCTTCATATAAAGTCATGCAAAATTCAACGATTCCTTTTTCTTCACCATACCCATGAATAATTGCATTAGATACAGCTTCTGAAATTGCAACTTTAATTTCTTCAATATCACTTAAAGTCAACTCTGCTTGAGCGGAAAAAGTTGCTGCTGATAATCTTGCAATACTAACATTTTCACTTGAGCTATACATAGACATTTTAATTTGATTTTTAATCTCCATCATATCCTCCTCATAAGCAAGTAAATGCATCCGTTTCTGTTGGATAAGTTTTTATAATTTTAAACAGCCCAGACAATTCAAAAATCCTCATAACAACAGGTTGGATACCCACTATGCATAAACTTCCACCCATAAAATGAATTTTTTTATATCGTCCTAAAATAGCTCCAATGCCAGAACTATCGATAAACTCAACTCTTTGTAAATTCAATATAACCTCTTTAATTCCTGTATTATCCATACATTTATCTAAAGTGTTTCGAAAATCATCTGTCACGTGCATATCTAACTCTCCATCAACACGCACTACTAATACACCTTTATTTATTAACGTTGTTATTACCATATTATCCTCCTCAAACTCTTTTTCTTTTTCATAGTATTCTATCTTATTCTATAAAAGGAATAAATTACCTTCTAGATTGTAAAAAAATAACGAAAATGTTTTTACATTTCCGTTATTTTATAAATTTATCAAGTTAGCAAACAATTACTCTCATGGTAATAATAATTTTTCCACAAGATCCGTTATCGTAGAAAAGAAATTTTTTCTTTCCACGTTTTCTTGCGCCAGTAAATCTGTACTCCCTACACAAACCGTTTCATCATATAGATAAACTTCACCATATTTTTCCCCTGCAATGACCGGCGCAGTTATATTTTCCTCAACTTTAACTTCTTTTCTTAACTGATTTTTATTTTCCTTTTTTATCGTAATATTTATATCGTCTTTTGCAATTAAAATGATTTTCTTCTTTACCCCTTTACTTACGTTAGTTTCACAAATCGCTTCATTTTTTTGCATAGCTTGAATTGCTTTATAGTTAGCAAACCCCCAATCTAATAATTTCATACTTTCTTTTAAGTGTTGTCTAGGTTCAGGTGCAGCAAAAACAACCGATATCAATCGTAAACTATCACGCTTTGCCGTACCAGCAAAGCAGTATTTTGCCTCTTCAGTCCAGCCTGTCTTTAAACCATCAGCTCCTTCATACCACCATAATAATTTATTCGTATTAACTAACCAATTTTTACCATCACGTAGCCAATATTCTTTTATGCTGGATACCTCTCTATACAGATCGTGCTTAACAGCTTCCTTCACAATAAGTGCCGTATCATAAGCACTCATATAATGATTTTCTACTGGTAATCCATTCACATTTGAAAAGTGTGTATTTTTTAATCCTAATGCTAAAGCGCGTTGATTCATTGCTGAAACTGCGGATTCTTCGTCCCCATAAATATATTCCATCATTGCCATTGCAGCATCATTTGCACTGACAACAGCTGTCGCTATTAATAAATTTTTAAACGTCATTTTTTCGCCAGTTTCTAACCAAATCTGTGAACCACCCTGACGATATGCATGTTCACTTACAGAAACTAAATCATCTAAGTTTACACGTTTTTCCTCAACAGCTTCTACTGCTAATAAAATTGTCATTGTTTTTGTTACACTAGCCGGTGACAATTTTTCATTACTGTTTTTCTCAAAAAGAATATTTCCGTTCTCATCCATTAAAATTGCCGATTTTGCTTGTAATTCAACTGAAGCATCAACATTTTTTATAAAAAGATTACTTACAAAAAAACAAATTAAACTACATACCATAAAAAATGACGTATATTTTTTTATTTTTTTCACAAAACAACGCTCCTTTCCTATTTTGTAATATTAGATTATCCAACAATAAATTTTATACACTGGAAATAAATAATCAAATAAAAGAAGTCATTGATTCAACAATGACTTCTTTTATTTGATTAATAACGTTTTTCCATATGAATTTTTAAGATTGAAATTTTCAGCAATTGTTGCCGCTACATCAGAAAAACTAGTACGAGTCCCTAGATTTTTTCCTGTTAAATTTTTATTATAAACTAAAATTGGAACATATTCACGACTATGATCTGTAGAAGGTGTCGTCGGATCGCAGCCATGATCTGCCGTAACTATAAGGAGATCATCCGTATTTAATAAGGGTAAAAAGGTTTTCAATTCCTCATCAAAATCTACGAGAGCTTGTGCATAACCTTTTGCATCATTTCTATGACCATATTGGCTATCAAACTCTACTA
This sequence comes from Selenobaculum gibii, assembly GCF_030273445.1. Taxonomy (NCBI): domain Bacteria; kingdom Bacillati; phylum Bacillota; class Negativicutes; order Selenomonadales; family Sporomusaceae; genus Anaerosinus; species Anaerosinus gibii. The sequence goes on from NZ_CP120678.1 coordinate 1,430,813, forward strand.
AATTGGCCATAATTAGACCTTTAATATCTTGCTGCTTTACTAAGCTAGTTAAGAGCTCCATCCCATGTTTATTTGATTTTGTTGGATTTGACTTCGTTAAACCTCTTTGTGCAAAAATATCGCCGATTTTACCAATTCCAATCACATTATATCCTTGCTCCTTCAGTTCATCTAATACAGTGTTTTCTGGTGGTAACAAGCTATAATCATGACGATTAGGAGTACGAATGAATTTCCCATTTTCTCCAATGAAAGGTCTGGCGATAATTCGTCCCACTGCATCTTTTCCTATGCACACTTTATCACGTGTAATTTTACATATATTATATAGATTTTCCAATGGAATTACATCTTCATGTGCAGCTATTTGAAATACACTGTCTGCAGATGTATATACAATTGGATAACCCGTCTTTACATGTTCTTCCCCTAATTCTTCAATAATTTTTGTACCCGAAGCCACTTTATTACCTAAAACAGGAAATCCTGTTAGCTCCGTAAATCTTTTGATTAAATATTCTGGAAAGCCTTTTGGATATACAGGAAAAGAAATTTTCAATGGACAGCCTGCAATTTCCCAATGTCCGCTAGTTGTATCCTTTCCTTTTGAAATTTCCATCATTTTCCCAAAGTTAGCCAATGGATTTTGTACATTTTTAATCCCTTTAATATTAGAGATGCAACCCAAGCCTAAAGATTCTAAAGTTGGCAAATACAACCCATCACATACTTTAGCAATATTACCTAATGTATTTGATCCGACATCACCAAATTTATCTGCATCTGGTGCTTCTCCAATACCTACACTATCCATAATGATAACAAAAATTCTTTTAAACAATCTCATCAACTCCTATCACAACAATTACTTTCATTATGCACGCGGATGTGATTTATCATACACTTCTTTGAGCGGATTTTTTACTATTTGCGTATATAATTGAGTTGTCGATATATCAGCATGCCCCAACATTTCCTGTACAGAACGTAAATCTGCACCATTTTCTAATAAATGCGTTGCAAAAGAATGTCTTAGCGTATGTGGGGTAATATCTTTAGTAATACCGGCTTCTTGTGCATATTTTTTTATAATTTTCCAAAACCCTTGTCTTGTTAATCGACCACCATGATGATTAATAAATAATGCTGGTTCATCATATGTACGAACAACTTTCATTCTTCCTTTTATAATATAATCGTGTACTGCTTTTACTGCAATGGAACCAAGCGGAACAATCCGATTCTTTGATCCTTTTCCATAACATTTAACGTACCCCATATCTAAATTTATATCAGATATGTTTAATGCGATTAATTCCGAAACTCTAATACCGGTAGCGTAAAGTAACTCAAGCATCGCTTTATCTCTTAATCCTCCAGAAGATTTTATCTCTGGTTGTTTTAACAATTCCTCAACCTCATGAACAGAAAGAATTTTAGGCAATTTTTTTTCTACTTTAGGTGTATCTAATGATTGAGATGGGTCACTTTCTAAATAATTTTCTTTAACAAGGTACTGATAAAATGCTTTAATTGCAGCAATATTTCGTGAAATTGTTGACACAGCACGACCTTTAGTTTGTAAACTTTTTAAATATTCTTGGATCATATTCTCATTAGAATCTTTTTCAACTTCTAAATTTAAATCGTTCATATAATTTTGAAATTGCTTTAAATCACGACCATAGGATTCCAAAGTGTTTTTTGCTAATCCACGCTCAATTGCTAAATAATTTATAAAAGCATTTACGTATCCTTCCATGATTACCATCCTTCACTCTTCATACACTATACACAATAAAAATTATGCTGCAAATAAATTTTGCTGTTCTAAATTAACAAATAAAACCTTAGTTTACTAGTATAAAACAATAATTACATACATAATAAATTCCACATAAAAAACTATTCCCCTGTAGTATATATCAAATAAATAAAATAAATTTTACCAAATTAAACACGTAAAGGCTCCTGATATTTTCGATCTTGAATTTGATATTGGTCAGGCTGAAAAATTGAAGTATCGCCTATTAACTTTGATAAAACATAACAGGTAAGAATCATTAAAATAATAATAATAATAAATATTTTTCCTATTTTCATGAAAAAGTTTTTATTTATTACATACATAACCAAGATTAGACCTCCTTTATATAAGTCATTCTCCTAAAATAAATTGACAATCCATCTCATAAATACGGGGGAAACATAAACTTCTAATAAGGAGCTTAAAATTATTCCAATACACAAAATAAAGCAAATAATACTATATAAGATAGATGAATATGCCAGATTATCTTTTTTATATTGCCTTCTTTTAATTAAGTTTAGAGAGAAGTTAATTGCTGCTATACTCATTATTAAAATCATTGGAATACTTAATAAGTTATGTGGGAGAACAACAGCTAAAGCTAAAAAAATCCCTTTATAAATATATTCATTAACCAAGAACCCTACTGTAAATCCAATAACAATTCCCTTTAAACAAACAATTCCTAGAACAAACGGCAATCCTATAATCGTAAATCCTAAAATCCATATAGCAAGTATAGTTTTTGTGTTCTTAATGATGACATCACCAAGAATCATGCTATCATTTATCTTGGAAGTATCTGATAGGCTGCTTAAATATAAATTTAAATAGCCTGCTAATTCATTTCTCTGAAGTTCAGGTAAAAACTTCATTGCCATAGCACCAATTACAATTCCAACTAATAAAACCAATATAGAAAAAAAATATTTTGCAATATTTTTTTTTAAATGTTCGAGGAAAACATACCGAAATTTATTATACATAAAAATCCCCCTTGTATAATGCTATTACACCTTATGCAAAGAGGATTTAGTTTAGACCAATTTGTCCACTTTATTAACTTATACTATACGCTATCTCTGAAGTTCAGGTAAAAACTTCATTGCCATAGCACCAATTACAATTCCAACTAATAAAACCAATATAGAAAAAAAATATTTTGCAATATTTTTTTTTAAATGTTCGAGGAAAACATACCGAAATTTATTATACATAAAAATCCCCCTTGTATAATGCTATTACACCTTATGCAAAGAGGATTTAGTTTAGACCAATTTGTCCACTTTATTAACTTATACTATACGCTATACACCCGCTAATAATAGAGCCAAAATACTTTTTGCATCATTAATTTTTCCATTTTGAATCATATTTTTTATTTCTTCTTTAGTATATTTTACAACATGAATAAATTCATCTTCATCTGGACATTGTTTTCCTGTAATCAAATTCTCTGCCACATAAAGATGAATCATTTCATTTGAGAATCCAGGGGTTGTTGCAATAGATGTTAACTTACGTATTTTTTGCGCAGTATACCCTGTTTCTTCTTTTAATTCTCGAATAACACATTCATCTGGGTGCTCCCCACTATCTAGTTTTCCTGCAGGAACTTCTAACATAACCTTGCCAACTGGATATCGATATTGTCTAACCAAAGCTATCTTACCATCATTACATATAGGAACAACCGCTACCGCTCCTGGATGCTCAATCCATTCTCTTGTTGCTTTTTTCCCATTTGGTAAAGCAACAGTATCTTTTTTTACTTTTAATAATGCACCATCAAATACATTTTCAGAATGCAAAAATTTCTCCTTTAAATCTTCATCCATTTCCGTATCCTCCAATAATAAACTAAAGCTTAATTCAGATAATTTTTAATTCTACTCACATTTTTCCAAAGACTCAACCACTCTAACTCTCACTTATAAAAGCAGAAAATTTATAAGCAGATAAGCAAAATCTTTATGCTTAGATTTCGTTATGTAAGCGAATGAATCATAGGATAAGTCCTTATATAGTAATCTACTATACGTTAATAAATAAGTAAAGTTTTTTATCATGTCCACAAATATTTCTTTACTAAATAAATAAATCCCAACGATTATCGTTAGGATTTATTTATCTTAAGCCCGCATTTCCATTCTTAATTTATCAGCAATCATTGCCATAAATTCAGAATTAGTTGGCTTACCTTTATCAAGTTTAATTGTATAGCCAAAAATCTTATTAATCATATCCATATTGCCTCTGCCCCAAGCAACTTCAATTGCATGGCGGATAGCTCTTTCCACACGACTTGGTGTTGTCATGTATTTTTCAGCAATTAATGGATATAAAACCTTTGTAACTGCTCCAAGCAGTTCCACTTCATTTATAATCATCATAATTGCATCGCGTAAATACTGATATCCTTTTATATGCGCGGGAATTCCTATTTCTCGAATAATATTGGTCACTTCCATATCCATAGGTCTTGCTTTTATTGCTTGCGCAACAACTAAAGGTCTTTGCTCTGTAATTGTTCCAGCTAATTGTCTAATCCTACTAGCAATTACATCAACATTAAATGGTTTTAAGATGTAGTAATCTGCTCCTAATTCTACAACTTGCTGTGTAATACTTTCTTGACCTATCGCAGTCAACATGATAATTTTTGGGCGCTTTACCGATGAATTATTTAAAGCTTCTAAAACACCAATGCCGTCAAGGTGAGGCATGATTATGTCAAGTATAATGACATCTGGTTCCTCTGCTTCAATAATTTTCAAGATTTCTTCTCCATCATAAGCTACCCCTGCAACCTCGATATCAGGTTGTTCTGACAAATACTCCTGAATAATTCCTACAAACTCACGATTATCATCAGCTACAGCAACACGAATTTTTCCTTTTATCACCTATTATCCTCTCCTTGCACTTTATAAGAACATAATAGGTATATTCGACAGTTACCTTTTATTCCCTCTATTTTTTGTAAAAAATATACAACAATTTTTTCAACATTTTCCGACATTTTTTTTATATATTTAAAAATATCCTACATTTTTTATTAATATCTATAAATTTATCCGAATAGGGATGGAATTTTTTCATTATTTTGTTTAGGAATAATTCCGCCCTCCATTAACATCCAGTCAATAAAGCAACCATATCCACGTGTTGGATCATGAACAAATACATGTGTAACTGCACCTATTATTTTTCCTTTTTGGATTATCGGGCTACCACTCATTCCTTGCACTATTCCCCCAGTTCTTGAAAGTAAATTATTATCTACAACTTTTACGACTAGCCCTTTTCCCTTAGGATAACTCTGCATATTAATTTTTTCTATTTCTACTGCAAACTTTTCTATTTTTTGTCCCTCAACTACTGTTAAAATCTCAGCTGCCCCTGTTTCGATTTCTGCCATTGACGCAACTGACAATTCACTCTCATAATAGTCTACAATAGCATCTTTATTTATCCTACCATAAATACCAAAATCAGTATTTTTATCAATAGTGCCCATTAATTGCTCTACATCTAAAAATCTTCCTATTTTTTCCCCCGGCGAACCAGCTTTTCCATTTTGTATTCCAGCTACTGATGCTTGAACTATTTTCCCATTCTCACAATTGATGGATTGACTTGTATCACTATCAACAATCACATGTCCTAACGCTCCATAGACATTGCTTTTTGTATCATAAAAAGTCATTGTACCTACGCCAACCGCACTATCTCTCACAAACAATCCTATACGATATCGTTTTGTTTGTTGGCAAAATACAGGCTGAACTTGTATTTCTTTTATTTCAGCATCATGTTTAAATTCTATTTTTAAAGGTATATTATTTTTCCCCGCCTCTTCAACGGCCTCCGCCACATCTATATCTTTTTTCATTATCTTATTATTAATACTAATAATTATATCTCCAACATCTATCCCTGCATCTTTTGCCGGAAAATATCTTTGCCCTCCTGCATCAATAATTGGCGATGTTCCAACTACCATAATTCCTTCTGAATGCAAAATTACGCCAATTGATTGTCCACCAGCCTTCACATGAATTGGTTGAATCACCTCTACTGCAACCTCTTTTATTGGAATAACACCTAGCAATTTAAATTCTACAATATTGCTATTTAATTTAACTGAATCCAAAAATACAGGTTGCAACGAAGAATCAAGTTTGTTTGTAACTTCGGATTTGACCGCATTATTTACTGTCATTGTAAAAGGATAGTTCGTTTGAAACACTTTTAGATCCTCTTGCATTATAACGATTTGCTCTGGTAATGCGTAGATATTACGAAATTGTGGCAATAAAGAAAATGCAATAATCATTAAAGAAAAAATTATTCCAATAAGTTTCTTATAATTTTTCATTGTTCACCATCCTTAATCAATTACTTATCAAAATTATTTTTCCTGTTAAGAATCAGATTATTCTGCATTTATTCCTACATATTTCCAAAAACTTATTGAAATATAGAAAAAGAGGCGTATTTTAAATTACGCCTCTTTTTCCCATTGATTTTTTTTTAAATTGTGCATTTTTTTTCATTTCTAAGGCATTGTCCATTGCCGCTTTTGTGATATCTGCCCCGGATGCCATTCTCGCCAATTCATTCAAATGTTCAGTATCATCTAGCAACTTAATACTCGTAATCGTTTTTCCATCATAGGTTTGTTTTTCTATATATAAATGTGAATCTGCCATACAAGCAATTTGAGGCAAATGTGTAATGCAAAGAACCTGTTTATGCATTGCTACCATAGCAATTTTTTCTGCTACCATCTGCGCTGTTTTCCCACCAATTCCCGTATCTATCTCATCAAAAATCATAACACCAATATCCTCTTTATCTGCACATACAGCTTTAATCGCTAAAGCTATGCGTGACAGTTCACCACCAGAGGCTACTTTTTGTATAGCCTTTAACTGCTCACCTAAGTTAGCCGAAAATAATATTTCTATATCATTTATACCATAATAGTCTAATTTTTCATTTCGCGTTACCGCAATTTTAAAATGAACATTTGCCATTCCTAAATCCATCAAATGCTCCTGAATACTCTTTTCTAATTGTATAGCAATCGCCTGACGCCTTTGACTTATCTCGTCCGCGAGCTTTCGCATGTTGACCTCTAGCAAATCAATAGTTGATTTTAACTTTGAAACAATCTCATCAAAATTTTCAATTTCTAATAATTCCTGTTTTGCGTTATTATAATGATGCAAAACATCTGCAATTGTCGCGCCATATTTCTTTCTTAATTTATAAATTAAATCCATTCTATCTTGCAACTTATTTAACTTTTCTGGATTATAATCTAATTGATCGCCATATTCACGTACCTCATAGGTACACTCTTCTAATTGACAAATTGCTTCATTAATCATTTTCAATGCATTTAAAACTTGGCTATCATAACGACTAATTGTTTCTATATTTTTCTTTAATTCTATCAGTGATGGAACTATTGCAACATGACCTTTGTCTCCACTCTCTAACAATAGGTAAGATTTTTTTGCCAGATCTGAAATTTTTTCTGCATTTGCTAATATTTTTATTTCTGCCTCTAACTTCTCATCTTCATTTTCTTTTAATTTTGCCGCAGCAATCTCATCAATCTGCCATTTTAACATGTCAATCCGCTGTGCATACTCTCTTGATTCCGCTTCTTTTTTCTGTAAAATTGCAACCTCTTTACGCCATGCTTGATAAATTTGTCTATACTGCATTAAAAGTTCTTTAATTTTTAGGTCGTTATTATCGACTAAAGCAAACTGATTTTCATGCCGAAATAATGTTTGATTTTCATGCTGACCATGCACATCAATTAGTAATTCACCAAATTGTTTCAGCAACATTAAGGTTACCTGACAATCATTAATCATAATCGTATTTTTTGCATTTTTAGAAACTTTACGACTAATAATTAAAACCTCTTCATTATCAACTATCCCGTTTTCAATTAAAAAGGTTTTAATATCCATGCGATTTGAAATGTCAAAGACAGCTTCTACCCTAAACCAATCCATACCATTTCGAATATATTCTACAGACATTCGTTTGCCTAAAATCGCTCCAAGCGCATCAATAATAATCGACTTTCCCGCCCCAGTCTCACCAGTTAAAATATTTAAACCTTCTGAAAAATCAACCTTTATCTGCTCAATTAAAGCAAAATTCCATACCGTTAATCTTTTTAACATATGATTTACTCCTATTAATTTGTCAAGGATTCAAGTTTTTTCAGAACTTCAGCTACTGCATCTATTGGTTTTACAACAACTAATATATTATCATCACCAGCTACTGTTCCGATAATTTCTGGCCATTTCGCATAATCAAGTGTAGAGGCAACAGCATTTGCAGCTCCCGGCAATGTTTTAATCACAATAATATTTTCGCTAAAATTTAATCCAATCACAGAGTCTTGAAACATTCTAGCCATACGAGATTTAGAAAATATAACATTTTTCTCTATAGGATAGGCATATCTATACCTTCCATCGCCTGTTGGAATTTTAATTAACATCATCTCTTTAATATCTCGTGACACAGTTGCTTGCGTAACTTCAATATTCTGTTTTCGCAAAGCTTCCGCTAAATCTTCTTGTGTTTCAACAATCGTATTTTCAATGATTTCTTTTATTCGGGCATGACGTATAGCCTTCATAAAATCAACTCCTTACTTTTTCAATCAAGTATACTACTGGGGCTGTACTTGCGTGATTGATCATCGACCAACAGCTAACAGTATAATTTTTCACGGGTAAATTACTCAAAAAATCAATTAAATAATGATATTCTCTCTTGCCACTCTCATGCCCGGGATATGCCGTAATCGCAACTACACCTCCAACATTTAACAATTGAAGCATTGCTTCAATTGCAGGCATTGTAGTATCAATCGTTGTCGTAAGCTCATGATTTCCACCGGGTAAATAGCCCAAATTAAAAATTGCAACATCAACACCTCGTAATACATATTGTTTTACATTCGCATGATTATCTAAAATAAGTGTTACTTTTCGCTCTAACCCTTTTTCCTGCAATTTTTCCTTTGTGCAGCGCAATGCCAATTCTTGAATATCAAATGCATAAATTTTAGCTGTCGCTAATGAATTTTCTGCAAGATATAAAGTATCGTTTCCTTTGCCTGCTGTTGCATCAACAAGAATCTCAGCACGATATACCTGCTCTTGAATTAACTTATGCGCAACACTTACAGGATTTAAGATCTGCATACTTTTCAATCTCCCCGCCACAATTTTGTCCGAACAGTTTTATAATAATTAGAATCGTCAAATTTTACAACTCTTGCTACTAGCGCTGATTTTCTTACAATGATCTCATCTTCACTTATCAACCCATGACTTACCTGTCCATCAATCGTAAGTACAATATCATGATGTGTTGCTGTAATTTTAACATGAGCTTCCTCATCTTCTGATATAATTAGCGGTCTTGCATTTAACGTATGTGGACAGATAGGTGTGATGAGCAAAACCTTTAAACTCGGATGAACAATTGGCCCCCCTGCTGAAAGGGAGTATCCCGTTGATCCTGTAGAGGTAGAAACAATGACACCATCCGCTTGATAATTCGCTAATATAGAATGATCAATAGAAAGTCCTAAACGTATCATCCGTGAAAATCCACCTTTAGTCACAACGACATCATTAATTGCAGCACCAACATAAGTCATTGCCCCATTTCGTTTAACGATTGCATCAAGCATTAGCCGTTCTTCTATTTTATACTTACCATCAATAATTTTTTGCAGCTTACTTTCTATTTCAGCTAATTCAATATCCGCCAAAAAGCCTAATCTTCCAATATTAATTCCACAAACCGGAATATTTTTTTTTGCTAAAACACGACAAGCGTTTAATAAAGTTCCATCCCCACCCAATGTCAGTACCAAATCAACATCTTTTTGTAATAGAGATTCCACCGCTAAATGGGGATAACCTAATTCTAGAGCCGCTTTTTCTTCAATAATAATTTTCACTTCTTTATCAGAAAAAAACTCTACAACTCGCGCCAACAATATATTGACATCTTTTTTATCTATATTAGGAATAACACCTATTGTAAGCATTTTTCTCGCCTCCACACCTTATAAACCGTTGTGTGCATCCCTAACTACATTCTCTATTACCTCTGCATCAATGCTATCATTTTTATCTTCAAGCTTTATGTGAAGTAAATATTCAATATTCCCCTCTGGACCTTTAACTGGAGAAAAAGTTAAACCTACTGGAATAAGCGAGATTTCATTGCATAAATTTACAATTTTACGAATTACTTCTTTATGTATCTCTGGATCTCTTACAACACCTTTTTTCCCAACCTTTTCTCTCCCTGCTTCAAATTGTGGTTTAATTAATGCCACAACTTCAGCATTAGGTAACAATAAAGTTTTAACAACAGGTAAAACTTTATCTAACGAGATAAAAGCTACATCAATAGATGCAAAATCCAATAATTCGCCTAAATCCACTGGAGTTACATTTCTAATATTTGTTCTCTCCATATTAATTACACGTGGATCTGTACGCAATGACCATGCCAATTGACCATAGCCAACATCAATCGCAAAAACCTTTTTCGCTCCATTTTGCAAAGAACAATCCGTAAATCCACCTGTAGATGCGCCAATATCCGCCACGATTTTATTCGTTAAGTCAATTGCAAAAGTTTTTATTGCTTTTGCCAATTTAAGCCCGCCTCGACTAACAAAGCCAATGCTATCCCCTGTAACTTTAATGTCTACGGTATCTTTTACCATCGTTCCAGCTTTATCTACTTTTTGCCCATCTACATATACTAACCCAGCCATAATGGACGTTTTTGCTCTTTCACGACTTGCAACTAAATTTCTTTCAACCAATAACACATCTAACCGCTCTTTTGCCATACTCTCTCACCGCACCTCAATATTCCTGATAAACGCATATGTTCTTGCTGCTATATGTGCAGGCGTTAATTTATATAACTCAAGTAAGTTTTCGCGTTTTCCTTGCTCAATAAATTTATCCGGATACCCTAATCTTAAAACTTTTGTATCACAAAATTCTCGTTCATTTAAAGCTTCTAAGACCGCTGAACCAAAACCACCAGCTAACATATTATCTTCTATTGTCACAATGTATTTAACTGTTTTTGCTAAAACTTCTATCATTCTTTCATCTAAAGGTTTTATAAATCTTGCATTGATAACACCAGCCGAAACATTTTTTTCTTTCAGTAAATTTACTGCTTCTACACATGAATCAACCATTGCTCCAACAGCCAAAAACATAACATCTGAACCAATTGAAATTTCTTCACTCATACCAACAGGAATATGCTGATATTCTGTTTTTACTTCAACGCCCAATCCATTCCCACGCGGATAACGAATTACAACCGGTGTCCTTAATGAAAATGCTGTTGCTAACATATCTTTTAATTCATTTTCATCCTTTGGTGCCATTATCGTTAAATTAGGAATATGCCGCAAATAACTATAATCAAAAACACCATGATGCGTCGGTCCATCTTCGCCTACAATCCCTGCACGATCTAAAGCAAAAACAACCGGTAATTTTTGCAAACAAACATCGTGTAGTATTTGATCATATGCACGTTGTGCAAATGTCGAATATAATGCAATAATTGGCTGTTTTCCCTCACAAGCTAATCCTGCTGCAACTGTGACTGCATGTTGTTCCGCGATGCCAACATCCAAAAACCGATCTGGATAGATCTCACCAAATTTTTTTAATCCAGTTCCTTCTGGCATAGCTGCGGTAATTGCTACAATATTTTTATTTTCCTTAGCTAATTCAATAAGCACTTTACTAAAAACTGAAGTATAAGTAGGTTTATTCGTAGTTTTTTTTATGATCTCTCCAGTTTCAATACAGAATGGACCAACTCCATGAAATTTATCCGATTCACATTCAGCTGGCAAATAGCCTTTGCCTTTCCTTGTTAAGGTATGTATCAAAATTGGACCTTGCATCGTTTTTGCTTTTTCTAATACTTCTCGCATCAATTCAATATTATGTCCATCAATTGGTCCTACATATTTAAACCCAAGTTCTTCAAATAATTCTCCTGGAACTAATAAAAAGCGTAAACTATCCTTTAGCCGCTCTACAACCTTCGCAACACTCTCTCCAATTGTCGGTATTTTTTTCAATAAGAACTCTAAATCATGTTTTACCTTATTATAAGTAGGTGCTGTACGCATCGTTGATAAATACTCCGATAGAGCACCTACATTTTTATCAATCGACATTTCATTATCATTTAAAATAACAATAAGATGTTTTCCTAAATCACCCGCATGATTTAACGCCTCAAATGCCTGTCCCCCCGTCATCGAGCCATCGCCAATCACTGCAACTACATAATTATTTTTTTTTGATAAATCCCTAGCAATTGCCATACCAAGAGCTGCGGAAATTGAAGTGCTAGAATGTCCTGTACCAAAACTATCATAAGGACTTTCGCTTCGTTTGGGGAATCCACTTAAACCACCTTGTGTGCGAATCGTCGAAAAAGCATCCCGCCGCCCAGTTAAAATCTTATGAACATAAGACTGATGCCCAACATCCCAAATAAATTTATCTTCTGGACAATCAAATACCGTATGTAATGCCAAAGTTAATTCTACAACACCTAAACTTGGTGCTAAATGTCCACCATTTTCCGCAATTGTACGGATAATAAGCTCGCGGATTTCTCCCGCGAGCTTATTTAACTGTATTAAGGAAAGTTGCTTTAGTTGTTTTGGACTATCTACTTTATCTAATATTTTATTCAAAAATCTCACATCCTTAGGAAACTACCTACCAAAACACTTCTATTATATCATAGAACCATTTAGATAAACATCATCTTACAAAAAACATAAGCTGTGGTAAAACCTAATAATCCGCCTACCAAAACTTCTATTGGTGTATGACCAAGCAACTCTTTTAATGTAATCTGATGTACTGTATGATTTACTTTTAATTCTTTAATTATTTGATTTAACACTCTCGCGTGACTTCCTGCTGCACGTCTAATTCCAGCCGCATCATACATAACAACAGATGAAAAAACAAAAGCAATTGCGAATAACGTAGAATCAGCTCCTTCACGCATAGCAATTGCCGTCGTCATTCCAACGACCAATGCCGTATGAGAACTTGGCATTCCACCAGATCCAAACATTCGTTCCAAACTAAATTCCTTAGATGAAATAAAATCAAATAGAGTTTTTAACACTTGTGCCAAAAACCATGCAAATAAAGCTGAAAATAAAATTGTATTATTCATCAATTGGAAAATTAGTTCAGCCATTTATTTCACCTCAATGATCACGTGTTATTAGATAACGAACTACGTGCCTTAAAAATTCGGCCTCTCTTCCAAAAATCTTCAATGCATCTAATGCAGATGCAACAGCGTCATTTGCCATTTCTTTAGCCTTTTCCAAAGAATATAAAGTCACATAGGTCGACTTATTATTTTTTATATCACTTCCTACAGGCTTACCAATCTTTGCAGCCTCGCCAATAACATCTAAAATATCATCAGTAATTTGAAATGCCAAACCAAAATTTTCTGCATATTCAGTTAAAGCTATCATTTCTTCTTTATTTGCACCTGCCAGAATCGCACCACTTCTAATTGCCGCTCGAAATAATGCTCCAGTTTTCGCTTGATGCATTAATCTCAAAGTTTCTATATCTACTTTTTTATTTTCTGACAATAAATCAATTACCTGTCCACCAACCATACCATTGTAACCAGCTGCCTCACTAAATTCTTTTACAACCTTTAGCAAACGCTCCGCAGGAACATTTTCTTGACGCAATACTACCTCAAATGCATTTGTAAGTAAAGCATCTCCAGCTAAAATAGCAATTCCTTCACCAAACACTTTATGATTCGTTAAATTCCCCCGACGATAATCATCATCGTCCATCGCTGGTAAATCATCATGAATCAATGAATATGTATGAATCATCTCTAAAGCACATGCAGGTTTAATATAGGGTTTCCCGTCTTCTCCACTTACAGCTTCCGCGGCAGCCATAAGTAAAATCGGTCTTAGACGCTTTCCTCCTGCTAATAAACTATACTGCATTGCATCATATAATTTAGGTGCTATATTATGATCAGTCTTTAGTAACGTAGATAGTTCAGCTTCGATAAGAGGTATTTTGCTTTCACAATATTCTTTAAACATTCTCATCATCCGCCTTTATTTTATAATCTACTGTCACTATTTTGCCTTTGCTTTCCTTTAATAGTTTATCAATTGCAGTTTCTGCATTATCTAACTTTTCTATACATAAATTTGATAATAATACTCCTTCTTTATATTTATCCATCAGTTCGTCAAGGCTAATTTCGCCATTTTCTAATTCAGAAACAATTTCTTCTAAATTTTTTAATGCATTTTCAAAAGATAGTTTTTTATTTTTTGCAACTGCCATTTGTCAAAGTTCCCTCCCCTATACAAGTTACTTTGGTATCTATTTTCCCATCTGCTAAATATAAAGTTAAATTTTCATCTTTCTTCACTTGCTTAATTGATTTTATCAAGATGTTTTCTTGTTTAGCTATAGTATATCCACGGTTTAACGCCGCTAAAGGGTTTAAGAGTAAAAGTTTTTCCAATAACACTTCTAAGCCGTGACGTTTCTGTAATAATTGATTACATTTTCCTTGTCCCATTCGTTCTACACACTTATCTAATAACTCTCTCTTTCTATCTAATATAAATTGCGGATTTGACAATATACGCTTTTGCTTACATAAATTTATTCTATGTCGCTTTTCACTTAGGATGTGTTTTACTTTTATATCCATCTTATCGCGTAAAATTCGAATTCGATGCAAAAGCTCTTTAACATCAGGCACAATAAGCTCAGCAGCTTGCGAAGGAGTGGCCGCTCGTACATCACTAACAAAGTCAGTTAAAGTATAATCGGTTTCATGACCTACAGCCGAAACAACAGGAATAGCTGACTCAAAAACTGCACGGACAACTTTTTCATCATTAAATGCCCACAAATCTTCTATTGAACCGCCACCACGGCCAACAATGATGACATCTACCGGAAATTTTGTATTAAAAGCCGCAATTGCATGAACGATTTCGAATGGAGCTTCATCTCCTTGAACTTTTACTGGATACAAACATAATTGAATCTGTGGATTTCTCCTTTTGGAAACAGTATATATATCACGTAAAACCGCACCTGTTGCTGAAGTAATAACACCAATTGTTTTCGGAAAATACGGCAATATTTTTTTATGTACAGAATCAAATAAACCTTCCATAGTTAATTTTTCCTTTAATTGCGCAAAAGCAAGACTTAGTTCACCTATACCATCCGGAAATAGACTATCCGCATAAAGTTGATACTGTCCATCGCGCTCAAATATTGTTATATAACCACTAACAACTATTTGCATGCCATCTTGTGGCATAAATTTTAAAAACTGTGCTTTATTTTTAAACATCACACATTTTATTGATGACTGCTGGTCTTTGAGCGTGAAATAACAATGACCTGAATAATGTTTTTTAAAATTTGATAATTCACCTCGAATTAGAACGGTTTGTAAAGTCTGCTCTACATCTATTAACCTTTTTATATATTTTGTAATTTCACTTACACTATATATGTTCAAAATTATTCTCCTACACTTTATCGTATTATCTCTCATAATTATGCATAATAATCTTCTTTATTATAACATAAAAAAAAAAAGGTGCTACCGAATATCAAACTATATTCGGTAGCACCTCTTAATAAATCGATTTACTTCGAATGTAAAATACGCCAAGTAAAAGCTTCACCATTTTTAAATATCTGACCAATATAACCTTCTGAACTAGAATATAATCCACCACCACTTACAAAAGCAATCGGCTGCCCAACTTTATCGTAAACGAAATTTCCAATAAGCCAAGCAACATGTTGCCCATTTAGACTAAATACAGGTTGCATTTTCCTCACCTCTTGTTTTATCTTATGTAATCAAGACAAAAAGTGATTCAATACTATTAATATTTAGTACCCCAAAATCTCTGTAATCTTAATTTCATTTCTTTTTCCTGCCCCTGCTCTGTAGGCTTATAGTAAAAAATATTTTTTAATTCATCAGGTAAATATTGTTGATAAAAGAAATGTTTTACATGATCATGCGGATAAACATAATCCTTCCCAGCCCCAAGATTAGCTGCCCCTTTATAATGTGCATCTCTCAAATGGGGCGGAACAACTCCACAATTTTTTGTTTTGACGTCATGAATTGCTGCATCAATACCTAAATAAGCAGCATTACTTTTAGGGGCTGAAGCAATATAAGTTACAGCTTGCGCAAGTGGAATTCTCGCTTCCGGCATACCGAGAAATTGCACTGCTTGTACCGTTGCCATCGCAACTACTAGAGCTTGTGGATCCGCATTTCCAACATCTTCTGCTGCACAAATTGCAATTCTTCGTGCAATAAAATTAATATTTTCACCTGCAACTAACATTCTGGCTAAATAGTGCAATGCTGCATCTGGATCACTTCCTCGCATACTTTTTATAAATGCAGAAACCGTATCATAATGTTTATCTCCACTTTTATCATAGCTATGTAGTTTTTCACCTATAACTTCTTGCAATACTTCTATATTTATAACGCCTCCAGATTCTAGCAAAGCTGTCGCTTGCTCTAAAATGTTAAGCGCCACTCTTGCATCCCCAGATGAAATCTCTGTGATCAGCAGCAATGCTTTTTCGTCACAAATAAATTTTTCATTTCCCAAGCCACGTTCTTTATCTTGCAATGCTTGCTTTAAAATGTTTTGAATATTTTCTCTAGAAAGCAAACTCAATTTCACTACACGTACTCTCGATAATAATGCTACATTTACTTCAAAATATGGATTTTCCGTTGTCGCACCAATTAAAATTAATCTTCCATCCTCTACATAAGGTAATAATACATCTTGTTGTCCTTTATTAAAGCGATGTATTTCATCAATAAAAATTATTGTTCTTTGCGTATAGAGATGTAATCTTTCTTTCGCCGCCTCAACAATTTTGCGAATATCGCTAATTCCTGCGGCTACTGCATTGATTTTTTCAAAATGGCTATTTGTCGTTTTTGCGATCATTTGAGCCAATGTCGTTTTTCCCGTTCCTGGTGGTCCAAATAGAATCATAGATGGAATCTTATCGGCTTCAATCATCTTGCGTAAAAATTTATTTTTGCCGACTATATCTTCATGACCAATAAATTCGTTAAAGTCACGAGGTCTCATTCGTACTGCCAACGGTTGAGTTTGATTCAAATTATTTTGATTTGAATAAGAAAACAAGTCCATGCAATCACCTGCTACCTTTCTCCAGTTGAACCCATTCCACCTTTACGGATGACACCATTTGATATATCATCATCCACGGTTAAATATCGATAAAAAACACCTTGCGCAATGCGCTCACCTTTATCAATATGAACGACTTCATCATTATGATTATAAAAAGCAATCATTATATGTCCTTCATTGTCTTTATTATTATAATAATCAGCATCAATAACACCTTGACTATTAATTAAGCATATTTTTTTCTTTATTGAAAATCCAGATCTTATATGTATTCCCAAATATTCATTTTCTTTCATATATGCTTTAATTCCAGTAGGTACAATAGTAACTTTATGTGGAAATAATTCGATATCAACAGCTGATTCGATATCATAGCCTGCACTTGCTACCGTTTTACGCTGTGGTAAACGAATATTCTTTTCTTTATATTCTGTAACAATTTCAAATCCTCTACTTTTCATTCTATAACTCCTTAAAATAGCTGGGCATAAATGCCCAGCTATTTTTTACTCAAATTCTTCTTTATCGTGAGAATAACTATTATTCAACGGTTTAAATGGAGTAATTGTTGATATAGCATGTTTATATACCAATTGCTGTTTGCCATCATTTTCAATAATAACGGTAAAATTATCAAAGCCTTTTACTAAACCTCTTAATTGAAAGCCATTCATTAAATATATAATAACAGCTACATTTTCTTTACGCACTTGATTTAAAAAACTGTCCTGCAAATTAATGCCCTTAACTGCCACACCCAAACCCCCCCTATTTTATTATGGTTGCATTAACAGTATTCTACTTAATCAAAAAATATCCTGCCACATCCTTGTAAATTTCTTCCACAATTTCATTGGAAGTATATTTCTCTACATTATACCAACGAATATATGGCATCTTCCGGAACCATGTCAATTGTCTTTTTGCGAAATGTCGTGTGGATTTTTTAATATGCTCTATCGCATAGTCTAAAGATACTTCGCCTTGCAAATATTCAACAATTTCTTTGTATCCAATTCCCTTCATTGCTTGACAAGTAGGCGAAACGCCGCGATGAAGAAGTTGTTTTACCTCATCAATCAGACCTGCATCGACCATCAAATCAACTCGCTCATTAATACGTTCATATAAATGACTACGCTCCATCATTAATCCAATCACCATAGCATTATATACCAATTGATTATCCTTCACACCTTTTTCTTGAGAAATACTCTCTCCACCTAAATGATATACTTCTAATGCGCGAATCACACGACGAAAATCATTAATATGCAATCTATTCGCTGCAACTGGGTCAACTTTTTCCAGCATAGCATGCACATACTCTTTTCCTTTTTGTCTAGCAAGTTCTTCTAACTGTATTCTATACTTCTCATCGCCAGGGGTTTCATTAAATTGATAATCTTCTAATAAAGACTTTACATATAATCCGGTTCCACCCGCAATAATCGGGATTTTCCCCATTTTATTAATTTCATTGATTTGTGCTGCTGCTAATTCTTTAAATTGTGTAACATTAAATTCTGCATCAGATTCAAGTATATCAATAAAATGATGTTTAATGCCAGACTGTTCTTCCCTCGTTGGTTTTGCTGTTCCGATAGAAAACCCTTTATAGACTAGCATTGAATCACCAGAAATAATTTCCGTATCTAATTTTTTTGCCAGTTCAATACTAAGATTTGTTTTTCCAACAGCAGTTGGTCCAATAATTGTAATTACTTTTTCTATTTTCATCACCTACCTGTATAACACCATAGTTTATATTGCTATATTTTCCCCCAACAATATTTTCTATGAATAATCGTTCAAACTCTTTACTCCGACGATTTTCTTTTACAACAACGTATTTTCTAGCAACTCGCTTTGCTTCTTTTAAAGCCTGTAATTCAATAGGACGATGATCCGCAACTGCACGTAGCGGCTTTAGTGCTACACTTTCTTTTAATGGGTGCCGAAACATTGGATCAAAATAAACAACATCAAAGGTTTTATCCGGCAAACTGAGTAAATACTGATTATAATCAGCTTGTACAACTTCAATCTGTTTCAATGCTTTTTCTAACCTAACATTTTCAACGCAAAATTCTTCCAAGCCATTTTTTACGATAAATGATGTAACTTCGGAATTTTCCACACCTACAACTTTACCTTCTACACCGACAATGTAACTTGCTACAATTGCATCAGTTCCCATCCCTAATGTACAATCCAAAACCGACATTCCTTTTTTAAGGTGCATTGCCATAGCCATATGATCAACCTGTCCGCGGTCAATATTTTGAATTCTTAACTGTGCCATATTTAAATGAAAAAATAATTCACCCTCATCAGTGTATGCAACTATACGTTGTTTTGTTACAACAATTATAATATCTGCTTTAGAACTCCTCTTTATCAATTCAACAGAATCATTATTCCGGAAAACAAATTGTACGTTTAGTTTGTCAGCAATCATTTTTGCTCTTTCTATCAAAGACTCTGTAACTTTTTGCCCTGTCGTTACAATGACTTTCATTTTACACCTCATCTAAGTTCGTTTAAACATCTTTGCTAATTCATCATTTTGAAATTTAATAATCACAGGGCGTCCATGTGGACAAGTATACGGCAGCGTCGTATTCGCAAGTTCATCTAAAATAATTTGCATCTGTCTAATATTCAATAAATCCCCTGCTTTAATTGCCGCCCGACATGCAGTAACTGCAATACATGCATGGCGAATTTCTTTTGCTGAAGGATTTCGCATTTCCTGTACTTCGCCGAGAATTTCTCGAATAATTGCCTCAGCCTCACCAATAGGGATATCTGCAGGCACCTCAGTTAATCGCATCGCTGACGGACCGCTAGGCTCCATAGAAAATCCAAGTTTTGAAAACAAAGCTTGGTTATCTAATATAATTTGATATTCTTTATCATCAAAATCTAGAAATAAATGGACTAACAACTGCTGTGAAGGAATTTCTTCTGCCATTTGAGCAAACCTATCATAAAGAATTCTCTCATGCGCAGCATGTTGATCTACAATATATAAATCTTTTCCTGCACTGGCGATAATATAACAATCAGCCACTTGTCCCATCGGCTGTAATGGTTCTGTATAGTTTGAAGTTTCTTCCGCAATATAAGATTCCACCTTATTTTCTTGCGCATTTTCTATTGTTCTAAATTCACGATTTTTTTCAGTCGATAACATCTTTTG
Organism: Selenobaculum gibii; assembly: GCF_030273445.1. NCBI lineage: Bacteria > Bacillati > Bacillota > Negativicutes > Selenomonadales > Sporomusaceae > Anaerosinus > Anaerosinus gibii. The sequence goes on from NZ_CP120678.1 coordinate 1,451,213, forward strand.
AACTGTTGAAAAATCAACATTAGGATCTTTCAATTCAAGCTCTCTTCTTAACGAATTATTATATGTTTGATTTTGTGCTAGTTTTAAATCATTATGAGGAAAACTTATAGGAACACTTGTATAGTGTCTTTCAATATTTTGTACCGGAGATGCTACTGTCTCCAAATTTTCTGGCATTTTTATTGCGTCTAATACAGCTTTATATACAGCTTTAAAAATTCTACCTTCATCAGCAAATTTCATTTCTGTTTTCTGTGGATGCACATTTACATCTATTGTATGTTGAGGAACATTAATAGTTAATACTGCTAAAGGAAACCCATTCTTCGGTAGCATAGAATGATACGCATTATCTATTGCCTTAGCAATCGAACGACTACTAATAACTCTTCCATTCACAATATAAGTTTGCCATTGTCTACTGCTACGCAGTATTGCTGGTTTTGATAAATATCCCGAAATTCCAATTCCTTCATCTTGAAAATGTACATCTAGTAACTCATTACCAACTTTTACACCATAAATACTTTGTAAGGTATCAAATAAATTTCCATTTCCCGGAGTAGTTAAAACTAATTTATTATTATTAATAAATTTAAATAATATATTGGGATTAGATATTGCTAATTTAATTAAGATATCATTAATATGTGATCCTTCTGAATTTGGTGTTTTTAAAAACTTTTTTCGCGCAGGTGTATTATAAAATAAATCTTCCACTTTAATTGTTGTTCCAATATTTCCACCGGCTTCTCTGGTGTCAGTTATCGTTCCACCCTGTATTTCAACCAATGTAGCAAATTCATCATTTACTAAACGCGTAGTTAATGAAAATTTTGATACAGATGCAATTGTTGCTAATGCTTCGCCACGAAAACCTAAAGTAACAAGCGAAGATAAATCACTTACTTGGTACAATTTACTAGTTGCATGGCGTAAAACTGCTAGCTGGGCATCTTCTTTGCTCATACCATGTCCATTATCTGTAACACGCATAAAACTAGTTCCACCAGCCATAACTTCCACTTCAATTTTAGTTGCACCAGCATCAATCGCATTTTCTACTAATTCTTTTATCACTGATGCCGGACGTTCTACAACTTCTCCTGCAGCTATTTTATTTATTGTCTGTTCATCTAGCACATGAATTAAACTACTCATATCTTACCAGCCTCTTTTTTTGCTTCCTGCTGCAATTGATATAATTTATTAATTGCTTCTAACGGTGTCATGCTCATTACATCCAATGCTAAGATTTGCTCATTTAATGGATTTGCAAATAAAGATGACATACCCTCATTTGCACTTATCGCTTTTTCTTTTACCACTTTTGTATCCATATGTTTTATTTGCTTTGTCGGTTCTGCTTCTAGATCAGCAAGAATCTTTTTCGCCCGTTCTGTGACCACTTTTGGCAAACCAGCTAATTTTGCTACATGAATACCATAACTTTTATCAGCACCGCCCTGAATAATTCTCCGTAAAAATACAACTTCACTACCGCGCTCTTTTACAGCTACGCAATAATTTTTAATTCTCTCACTGTAATTTTCTAAATCCGTCAGTTCATGATAATGCGTCGCAAATAATGTTTTTGCCCCAATTTTATCTCTAACATATTCAATTACGGCTCTAGCAATACTCATTCCATCAAAAGTGCTCGTTCCTCTACCAATTTCATCAAGCACAATTAAGCTTTTTTTTGTTGCATATTTTAATATTTGTGCAACTTCATTCATTTCTACCATGAATGTACTTTGCCCACTGACTAAGTCATCACTTGCACCAATTCGTGTAAAAATTCTATCAACAGGAGTAATTGAAGCTTCTCTAGCCGGAATAAAACTTCCAACTTGCGCCATAAGTGTCAATAACGCTACTTGCCTCATATAGGTTGATTTTCCAGCCATATTTGGCCCAGTAATCACCATAATTTCACTTTCATGATGATTTAGTTCTGTGTCATTGGGTACAAATAATTCCCGTTCGAGAATTCGCTCTACTAATGGATGTCTCCCATCTTTTATTATGATTTCTCCATTAGTGTTCATTTTAGGACATATATAATTATAACGGCTAGCCGCTTCACTTAAACTATATAATGAATCAACCTTTGCAACTTGCCGAGCCGTCTTTTGAATACGATAAATTAACTTTTTAATCTGCTCGCGAATTTCAACAAAAAGCTGATATTCTAGACTAACAATTTTTTCTTGCGCACCTAAAATTTTTGTTTCAAATTCTTTCAAATCTGGAGTAATATATCGTTCTGCATTTGCCAGCGTCTGTTTACGAATATAATATTCTGGCACAGATGCAGCATTAGAATGCGTAACTTCTATATAATAGCCAAAAACCTTATTATAACCAATTTTTAAAGATTTAATGCCTGTAGTATCCTTTTCATGTTGCTCCATGTCTTGTAACATTTGTCTGCTATCACGCGCAATTACTCTAAGCTCATCTAGCTCCTTATGATATCCTTCTTTAATAATCCCACCATCACGAAGCGAGATTCCCGGTGTATCAACAATTGCATGATTCAGCAAATTTACAACATCATCATATAATTCAATATTTTCAAATGCCTGACATAATAAGTCGCTTTTCGCATCCTTTAAGCTCTCTTTAATTTTAGGTAAACTAGCAAGTGATAACCTAAGAGATACTAAATCTCGAGCATTTGCTGTTCCAACTTCAATTCGAGTTAAAAGACGTTCAAAATCATAGACTTCCTTTAACGCTTCCATTAATTGATTTCTCATACTAAATGTATCTATTAATTCTGAAATCGCTGCCTGACGTGCATTAATCTGACCTATATTAAGTAAAGGATACTCTAACCATTTTTTTAATAATCGACTCCCCATTGCTGTCCTAGTAAAATCCAATACCCCTAATAAAGTATCTTTTTTCCCACCATCACGAAGATTTCTCGTAATCTCCAAATTTCGCAAAGTATATGTATCCATGATTAAATTTTCAGTGGAATCTAAGTAAGTTAATCGATTTAAATGCGTTAAATCCGTTTTTACCGTATCATGCAAGTATCTCAACAATGCAGCTGTCCCTTTACGAGCATAAGTACTCTGAGGTTGTTCATTGTGATCAAAATGTACATTTAATAATTCCTCATCATCTAATGACACCTCTTTCATAAAAGAAAAACTACAATGGTTTAACCTTAAATTACAAAACTCTTTTAATTCATTATTAAAGGAAAGTGCTTCTACCAAAATAATTTCTGGGGGCATCAAACGATATAATTGGTCAAATAATTCTTGACGTCTTGTATCGCTATCATAAATTCCATAAAAACATTCACCTGTCGAAATGTCCGCACCAGCTAAAGTCGTTTTCCCGTCATCTTCATAAAGTAAGGCAATATAATTATTATTTGCATCAGATAAAACCGTTTCGGATAGTACAGTTCCCGGAGTAATAATTTTTATCACTTCTCGTTTAACTAATCCTTTTGCTTTTACATCTCCAGTCTGTTCACAAATCGCAACTTTATATCCTTTATTGATTAACTTTGTAATGTATCCTTCTGAAGCGTGATAAGGTACTCCACACATTGGAATTCTCTCTGGTAATCCTGCATCACGTCCAGTTAGCGTAATCTCTAGCTCACGCGATGCTAACTGTGCATCTTCAAAAAACATTTCATAAAAATCTCCTAATCGAAAAAATAAAATTTCATCAGGATGTTTACTTTTTATTTCTTTATATTGTGCCATCATAGGCGTATATCCAGCCATAAATCCACTTCCTTTACTACAAAATTTAGATATAAAAAGAGATAGAACTATGTCTTTTATTGTAATAAAAATTCATTTACTACAATAAAAAATATTCTATCTCCATCTTTTTATTGCCAAACTCCTACTTACCCATTTTACTACAAATCAACAAATTAAACCAGATGTCTTTTATATTAATTCACCTTTCAATACCCACGTTTGTGGATGCGTAATTTTAATTTGCACAAGCTGCCCTACTGCTTCATGTCCAACTTTATCCCATAAAACAATCTTATTTGTACGAGTTCGACCAGACAATACATTTTCGTCTGTTTTACTAGATCCTTCAACCATAACTTCAAGAACTCGTCCTTCTAATTGTTGATTAATCTCTAAACTGATCTGATTCTGTACATCCATCAATTGCTGTAACCGTTTCTTTTTTAATTCAGTAGAAACTTGATTTTGCATTTCAGCAGCTGGCGTACCTGACCGTTTGGAATATAAAAATGTATATGCTGCATCATAACGAATTTCTTTTAAAAAATTCAAAGTATCTTGAAAGGTTTCCTCTGTTTCACCTGGAAAGCCAACAATTAAATCTGTCGTAATACTAGCGTGAGGAACAGCCGCACGAATTTTTCTTACTAAATTCCGGTAATCATCCGTTGTATAGCCACGATTCATAGATTTTAAAATAGTATCATTTCCGTATTGGACAGGTAAATGAAATTGCTCACATATATGACGACTATTTTTAATCGCATCAATAACTTTATCATTTAAGTCACGCGGATGAGATGTCATGTAACGAATTCGTTCAATGCCTTCTATTTTATCAACTGCAGTTAATAAATCTGCAAAATCCGCTGACGCACTATCCTTTCCATAAGAATTCACATTCTGACCAAGTAAAGTGATCTCTTTAAATCCTTGCGATGCTACATCACGAACTTCTTTTAAAATATCTTCTAAATCACGACTGCGTTCACGCCCTCGCACATAAGGTACAATACAATACGTACAAAAATTATTACACCCATACATAATTGGTATCCATGTAGATATTGAACCATTACGTATAGTAGGCAAATCTCCAGGCATTTCCTGATCTCCTTGAATAACATTAACCACTCTGCCATGCGATTGTTCAACTTCTGCGATAATATTAGATATCTCATGAATTTTATTTGTTCCCATGACAAAATCAACATGTGATGCTTTTTTTAATATAGCATCACCATCTTTTTGTGCCATACAACCTGTAATTCCTATAATTAAATTCGGATTAGCTGTCTTTAACCTCTTTAAATTACCAATTTTTCCATAAATCTTATTTTCTGCACTTTCACGCACACAACAAGTATTTACAATAATTAAATCAGCTAATGACAAGTCATCTTGCTTTTCATACCCTATATTTTTCAACTGACCTGCCAAGCGTTCAGAGTCATTCTCATTCATTTGACATCCATAAGTCAAAAAACTTACAAACTTTTGTTTAATATTTTGCATCTATAAAATTGCCTCCAAAAATCTTCATTACGTTTCTTCTATAGTATTTTCATATTCTAGCATAAAATTACGATATTTATCATAAATGATTCGAATCGCTGTAATAATCGCTTTTTTTGCACTTCCCTGATAAATGCGTTCAATCATCTGACACATTCCATCCGGTCCGTTTTTAAAGGAGCAGCCAATTAATGCTCCGGCTACATGCTGACTAGCTAAATTCGTCGCTAAAGTACAGTCCGCCTGAATAATTTCACTCGTATTTACATCTACGATAACAATCAGTCCAATTGTTTTATATAGTTCTCCAGCTGTAATTCCAGTTGGTAATTTCGCGTATCCAGAGAATAACACTAAATTTTGATTCAACATGAAAAGCCTCCATTTATTTCATAGTCAATCCTATAATATAAACATCTATCTTATATATATTCATTGCTGTCATTAGCTCAACTGCTGTTAGAATTTCTTTGCGTTTTTGTTCTGCTATTTTCGGTAAATAAATACCATAAGGTAATTTTACATCCACTGTAATAACAAGACCAACCTCATTCTCTAGATTTCTTTCTCGTTTTACCCGAACTTTATATGCTTTTCCTCTTACTTCCCCTAGTTCAATAACATGCCTTACTATAGATGCGACGGCTTCGTCACTCACTGTTAGTTTCCCATAATAACTAAACATTGGTCGAACAATAGATTTTTCACCGAGTCTACGCCGCTTTGTTTTCGTTTTTTTTAAAAAAATATCTAACGGATCAATTAAATATCCCGAGAAATGTGGTTTTAATTCAATCGTCGGTACAGGGATAATATGTTTTCCCTGCTTTAATCGATAATATTGTGCTTTATTAATTTCTTCTTTACTCGCAATATCCTCAATTCGAACAATCTTTTTTATTGCCGGTAAACCAAGAATCTCTGCTATCTTATGCACCATATTTTCTGAAGTACCTAGAATAAGAATTTTTTTAGGTACTATCTCTTTTATTGCCTCGCGAACTTCCTTAGCATGATCTTCCAAGATAAAAATTGCTCTTTTTACTGCCATAATTTTGCTAGCTTCGCGCTTCGCAGAACGACCCGCAATAATTTTATTATCTTTGATCAAAATACCATCATCTATAATTGCATCTGCTTTTTCATTATGGGCAACGACGAGAGCTCTATGACTCTTACCAGTTCCACTAGGACCTACTAGAGCAATAACTTCCATTTTGCCCCTCCCTTAAATAAACTACCAATTTTTACTCTCATAAATATCATTATTATATCAAAAATAAATGTATTTGTAATTAGCAACTTTTCTTATCTAAAATTTCTGCCCAAATATCATCAATAGTAAACATCCCTAACTTCTCTGGATATCTAGTCTTTATTGCATGATAATCTGAGCCTCCAGTAATGAATAAGTTATTTTTTTTAGCCAACTCCATATATTTTATAACCTCTTCAGGGCTATGTTTAGGATGAAAGACTTCAATTCCACTAATCCCTAAAGCAATTAAATGATGAACAATTTTATCATCACCTATCATACCAGGATGTGCTATTATAGAAACTCCTCCAGCCCGCGAAACTAATTGAATAATTTCTTCACATGTAAGTTTAGCATGAGGTTCATAGGCTGGACAATTTTTACCTAAAAGCTGATCAAATATCTCCCCAAGCCTTTTAAAATAACCTTTTTCAACTAAACATCTAGCGATATGTGCTCTGCCTATAGATGTTGTATCTCCTGCTATTTCCAAAACTTCTTCCTTTTTTATTATGTATCCTAAAGAATTAAGTTTTTTTATCATGTTATCTAGACGATTCCAGCGTGCATCTACCAGTGACTTCAACTTTTCCTTTAACGGAGGGTAGTATAAATCAATATGGTATCCAAGAATATGAACTTCATTTGAAGGCATATCTGCACTAAATTCAATTCCTCTTATAATTTTTATTGACTCTTGATAGAGTAAATTTTTTTCATCAAGTTTTAATAAACCATTCAGTGTATCATGATCGGTTATCGCTATATACTTCAAGTTATTCTTTATTGCCAACTGAACAACCTCTTGCGGTGATAATCTCCCATCAGATGCTATTGTATGAATATGTAAATCACTTGCCATAATCATTCTCCTACTTTACTAGTTATACAATAAAAAAACCTGTTCAAATGAACAGGCTCTTTATTCTATCTTGGCTCTACAATTAACTTTATTGCTGTACGTTCTTCACCATCAATCAAAATATCCGTAAAAGCTGGAATACAAATCAAGTCAACGCCGTGCGGGGCAACAAAACCCCGAGCAATTGCAACTGCTTTCACAGCCTGATTTAATGCCCCTGCTCCTATGGCTTGCATTTCGGCACCACCACGTTCTCTTAAGACCCCTGCTAAAGCTCCTGCGACAGAATTTGGATTTGACTTTGCTGATACCTTCAAAACTTCCATAATTATTAGTACCCTCCTTTAATATTAAGAAAAAGAACTTATAACAACTTACAGTATCATATATTCGCCGTTTAGTAAAAAATACCTTTAATTCATTTTACATTTTTTCAATTTTTTTCAATAAATCTTTTTCTAAAATCCTAAAAATTTTTTCAACTTTACCATTACATTCATTTATATGTATAATAATCGCAGAAAATACCTTAGAACCTTTCGCTAATTCAAATTTTACTGGTAGTCCCGTTAAAAATTTTTTCAAAATTAAATCTTTATCCACCCCTAAAATCGAATCCCACGGACCAACCATGCCTAAGTCTGTAATATATCCCGTCCCTTGTGGTAAAATGCGTTCATCTGCAGTTTGAATATGCGTATGAGTTCCAACCACACAAGATACCCTCCCATCCAAATACCACCCCATAGCCATTTTTTCAGAAGTTGTTTCTGCATGAAAATCTAAAATTATATAATCACAGTCTTTTTGAATTGCACCTATAATTTCATCAGCTTTACGAAATGGACAATCCATCGCTGGCATAAAAGTGCGGCCTAATAAATTGATAACACCAACTTTTTTTCCTTTACACTCAAAAACACAGTAACCTTTGCCTGGCGTATCTGGTGGATAATTCGCTGGACGAATAAGATAATCTTCAGAATCAATAAAGGAAAAAATTTCTTTTTTATCCCAAATATGATTTCCTGATGTAACCACATCAATCTGTATTGAAAACAATTCATCCAAAACTTTTTTTGTAATTCCTACTCCACCAGCTGAATTTTCTCCATTTGCAATAACCATATCTATATTATATTCATCATGCAATATCGGAATCCATTTTTGTGCTTCGGCTCTTCCTTCTTTTCCACAAATGTCTCCCACGATCAATATATTCATTTCTTTACCCCTTTATTTGTTAAAGATCATAACTCGTCCATCTTCACGAATGCCAATTAACTTACTCATTTCTCTACTTTTATGTACATTAAACAGCATTCTATCAATTGCTTCCTCTTGTACCAGTAATTCCTCTTCTCGTATAGCATCATTATCATCTGTAATGAGATGCTCCCAAAAACATTCTTTTATTAACGCAGTAATTAAAGCAATCTCCCCTCGCGACAAAGTTGCAACATCTCGTATAACATTGATAAATACAGTATTCTCAAAACTTTCCTTTTTGATTGAAATACTACTGTTTTTTATTCCTTCCAATGCATGATAAGAAAGAATGCTACTATATAGTCTATTCTTTAAAGTAGTATATTCATCACTGATATCTACGTCATCTAAAACAAATGTCATTTTTAAAGATTCTATTGTTGGATCAAAACTAATTGTTCCAATTTCCGGATAACAGATCAAGATAGAAACTAATAAACTAACTCCATCTGCATTACGCTTTTCATCTTGTTCAATATTCATTATACATCACACCATTCAATAAATTAGCTTCTCCATAATAAATTAGCATATACATCAAATTCTATATCGCCGTATTCGCTAAAATTCACTAAATCCCTTTATTACAAAACGACCTCGCCACATAATAGCAAGGTCGTTAATTTGCATAATTACAACAGTTATCTTATTAAAAAACGATAACTACATAAGATTGTAAACAATATTATTTCGCATAATCAACTGCTCTAGTTTCCCGAATAACAGTTACACGAATTTGTCCCGGATATTCTAATTCACTTTCAATTTTCTTAACTATATCACGCGCTAATCCAACTGATGTAATATCATCAATCTTATCCGGTTTTACCATAATACGAATTTCTCGTCCAGCTTGTATTGCAAAAGATCGATCAACACCATCAAAAGATTCTGCAATTTCTTCCAATCTAGTTAAACGTTTTAAATAGCTTTCTAAACTTTCGCGTCTAGCACCTGGGCGTGCCGCAGATACCGCATCGGCAGCAGCAACTAAAACAGCTTGTACTGTTTTTGCTTCTTCATCACCATGATGTGCAGCAATTGCATTAATAACTTCTGCAGATTCACGATATTTTTTAGCTAAATCAGCACCAATCGTAACATGTGGTCCTTCAACTTCATGATCTACAGCTTTTCCTAAATCATGCAATAGTCCAGCACGTTTCGCAAGCATAACATCTACACCCAATTCAGCTGCCATAACTCCAGCTAAATGAGATACTTCTATAGAATGATTCAATACATTTTGTCCATAACTTGTTCTGTATTTCAATCTCCCTAAAAGTTTCACTATCTCTGGATGTAATCCATGAACACCTGTTTCAAAAGTTGCCTGTTCTCCAGCTTCCTTAATGCGTTGTTCAACTTCTTTTTGCGCTTTTTCAACCATTTCTTCAATACGCGCCGGATGAATTCTTCCATCAGTAATCAACTTTTCTAAAGCGATTCTTGCGACTTCGCGCCGCACAGGGTCAAATCCAGATAGTATAACAGCTTCTGGTGTATCATCAATAATTAAGTCAATCCCCGTAAGCGTTTCTAACGTCCGAATATTACGACCTTCTCGTCCAATAATTCTTCCCTTCATTTCATCATTAGGAAGAGCAACAACAGAAACTGTTGTCTCAGCAACATGATCAGCAGCACAACGTTGAATAGCTAAAGAAATAATATTACGCGCTCTTTTATCAGCTTCTTCTTTCGCCTGTTGTTCTAAATCTTTTATCATCATTGCCGTTTCATGTTTGATTTCTTCTTCAGCATTCGCTAAAAGCATCGTTCTAGCTTCTTCAGAGGTTAAACTAGAAATACGTTCTAATTCAGCCATCTGTTTTTCATGAATTTCATGAATTTCTTCTTGACTCTTGTCCAGTTCAACTTCTTTTTTATTGATGATGTCCTCTTTTTTTTCTAGAGAATCAATTTTACGGTCAAGATTTTCTTCCTTCTGCATTAGACGACGTTCTAAGCGCTGTAATTCTACACGACGTTCTTTTGTATCTCTATCTAATTCCAAACGCAATTTATGAATATCTTCTTTTGCTTCAAGTAATGCTTCTTTCTTTTTGGCTTCGCCAACCCGTTCAGCATCAACAATAATTTTTTTTGCGGCTTCTTCTGCCGAGCCAATCTGTGACTCCGCAGTTTTTTTCCTTGTCCAATAACCTGCACCTGCACCAACCACTACCGCAAGCACAACGGACAATACAATTTCAACTACAATAATCCTCACACCTCCTTGTTATATTCGTTAATACAGATAAAAGTAGAGCCTCGACTCTACTTTTAAAACATTTGTCTACATACTACAATTGTAGTAATCGACTTTGCCTTTTTAAGCATTAAATCACAACACACATAATAATTTTAAAGGTTTTTCATAGCAGTGTCAAGCTATGAAAATCTTACTTAGAAAATCAAAATATGGCCTTACCCTATGTTTAAAATTTTCCATTTAAGATACTGTATTAACTTCATAGTATATTTTCTATTGTCTGGTGTGAAAATCCTTTATTCAATAAAAATTTTACTAAAATTTCTTTGTCATATTCGATGAAATTTGAATATTTTTTTCTTAAAATACTTTTAGCGATATCAACTTCATCTGACAACTCAACTTTATCTATATTATTTAAGATGTCATTTTCATCGAATCCTTGTGCCAAAAGCTTTTTAGCAACGTAATTTGCACTATATTTATGTGTCTGATAATATTTAAAAAACAATTTCTCACATAGAGATGCATCATCTAAATACCCTTTTTGTTTTAGCACTATAATGGCCTTATTTATTTCATCACTTGTATATGATTTTTGCAACAATTTATTTGATAACTCGACTATTGAATAATCGCGCTTTGCTAACATGTTAACCGCAATCTTCAATGCTGTATTATTCATCCTGCTCCTCATTTATTGCCGTTTTCTCAGCTACCCCTTCTGCCCCTGAGTCAGAAACAATCAATTTTTCTCTTATTTTACTTTCAATTTCAGCACAAATATTTTTATTTCCACGTAAAAATTCTTTTACATTCTCTCTTCCTTGTCCGAGTCTAGTGCCAGCATACGAATACCAAGCACCGCTCTTTTCGATAATATCCATATCTGTACCTATATCAACAATACAACCTTCATGAGAAACGCCTTGTCCATACATAATATCAAATTCAGCCTGCTTAAATGGCGGTGCAATTTTATTTTTTACAACTTTAATTCGTGTTCTGTTTCCTACAATTTCATTTCCTTGTTTTAATGTGTCTATCTTCCTCACATCTAAGCGAATTGTAGCATAAAATTTTAAAGCTCTACCACCAGTAGTCGTTTCAGGACTCCCAAACATAACACCAACTTTTTCACGAATCTGATTAATAAAAACCGCTGTAGTTCTTGACTTACTAATAACACCTGTTAATTTGCGCATTGCTTGTGACATCAAACGAGCTTGTAACCCCACATGCGAATCTCCCATTTCTCCCTCAATTTCAGCTTTTGGAACTAATGCTGCAACAGAGTCAACCACAACGACATCAATAGCACCACTCCGAACCAATGCATCTGCAATTTCTAATGCCTGTTCTCCATTATCTGGCTGAGATATCAACAAATTCTCTGTATCTACACCCAATTTTTTTGCATATACAGGGTCCAATGCATGTTCTGCATCAATAAACGCTGCAATTCCGCCCAATTTTTGCGCCTCAGCAATAATATGTAAAGCTATTGTCGTCTTACCTGATGATTCAGGTCCATAGACCTCGATAATTCTCCCTCTTGGAACTCCACCAACGCCTAATGCTACATCCAAAGGCAATGTTCCCGTAGGTATTACTTCAATGTTCATATTTTTTGAAGCTTCACCTAATTTCATAATAGAACCTTTACCAAAATCTTTTTCTATTTGTTTCATCGCATTTTCAAGTGCTTTTAATTTATCCATTAAATTCCGCTCCCTTAAATATCTTTTTTATTATTTTACAAACATTTGTTCGCAAAGTCAATACAGTAACTTTGCATCTTATTCGACAAAAATAAATTTATTACCTTTCTTAAAACAAAAAGACATTGTAACATACAATGTCTTTTTTATCATTTGCAAATCTGCCTTATCTACTTTTTGCTGGTTCTACATTAATTTTATAACCTTTCACTGTATTTTTATGCATTACTGATAAAACACGCTCAGCCACATCTTCTGGCACTTCAACGAAAGTAAATCGGTCATAAATATTAATTACCCCAATAATATTTCCGGGAATATCCGCTTCTGAAGCAAATGCGCGTACGATATCTTCCGGACGAATTTTTTGACTACGCCCGATATTCATAAATAATCGTACCATTCCAGGTGCGCCACCTGTATTCTCAATTTTTGAAATTGGCTCTTCCTCTTTTTCTTTAAACCCTTCAACAGATAATTTAAGTGCTGCGGCTGCAACATCAATTAAATCATAATCTACAGTTAAATCGGACACGATTGTATGATAATCAGCAAAATTATTATTTTCCAGTGTTTTAAGTAAACGTGTTTTAATAATTTCACGTTGACGTTCTAAAATATCTGCCGAAGAAGGTAATTGCTTACGAACAAGTTTTGTCTTTGCTAAACGTTCAATTAATTTTAATTGACGATATTCTCTCGGTTCAATAAAAGTAATTGCAACACCTTTTTTCCCGGCACGTCCTGTACGTCCAATACGATGTACATAAGATTCATGATCTTGCGGGATGTCATAGTTAACAACATGTGTAATATCATCAATATCTATTCCACGTGCCGCAACATCGGTAGCAACAAGAATTTCTAATTTTCCATCTCTAAACTTTTTCATTACACGATCACGTTGAGATTGGCTTAAATCACCATGTAATCCATCAGACATATAGCCACGTGCCTGTAATGATGCCACTAAATCATCTACGCCTTTTTTAGTTCGACAGAAAATAATGATTTTTCCTGTTTCTTCTACATCAAGAACACGACATAAACCTTCTAGTTTTTCTCTTGTTTCATAATAAATTTGGTCAATCAAAGGTACAGTTAAATTTTCCCGGCTAATTGTTACTTTCTTTGGATTTGTCATATATTTTTCTGCTAATTTTGCAATTGGAGCTGGCATTGTTGCGGAAAAAAGTAAAGTCTGACGTTCTGTTGATGATAACTGCTCTAAAATCGCTTCAATATCATCAACGAATCCCATATCTAACATTTCATCGGCTTCATCTAAAATCAATGTTTTTACAGCATTCAATTTTATTGTATTACGTCGAATATGATCTAATAATCTTCCCGGTGTTCCAATAACAATCTGAACTCCGTATTTTAAAGCACGAATCTGTCGATCAATAGATTGTCCACCATAAATCGGTAAAGTTTTTACTTTTTTATATTTTCCAATCTTAGTGAATTCTTCTGATATTTGAATAGCAAGTTCGCGTGTTGGCGTAAGCACTAAAGCTTGAATATGACGATTCCCATCAATGATACGTTCAATCGTTGGAATCCCGAAAGCTGCGGTTTTCCCCGTACCTGTCTGCGCTTGACCAATGACGTCATGCCCCTCTAAAACTAGCGGAATCGTTTGGCTTTGAATTGGGGATGGTTCTTCAAAACCCATATCACTAATTGCCGCTAATACCTTTTTACTTAAAACAATTTCACCAAATGTAGTTATATCTTTTTTCAAATTAAATCCTCCTAAAATTACGTTTCTTTAACATAGCGCCTTATTATATCTAATGCAGTTTGTGTCGCACGATATTTAACCGCTGTTCTTTTTCCTTTAAATTGATTTTTATAACATTTTGTTCCGGAGTGTCCTGTTATTGCAATATAAACCAAGCCGACAGGTTTTTCATTGCTACCACCATCTGGCCCTGCAATTCCAGTAATTCCAATACCAATGTCTGTATTAAATTTACTTCTGATTCCTTCTGCCATCGCTTTGGCTGTTTCCTCACTAACGGCCCCAACTGAGCCCAAAATACTAGCAGGAACCTTCAACTCTGAAATCTTAACTTCATTATCATAGCTTACAACGGATCCATATAAATATTCAGAGCTACCCGGAACATCTGTTATTCGGCTCGTTAATAGCCCACCAGTGCATGATTCAGCACAAGCAATTGTAAGGTGTTTCTTTTTTAATAGATTTCCTACGACTTCTTCAATACCTATATCATCTGTACCAAAAATATATTCGCCAATTCGATTTCGAATTTCGGATTCTAAAACTTCAATCATTTGTTCGGCTTCTTTTTTTGTACTCGCTTTTGCGGTAATTCTAACGATTACTTCTCCTGGTCTAGCTAACAATGCTAATGTTGGATTTGATTGTGCTAATATTAAATCTTCTATACTTTCTTCTAATGTAGACTCTCCAATACCAACCGTATTTAGCACCCTAGATAAAATAATAGAATCCATACCATATTTTCCAGTTAAATATGGTATCACTTTCTTTTGAAACATGTCTTTCATTTCAAATGGGGGCCCTGGCAAATTAATAATCACTTTTCCATTATTCTCTAAGATGATACCAGGTGCAGTGCCACAAGCATTGTCCAATACTATTGCACCATCAGGTATCATTGCTTGTTTTATGTTATTCTGAGCCATTGGATATCCGCGGAAAGCACAAATTTCCTTAATATTATCTAAACTTGCTTGATGTAAGCTCAATTCTTTATCAAATAAAGATGCACTTACTTCCTTCGTTATATCTCCCTGCGTTGGTCCTAATCCACCTGATGTAATGACAATATCAGCTCTGTCTAAAGCAATGGTCAATGCTTGCTTCATACGATCTCGATTATCTCCAACCGTTGTTTGATATAGCACATCAAAGCCCAATTTATTTAATCCTTCTGCTAAATATGCAGCGTTTAAATTTACAATTTGCCCCAGCAATAGTTCTGTTCCTGTTGTAACAATTTCTACAACCACCTTTTCAATCTCCTTTCTACTTTTCATAAGCTTCTACGCTTCCATCTTCGTGTATGTTTAGTATTTACATTTGCAAATAAAAAATAGCAGGTATTTAACGCCCCGCTATTTTCATGTATTAGTATATAGTAATCACACATTCTTTAACACATTACGTTGAAAAATCGGTAAACAAATTGCTTATTATTCAGTTATTTTCTCTGCTAATATATCATAAGTAAAACCTTGAACTATTTTTGCTTTTATCATATCTCCAGGTTTACTATCTGAATCACACTCAACATAGACTTGTCCATCAACTTCAGGAGCTTCTCGATAGGACCTTCCATAAGCGACAGTTTCCTGCTCTGTATCCCGTCCTTCGATTAAAACCTCTATTTCTTTACCTTCCATTTCTTGATTTAATTCTTCAGAAATCTTACATTGTAAAGACATTAAATCATGATATCGTTCCTGCTTTACGACATCATCAATCTGATCATCCATCTCATATGCAGGAGTATCCTCTTCTCTCGAATAAGTAAACACACCAACCTTATCAAAGCGCTGTTCTTCTACAAAACTTTTTAACGCTAGGTATTGTTCTTCTGTCTCCCCTGGGAATCCAACAATAAATGAAGTTCTAATTGTAACATTCGGAATTTTGTTACGAATTTTCTTTAATAAAGCTTCTATACTTTCCCGCGTATCATAGCGTGCCATTGCTTTTAAAACAGTATTATCTGCATGTTGAAGTGGTAAATCAACATATTTACATATTTTAGGTTCAGCTGCCATCAGTTCAATTAGTTCATCAGTGAAATATTTGGGATAACAATACAAAATTCTAATCCATTGCAGTTTCTCAATCTTAACTAATTCTTTTAATAAATCAGTTAAACGCGATTTACCATATAAATCATGTCCATAATTTGTTGTATCCTGTGCAATTAAATTAATTTCTTTTACACCTTTATCCGTAAGACTTTTTGCTTCCGCAACAATAGATTCAATAGTTCTACTACGATAATTACCTCGAACTAACGGAATAACACAATAGGAACAACGATTATTACATCCTTCCGCAACTTTTATATATGCACTATATTCCGGTGTCGTCGTTATTCTTGTCATTTTTTCATCGTATATTGTATCAGTTTCTCCAATGAGTAAAACGCGTTTTCCTTTTAAAGTCTCAGCTACAGCTTCATCAATACGATGCCATGCGCCTGTCCCAACAATTGCATCAGCTTCTGGAATCTCATCTAACAAATCTTGCTGATATCTTTGCCCTAAGCATCCCGCTATGATTAAAGATTTACATTTCCCAATCTTTTTGTAATCTGCCATATTTAAAATTGCAGTAATAGATTCATTCTTTGCTGTTTCTATAAATGCACACGTGTTTACTATAAGTACATCTGCATTCTGTGGATCCGCTGTTAACTCAAATCCTCGATCTTTCAATGCACCTAGCATTACTTCTGTATCAACTAAGTTTTTCACGCAACCAAGGCTAATAAAACCAACTTTTTGCATGTGTTACCTCCATATTTTATCCAAATATAAGCATTTTACACTATTGAAATATATGAGTAGATATGCTGTGATTTATCCAAACCGCACATTTTTCACCCAATTATCCAATAATGTCTCTTTTTCTTTTTTAGTATAATTCACATCATTTTTTAACAATATTAAATTTTTACCTGAAAACGACTTATACGCCAAGCTTTCTTGATTCGTAGGCATAAAAAAGAATTTATTCGCTTGTAAGCACATTTGTGCATCGTCGCTAACTAGCCAATGCATAAATTGAACGGTTTCCGCCTTATGTTTTGTCCCTGACAAAATACCAAAGCCAGTTAAGCTATAAGAAGATCCTTCTTCTGGATAAATAATTTGAATAGGAAATCCATCCTTGACATATTTCATTGCTTCACTTTGAACTGCAATTGCTACATCAACTTCCCCCATACCTGCCATTCTAACTGGCGTAACTAAAAATTTAGAATACTGAATAATCTTTGGATGCAATAATCTAAAAAGATTCATTGCTGCCGACTCACCAAAATCAGCACTCATACTATAATACAAATTCGCTGCATCATCCGCTGCCATAAAATCTGTAATGCCAATTCTAATATGGTCATCTTTAACCAAGGCTTCCCACCCTGTAGGCAAATGCAAGGCATGAGATAAATAATCTTTATTCGTGCAAAAAACAATTGGATCGTACCAAACTCCGACCCACATACCATCTGAGGCTCTAAACTTTTGCGATATAATATCAGTATTTTCTGATGCATAAGATTGTAAAGCATTTGAAGATAATTTTATCTTATTTAATACCTCTTTATTCGTTAGTACAGCATCCGCTTGTGGCTCCTTTACTTCCGCTGATACTTTATCTACAATTTCATTTCCTGACAAAGGAATAAAGTTCACTTTGACTTTCGTATTCTTCTCATATTCTGCTGCTAATAAAGCAGCAGTTTCTATTGGAATACTTGTATATACAGTAATACTATTTGCATAGTCTTTAGTACTCTTATCAGCATATCCTGCTAAATAAATATTACTAGTAAATACAACCGCTAAGATAAAAAAAGTTAACCATAACAGTGGTATATAACGTCGCATATCTATGCCTCCGCAAAAAAAATAACAAACATTACTATACAACGAAATGACTTATGATGCAATAAAAAGAAATTTTACTTTATATTATCATAAATGACGATAGAATCATAGTAAAAAGATATTCTCTGCAATTCCTTCATAAAATTTCAAATAAATTGTTTGCATAAAGTTTATTTTCATCTTTATTGTATTTTTCCCTTTATAGTAAATTAAATATGACGTATAATATATTTTTGTTAATACATTATATTTAATTAGGAGGTTTCACATTATGCGTCCGTTAGGATTTTTTGATGGAAGAATAGTTGAACTAGATGAAAAAATTGTTGCTATGGAGGACCGCGGACATCAATTTGGCGATGGGATTTATGAAGCAACTAGAATCTATAATGGGAAATGCTTTCAACTGAAACGACACCTTGATCGTTGTGTTCGCTCATTAAGAGAGCTAAAAATTCCTATTGTTTATACATATGAAGAGTTAGAGGAAATTCACTATAGTTTAATTCAAGCAAGTGGAATAACTAATGGATTTATTTATTTTCAAATTACTAGAGGTACAGCACCTCGTGAACACGGATTCCCGAAAAACGTAATTCCTCATCTTTCAATGTTTATTCGCCCAATGCAAACAAAAACTGAATTACAAGCTGTGGGCGTTAAATGCTTTCTTACCCCAGATCAAAGATGGTTGCGTTGTGATATCAAATCATTAAATTTACTTGGCAATGTTTTAGCAAAACAAGCCGCTCATGACGCAAAATGTTTTGAAGCCGTAATGTATCGCGAAGATAAAAATTTAATTACTGAAGGATCTAGCAGTAACTTCTTCATTGTAAAAGATGAGGTAATTTGGACACATCCAATCAACAATCTAATTTTAAAAGGTATTACACGTACCATATTATTAGAGGATATTATTCCTTCACTAAACTTAACTATTCTAGAAAAAGCTTTTTCACCAGAATTTGCTCAAAAAGCTGATGAAGCTTTTATCACAAGTACTAGTTTAGAGGTAATGCCAGTTATTTCGCTAGGGGGTAAAATAATTGGCGATGGTAAACCTGGGAAAATCACGCAGAAACTACAAAGAGCCTATCGAGAAAAGGCTCATCAAGAATGTAAATAATAAGGAGTTTTAATTTGATTACACCTGAATTAATTCAACGAATCAATGAGTTAGCAAAAAAGAAAAAGGCAAATACAATTACTGAAGAAGAATTAGTCGAGCAAACAAAACTAAGAAGAATCTACATTGATCACTTTAAAATGCATGTAAAACATCATCTCGATAATATTGAATTTGTAGATACTCCACCAAGAAAGCCACATTAACATGAATAGCTTAAATAAAGGATCACATAGCTGGTATTCTGTTCTTTTATTAACAATGGGACATTTTTTTAGTGATTTTTATGCAAATTTTCTTCCAGTCCTGCTCCCAATTGTTATCCCAAAACTTGGCTTATCTTTGACGATGAGTGGGCTTTTAATTATGGTTTTATCTTTTACTTCAAATGTTTTACAACCTTTTTTTGGATATTGGATGGACCGTTCAAACTTAAATTGGCTAATTCTTGCAACAATTCCAGCCGGCGCAATATTCATTTGTTATACCGGAATAGTTGACACAAAAATCATGTTATTTATTTTAGTCGCTTTAAGCGGTGTTGCTGTTTCTTTTTTTCATCCATTGGGGTCTAGCTTAGTTAGCAAAGTAAGCGCTAGTAATAAAATAGGAATTTCACTTTCGATATTTGTAGCTGGGGGGAATCTTGGATTTGCCTTAGCCCCTATCATTTTAGTATATTTTACCGCTCACTATGGGCTTGACTCGCTTCCCCTATTAATAATTCCAAGCTTTATTTTAACAATAGCTTATTATCATTCAAAATTATATAAACAATGTTCTAGCTCTGAAATAAATGTATTAGTAAATCGTCATATTCCCAAGTTTCATAAGAATACTAATTTAATTAAACTTAATCTTGTTATGGGATTACGTGCTTGGACACACGTTGCAGTCACAACATTTTTGCCAGTACTACTTGCATCTCAAGGATATAGTAATACTTTTTCTGGTGTAGTTCTAACTATTTTTTTAGTCGGAGCCGCATTAGGTGGATTAATTGGTGGATATGCAAGCGATAAGTTTGGCATAAAAAAAGTGATTGTAACTTCTTTAGCATTAGGAATTCTCCCTACTTACATATTTTTATCAAGTTCAGAAATCACCATGTTAACATGGATTGCTATCGTTTTATGCGGTGCCGGATTGCAATGTTCAGCTCCGTCTTCATTAGTTTGGGCACAAAAGTTGTTACCCAACAATGCTGGCATGGCCTCGGGAATGATGTTGGGTCTTTCTTTTGGTTTAGGAGGTATTGGAACTGCAATTACAGCAACACTTGCTGACTATATAGGTCTTCCAACTTCTCTATTGTTAACTGTATTACCATTAGTAGTTGCCGTACCTTTAGCAATGACAATTCCAGCACCTACTTTAGATAATAAGCTATAGATTCTATAGACTAAAAAGAGAGGATACCATTGCGAATAAGCAATGGTATCCTCTCTTTTAACTATTTTTTATGTTAACTTATACTGCACCGATCATCTAGCATTTCATACTATATAATATAGAAGTAATTCATAAAGAAGGTGTAGATATGTTGCTTTATTACAATTTTTTAAATTTTCTTAGCCTATTATTTATTCTATCAGCTTCAATTATGCTTGTTAAAAATATTACTTATTCTCATTTATATAAAAACATACTGACAACTACTTTAGCATTAAATATAATTCAATTAGGTGTAAGTATCTATATTAATACCACTCTAACAGATACGTTTTATTTTTACTTTTATAATATTATGATAATTACTCAAATTTCAATAACAGTATTTCTTTTTATCATTTTACAAAAAATTTTTTCTATGAAAAGAGCATATCTGCATAGTTTTGAAGAAAGTGAACATCAAAGCGACTTACTAGAAACTTCTTTAGCAAAGATTGGCGCAATTTTGAATTCACAGCTCAATTTATCTGATACATTGAATACAATTGCAGATATGGTTGCCGATATGTTACGCGCAAATCAAAGTATTGTGACTATATATGATACTAAGGAAAATCAGTTAAGCATCGCTGCAACTTATGGGATTAATGTGCCTCCTATTGCCTTCCCCATAAATATCAGTCTCAGCCAGAGGGCCATTCATGAGTATAAAACAATTTATATTAATGATACTAGAAACTGTCCAGACCTATTTACACCAAAACTTTTATTTTCTAAAGTTCGCTCAATCATCGCAGCCCCTATTATTCATACTGGAAATATTATTGGCACAATTGAAGTCTATTCTAGAAGCATCAATGGATTTAATGAAAATGCTGCTGACTTTCTTTCCGTACTCGCCCATCATGCTGGAGCAGCAATTAACGCTGCAAAGTTATATGAAGATACAAAACAAAAACTTTTAAACGAGAAATACTTATCTGCGATCACGTATTCCACGTCCTTTACGTTTGACACAAATACCATAGTTGACGAATGTACACATCATGTATTAAATGCACTAAACGCAGATATAGGAATCGGCTGTTTATCTACAGATGTAGAGTATACTTTTACTCCAATTAGTAATATTAATATCACAAATAAATTAACAGAGATTGATTTAAATCCATTTCCATCCTTAAAACTTTTAATTAACAAATTACAACCTTTTAATTCTTTAAATGAAGTTTTACCTCCGATTCATTCTTTTTTACACTTACCACTTAAAATTAATTATCTTATGATTTTACCATTGGCAGTTAACAAGCGTTTATTAGGAATCATTTTAGTCGGCTGGTACAATTTTAAATCAAATAAGCATAAAGAAGAATATTCTTTTATAAAAATGATGGCAAATCAAGTTGCTATTGGTCTAGAAAAAGCACATTTTTATAATCAAATAAAATCTATGGCTTTATCCGATGGATTAACAAAATTAGCAAATCGTCGCAACTTTGATATGTTTTTAAAAACAGAATTACGACGAGCAGAATCATTGAATAAACCATTGAGCTTAATTATGCTTGACCTAGATAAATTTAAGCAATACAACGATACATTTGGTCATATTAATGGAGATCAACTCTTACAGCAAGTTGGTGCAATTCTAAAACATAATGTTCGTTCCATTGATCTTCCAGCTAGATATGGTGGTGAAGAATTCAGCATTATCCTGCCTGAAGGAAACATTAGTGAAGCAATTAGTACCGCCGAACATTTAAGAAAAGAAATTGAAAGTTATAAATTCACTAATCAAAGTGGCATTTTTACCAAACATATAACCGCTAGCTTTGGCATCGCTACGTATGACCCTAATATTACAATGAATGCACCTTCCTCAGATACAATTATTGCCATTGCCGATAAAGCTCTTTATCAAGCGAAACAAGAAGGTCGCAATAGAGTAATAAGTTCAAATATATTTCAATAACGATAAATAAAATTTATAATTTCTCCTCTCTCAATAGCTTAAAATTTTCAGATTTTTTCGGTAAAATTTACACTTTTCAGAATTTGTTCAAAAAATCACAAATATCTCGCCAGGCGCATTGACAAACACTTTCTAAGTACCTATAATGAAGTTGTTAGATAAGACGACAGTAAAATAGCTTAAATAAATTTAAGCTATTTTACTGTTGAAACTTAAATTTATAATGTTTTAATTATATTGGGAGGGTTTACTTAATGGCAAAAAAACCAGTTAGAATTACAGAAACTGTTCTTCGCGACGGACATCAGTCTTTAACTGCAACTCGTATGCGTTTAGACGATATGAAACCAATGTTAGAAACACTTGATAAAGCCGGCTATTTCGCAATTGAAGCTTGGGGCGGAGCTACATTTGATACTTGTCTTCGTTTCTTAAACGAAGATCCATGGGCTCGTTTAGATTATTTAAAAGCTCATCTAAAAACTCCTATTTCCATGTTATTAAGAGGTCAAAACCTTTTAGGTTATAACCATTATGCAGATGATGTTGTTGCAGCATTTGTTAAGAAAATGGTTGAACATGGCATTGGTGTTATCCGCGTTTTTGATGCACTAAATGATATTCGCAATCTTGAAGTTGCAATTAAAGCTGGTAAAGAAGCTGGTGCACATGTACAAGGGACATGTGTGTATACAATCAGTCCTTATCATACAAAAGAAAGTTATGTAGAATTAGCTCGAGGTTTAGTAAAAATGGGCGTTAACTCCATCTGCATTAAAGACATGTCCGGTTTACTAAAACCTTACGTAGCTTATGATTTAGTAAAAGCTTTAAAAGCTGAAATTGGCGATTTACCACTTGAATTGCATACACACTACACAAGCGGATTTGGTTCAATGACTTATTTAAAAGCCATTGAAGCTGGTGTAGATATTATTGACTGTGCATTATCTCCATTCGCTCTTGGCACTTCTCAACCTTGTACGGAGACTATGATTGCAGCACTTGAAGGCACTGATCGTGATACAAACATTGATAGACATGCATTAAAACCAGCAGTACTTCATTTTGCACAAGTTAAGAAAGATCTTGCTGAAACATTTAAATTAGCTAAAACATCATTTGATGTTAATACAGATGTTCTTGATTTCCAAATTCCTGGTGGCATGCTTTCCAACTTATTCAACCAATTAAAAGAACAAGGTATGGAAGACAAATATCAAGATCTTCTTGATGAAATGCCTCGTGTACGTGCTGATCTTGGATATCCTCCATTGGTTACTCCATCCAGCCAAATCGTCGGCTCCATGGCTACATTCAATGTAATGATGGGCGAACGTTATAAAATTGTACCTCGTGAAGTAAAAGATTTAGCTCGTGGTAAATATGGTAGAACTCCACTTCCTGTAAATGAAGAAGTGCGTGAAAAAATCATTGGAAATGACCCAATCATTGATTACCGTCCAGCTGATGATATTCCTCCACAAATGGAAAAATTAAAAACTGAATTAGCTGAAAAAGGTTATCCTAATGCTTCTATTGAAGACGTTTTATCTTACGCTTTATTCCCTGAAGTTGCATTAGAATTCTTTAAAAATAATCGTTAATTCAAAAGAAAAAAGACCTTGCACAAATGTGCAAGGTCTTTTTTCTTTTGAAACTTTATTTAAAAACATGATTTTCCAATAAACTCTTTTAATATCGAATTTACCGGAATTTCATCATCGTTCTCAATACTAACAAAATACTCTAAAAAATCTAGGAGACGGCTAGATTCCGCATATTCAGCTTCCGTTTGCTTTACCTCTCTTAATAATGGTTCCGCATGTTTTTTCAAAACCCCCAGCTCATATATCAAAGCTGAATTAAACATAATATCTGCTTCCTCTTGAAATGGGAAAATATTTTTTTCTTCTCCATTACGTACAGACGGCCATTGTTTTAGCGTTTTCACTGCACTTGATCCCCTAAATTTATGATCACGAACAATTCGACGAATTAAACGAGCATCTGTCGTCGGAATTCTATTATGACCATCTATAGCCAATTGAGTCAACGCACTTATATAAATTTTCAATTTTTTATTACGTGGGATTTTACTTGTTAAACGCTCATTCAGCCCGTGAATTCCTTCAATAAGAACAGGCTGGTTTGGCTCGATTTGAATTATATTCCCCTTATATTCTCTCTGCCCTGTAACAAAATTATAATATGGAATTTCTACAGACTTCCCATTTAAAAGCTCAACTAAATGTTGATTAAAAAGATCTGTATCCAAGGCCTCTAAAGATTCAAAATCATATTCTCCTTTTTCATTTTTAGGCGTATGTATACGATTATGAAAGTAATCATCTAATGAAATGGTTATAGGTACTACCCCATTTACTCGAAGTTGAACTCTAAGCCTCTGCGCAAAAGTGGTCTTCCCTGATGACGATGGACCAGCAATTAATATAATTCTAGCCTGACTTGTATGACTTACAATAAAGTCCGCAATCTGGGCAATTTTCTTTTCATGTAAAGCTTCTGAGATTCTTACAATATCATATATTTCATCTTTTCTCGTATACGCATTTAATTTTTCAACATAATCGCATTGAAGTATTTTAGCCCATTTTTCCGCCTCATTAAAAATATCTGCCAATTTCTCTTGTGGAGAAAATTCAGGAACTATCTTCACATTGGTAATCTCAGGTATTCTTATAATTAAACCTGATCTATATTGATTTAACGCAAATAAACTTAATTCAGCTGTATTACTTAACATCGGTCCATATAGATAATCATATGTATTGCCACAATAATATACACTAACTAATTCCCGTTTTAAATCCTCAATAAGACTTACCTTCTCCGCTTGGCCAGATTTTTTAAACAACTCTAACGCTTCAGCTTTTGGCAGTGTTTTTTTTAGAATTGGCCTTTTTTCTAACACGATTTCACTCATCTTTGCTTCTATTTCTTTTATATCGATTGAAGTTAAATTCCGACCTAAATATACCTCACAAAATAATCCTTTACTAATTGAATGCTCCACTGTAACTTTAACATTGCGATATAATTCATATATAGCTACAATCAAAAGAAATGTTATTGATCTTTGATATACTTTTAGTCCAAACTCTGTATTTAGCTCGATAAATTCTATACTGCAATCATCATAAAGGCATGCTTGTAAATCTTTTATTAAATTGTTTACTTTAGCTGCTACAATCAAATTAGAATGAGAATTATTAAAATCATCCCTTATCTCTTTTAAGGAGATCCCCCTCCGATATATCTTTTCAATATCCCTATTTTTTACCTTAGTAATAACTTTAATGTTCATAATAAAACCTCCACATCTCACGGAAAAAAATTAAGGTAGTATACATGATATGTATACTACCTTAATTATACACCAGATTATGTAAAGAACCTAGGAAAATATAACTCGAACAATACAATAAATCACTGCTCCCATCAATGCAGTACATGGAATTGTTAATAACCAAGCCATAAGCATTTGTTGCGCAACACCCCAACGCACTGCACTAATTCTTTTCGCACTACCAACCCCCATGATAGAACCAGAAACT
This sequence comes from Selenobaculum gibii, assembly GCF_030273445.1. NCBI lineage: Bacteria > Bacillati > Bacillota > Negativicutes > Selenomonadales > Sporomusaceae > Anaerosinus > Anaerosinus gibii. The sequence continues at coordinate 1,477,495 of NZ_CP120678.1, forward strand.
ACATGCGTTGTGCTTACTGGAAGATGTAGCAAAGTCGCTCCAAATACAACAATAGATGAATTCAAATCAGCTGCAAAACCACTTATTGGCTCCAATTTGAATATTTTTCCTCCCATCGTTTTAATAATGCGCCAACCACCAGCAGCTGTACCTAATCCCATAGATGTAGCGGCCGCCAATTTTACCCATGTAGGAACTTCTAAAGTTTCTATATATCCGCCACTTAGAAGTGCAAGAGTAATAATCCCCATTGCTTTTTGCGCGTCATTAGAACCATGTGAAAAAGACATCATCGCAGCAGATAAAATCTGCATTTTTCTAAATTTATTATTGATCGTAGATGGTGCAAATCGCCCAAAAATTAAATATAAAATCATCATAATAATACAACCAGAAATAATTGCAATTACAGGCGATGCAACAAGAGATAAAACAATTTTTCCAATGCCATAAAAATTAAGCCCCATTGCACCTGTCGAGACCAAAACTGCACCAATAATTCCACCTACTAATGCATGAGAAGAACTGCTTGGAATTCCAAGCCACCATGTAACTAAATTCCAAATAATAGCACCAAGTAATGCTGCAATTATAATTTTTTCATCAACATGAGATGCCGACTTTACAATATCTCCACCAATTGTTTTTGCTACACCAGTACTATACATAGCACCCAAAAAATTTAACATTGCAGCCATCAAAATAGCAACTTTAGGTGGAATAGCTCTCGTGGAAACCGATGTCGCAATTGCATTTGCGGTATCATGAAATCCATTAATATAGTCAAACAGCAATGCTAACGCTACTACTGTAAAAATTAATACCTCAAGCATATTTCATTACCACACCTCTTAGTAAGTCTGCTGTATCCTCACAGCGATCTAACGTATCCTCTAAAAACTCTAAAACCTCTTTCCATTTGATTACTTCAATTGGATTTAGTGTAGACTCAAACAAGTGTGCAACTTCTTTACGATAAATTCTATCACCTTCGCTTTCAATATTTTCAATATTTCGCGTACAGTCTAAAATAGCATGTTGATTTTTCTTAATATCTTTTAACAATTCTAGAGCTTTAAGCAATTCTTCAGTACTGCGAATTAGAAGTTTTGCTAATTCAATCGTTCCTTCTCTGGAATCTCCCGTTTTATACAAAACTATCCGCTGTACGGTTCCTTGTAAAAAATCCACGCCGTCATCAAGCTTATTTGCTAATGCATAGATATCTTCTCTATCAATTGGAGTAATAAAAGTCTGATTTAATTTATCAATAATTTTCTCATTAATATCATCAGCTTTATGTTCAATCTCAATAATATCTTTCATCAATTTTTCAGCTTGACTATAATCGCTTACTACAGTGTGTAGTTTTAACGCACCCGCATGAAAGAACTTTGCACTTTCTATAAACAAATCAAAAAACTCATCATCTTTATGCTTAAAACTAAAGTTAAACATACATTGCCCCCCAAAATAGTTACTTATTTATGTAATTTATTTGACCAAGATTTACTATATCACCAATTATTAAATTATACAATGACAAAAATATACTAAAAAAGCCTGTATCCGTAAAAATATAAAAGCATTAATGCTTTTATATTTTTTTCTTACAGTAGAATTAATGCAAAATTATTTTTTTCTTATAATAAAATAGTCCATAATAGATATATATCTATTATGGACTATTTTTAGAAAAAAATTCTTATTTTTGCTCTACAAAATTCATTGCATTTAAAACTTTTTCAGCCATTCCTTTTATTTTAGCTGATGGTACTGCACAAACGGCAATCCTAACGCCCATTTTTAATGGTACAGCGAAAATTAAATCATCATGTAGTTTTGTACATACTGCATCAGAATCAGCTGCTGGAATAGAAATAAAGAAACCAGCACGATATGGTAGCATATTTAATCCACATGCTTTTGCTTCGCTCATAAAAATATCTGCACGTTCGCGAATTAATTGATAATAACCATCTCTTTCTTTTTCAAACTGTACAAGTAATGTTTTATCTTGATCAATTGTTGTTAATAAAGTCATTGCACCACGATTAATATTTGACCAAGTAGCTCTACTTGTATATTGATTGATTTCTGCAAATTCTTTGATCACATTTTTATCAGAAGATATACCAATCATCGCACCTGTACGCTGCCCATACATCGTATAACCTTTAGACATACTAAATGCTAAAATGCCTAAAATATTTGCAGGTAAATTGCTAAATTGTTTTAAAAATTTGCGTGATTCATTTTTCTCTCCTGCATAATCAATATAAGCAATATCTATTAAAACAGTAATTTTTTTCTCAGGATTTTTCGCTTGTACTTTACACACATCCAGCACCTTTTTCCAATCGTCATCCGTTAAACTAAAACCAGTTGGATTATGCGCCGGCGTATTAATAATAATAACGAGTGAATTTTGTTTAGAAAGCAGTTCATTTACTTTTGTTTCAAATGATTTAATATTGAAATTTTGATGCTCATCAAACAATTGATATGTATCCAATTCACGTAATGCTTCTTTACAAAGCACGCTATAAGGACCCCAATACCAATCAGAAGTCAATACTTTATCCCCAATTTCAGAATAATTCCAAATTGTATGATGAATTACCCCTGTACCACCAGCCGTAGCCACAGAATTAAAATAGGCATCTGGTCTTTGATCAGCAAAAGCTAAGTTAATCGTTGCATCCAAATAAGCTGGCAAGCCAGAAATTGGTGCATAAGCAATCATATCGTTAATTGACATTCCACGTAAAACTTTTTCTACGGTTGGAATACAAGCTAATTTTTCATTGTCATCCATAATTGCGCCAATTGTCGCATTTACTACTTTATCTTTACCATGCTCAGCTGTCGCTTTTACAGCTGCTCCACTGGCCCCAAAAATCTTATCCGTAGCAAACTTTCCTTTTGCATGAGATGCTGCAACACTATTTGTCATTTTTTATCCCCCTTAGAAATAGTACTTCAACTTACTACTAAGTGTCCAAATAAATTATATTCGTTTTAATAAAGTAAAGTCCTGCCCAAAATATAAGTATACAAAATTCTTAAAAAATTCTACCTAGCAAATAAGCAAGCCTTAAAAATCCAGCTTGCCTAATAACAGTTTTATTTTTCCGGGAAAAATTCTGCATGAATTGCATTTACAGCTTCTTTCACTTGGCTGTTTTTAATTAAACAAGAGATGCTAATTTCAGATGTGCTGATTACTTCTATATTAATGCCTGCTGTTGATAACGCACCAAACATTCTAGCTGCAATACCGGGACTACCAAACATACCTGCACCAACAATAGATACTTTTGCTACATCTTCTTCAATCAATACAGCGATTGCATTTAATTGATCAGCAACTTTATCAACTATCTTCTTTGCTTCTGCTAAATCAGTAATTGCAACTGTAAATACCATATCCGTAACATTTTTTTCTATGTTACGAATACTTTGTACAATCATATCGACATCAACATTCGCTTCCGCTAAAGCAGCAAAAATCGAATGCGCAATCCCTGGATTATTAGGTACTCCTAATACCGCAACTTTTGCTACATCGCAGTCATGTGCAACGCCTCTAATATTAAACTCTTTATCTTCCATTGTACATTCCTCCCTAATAATCGTTCCCGGTCTTTTTGTAAAAGTAGAACGAACATGTATTGGTATATTAAAATATTTTCCCATCTCTACAGAACGTGGCTGCATAACCCCTGCACCAAGTCTTGCCATTTCAAGCATTTCATTATAGGTGATTTCTTTCATTTTTCGAGCACTTTTTACTACCCTCGGATCAGAGGAATATACACCCTCCACATCCGTAAAAATTTCGCAACTATCTGCTTTTAAAGCTCCTGCAATTGCCACAGCCGAAGTATCTGAGCCACCACGGCCAAGCGTAGTTGGATCTCCATTCATATCAAGCCCTTGGAATCCTGCAACCACGACAATCTGACCTTTATCCAATTCAGCTAAAATGCGCTCAGGATTAATATCAACAATTTTTCCTTTTGTATGTACTGCATTCGTCTTTACTCCAGCTTGCGCACCAGTTAAAGATATTGCAGGATGACCAAGATTCTTAAATGCCATTGCTAATAAAGATATAGATACTTGTTCTCCCGTAGTAAGTAACATATCCATTTCTCTTGCATATTGATATGGTTCTTTGTTAATTCCTTTTGCCAAAGCAATTAAATCATCAGTTGTATCTCCCATTGCAGATACAACCATAACAACCTTATCATCCTTATTCTTTTCTTCTATAATTCTTTTGGCCACTGCTATAATTTTCTCAACACTGCCAACTGAACTTCCGCCAAATTTTTTTACAATTAACGCCATCGCCATCCCCCTAAACTTCTAAAAACATCACGCTAACAATTATACACTATTCTCTTTAAGAAAACAAACTCCTCCTACATGTGGACATTTTATTACAAAAAGTTAATTTTAGCAATTAAGAATCTTTTAGAAAACAACTAACCTTGGAAAATTTCTACTCAGCTCATTTACATTGAGTAAATTTTCTGTAAAAAAATCTGGACATTTTCTATAGACTATGATAAATTGTATTGCAAAGATATCCTTTAAGTTAGTCCTGTGAGACTAAGAAGGTGCACCATATTTGTGATGATGTTACTTTCATGTCTCTTGCGTAATGTAAGGGATTTTTTTTTTGAAAATTTTAATAAAAGGAGTAGAATTTATGAATAACCGTGTAATTTCAGTAGATCAAAAGCTACCATTATTGCAAACAATTCCTTTAAGTTTGCAACACTTATTTGCTATGTTTGGAGCAACAGTCCTTGTCCCGATTCTTTTTAAAGTAAACCCTGCCACAATTTTATTATTTAATGGAATTGGAACTCTATTGTATTTATTCATTTGTAAAGGTAGAGTTCCTGCATATTTAGGATCCAGTTTTGCATTTTTGTCACCAGTATTTTTAGTTTTGCCTCAATACGGCTACGAAGCAGCATTAGGTGGATTTATTGTCGTAGGCGCAATATTTTCATTAGTTGCACTTAGCATCAAAGCTATCGGTACAAAATGGATTGATATCGTATTTCCGCCTGCTGCGATGGGAGCAATTATCGCTGTCATCGGTCTTGAATTGATGCCGACAGCCGCTGGTATGGCTGGACTAACAGCCGAGCAAGTTGATACAAATACGATTCTTGTCTCAATTTTCACTTTGGTCATTACAATTTTAGGCTCAGTTGCCTTCCGTGGTTTTTTAGCAATTATTCCAATCTTAATTGGAGTTATTAGCGGTTATATTTTAGCCTTTTTCTTGGGTTTAGTTGATTTAGTACCAGTCGAAGCAGCTTCCTGGTTTGCCATACCAACAATCTATACCCCTGAATTTAATTTAAGTGCAATTGCAATTATTTTACCAGCAGCACTTGTTGTTATTGTTGAACATATCGGACATCTTATTGTAACAGGCAATATCATTGGTAAAGATTTAACTAAAGAGCCTGGTTTAGACAAATCATTATTAGGTAATGGAGTTTCTACTATCCTTTCTGGATTTTTTGGCTCTACACCAAATACTACTTATGGTGAAAACATTGGCGTGCTCGCTATTACAAAAGTTTATAGTGTTTGGGTCATCGGCGGTGCAGCAGTTTTTGCGATTATCTTGTCCTTTGTTGGAAAACTTGCAGCTGCAATTCAAAGCATTCCCGTGCCTGTTATGGGCGGAGTATCCTTACTCCTTTTCGGTGTCATTGCAGCTTCTGGTATTAGAATGTTAGTAGAAGCAAAAGTCGATTACAATAAGCCTAGTAATTTAATTTTAACCTCTGTAGTTTTAGGCATTGGTGTAAGCAACGCAAGTCTTACTATCGGCACCGTAACAATGAAAGGCATGGCACTAGCAACTGTTGTAGCAATCATATTAAGCCTAACCTTTAAGGTGATTGATTCATTCCATAACAACGATTAAATTATTTATTTTCACATAAAAAATAAGCCTAATCATAACAAAGTGCAGTTTAAAAGATATATAATACTATATATCCTGCATAATCTGTTGTATGATTAAGGCTTATTTTTATTTTCAGAAAGTGGTGTTATTTTGTCTTCTCTTTCATTTTTAAAATTCTATTCAAGCAATCCTAAACTACGTGGCATTATCTTTACTTTACTAGGCGGTATCTTATGGGGATTTTCTGGAACTTGCGGGCAATATCTATTATCTATAAAAGGCTTTGATGCTACGTGGATTACAATTATCCGTATGATAATCGGAGGTATAATTATATTAGCCTTCTCAGCCATTCACAAAAAAGAACAATTAAAAAGAATTTTATTAAATAAACACGATCTTTTTCATCTTTTTTTATTTAGCATATTCGGCCTAGTAATTTGCCAATATACTTATATGACAGCCATTTTTTATCTCAATGCAGGTACTGCAACTGTTTTGCAATATCTTGGTCCGCTGTTTATTATGATCTATACCTGTATAAAGACATTGCGATATCCATCCGCTAAAGAGTATATCTCTATTTTTTTAGCTATTTTGGGTACTTTTCTATTGGCTACCCAAGGAAATATTAACGCTTTAGCCATTTCCTCGCAAGGATTACTCTGGGGCCTTTTATCCGCCTTAGGCGTCATGTTTTATACAATACTTCCAATAAATCTTATGGCAAAATGGGGAAGTATTATCGTAGCGGGTTATGGTCTACTTTTTGGAGGTATCTTTCTTTATCTTATTTCTGGCGAATGGATCTTTCCTTTTTCAATTGACCTATATACGGCATTTGCATTAGCTGCAATAATCATTTTTGGCACAGTGATTGCTTTTATTCTTTATTTACAAGGCGTAAACGATATTGGCGCAATAAAAGCAAGTATGATTTCTTGCGTTGAGCCTGTCTCAGCCGCAATTTTTTCAGCAATTTGGCTTAATTCGCAATTTACGTTTATCGATATCATAGGATTTCTATGTATTATTACAACTGTTTTTTTACTAATAAAATCAAAATAAAATGGGGGAGATAAATCATCATCGATTTATCTCCCCCTTTTTAAACACTATTCAAATCTACAATGACATTTTGAGCATTCATGCCACTTATCAAAGCAATGACCACATTTATGACATTTATTGCAGCCCCAGACACATGCACATCCACAAGATGGACAAACTTGATGACATTCATGGTGACATTTTGGACAGCAATGACACTCATGCTTTTTACCACAACAACCCATATAAGCAACCTCCTTATCCTCATCTACTATAGCTTATGAAGATTAAAATACATCGGTTACTATGATTAAAAGAAAAAGTTTTACAGAACGATAACAACATTGTCACCTAACAGCGGCTGCTTTTTGCACTTCTAATAAATAAAGAAACCTGCACAACATCAAATTTTATGTAGTGCGGGCTTCTTTTCCTATATTATTAATAATTTCATTCTATTATACATTAGAAAATAAGTCTATATATAAACTTTCTTTAAGATAAATTTATTTGCCAATACAAAAAGCCTCCGCATACTACGGAGGCCTAAAATTCATGGTGACACACCGGGGAATCGAACCCCGAACCTACTGATTAAGAGTCAGTTGCTCTGCCAGTTGAGCTAGTGAGTCAGTTAACTTACTCATATATAATATACCCTTTAATAAAAAAAATCAATAGATAAATTAAAAAATTATTAAAATATTAATCTTTATGATAACCATAGAAATTTAATAAACATGATATTGTTTCCAAGGAATTTGTTCTATCTTAATTGTTTTTAAAAAATCAACAATATCTTTTCTGCCAACAAAGCGAGGAACACCTTGCTCGTTTTGAGACATTAAAATGATCGGCATATTCGGAAAAAAAGCCGCATAATTTTGTCTAGCCTCTATTGCCGTAACAGTATACCGTGTTACATGCGGTTTAACAGAGATAATAGCAAAAGTTACCCCTTGCTCTTTGATAACTGCACCATTTATAACCATAATTTTTCCTTTCGTCTTAATAATAGTTGTATTCTAACAAAATTTTATTATAAAATCAAACAACATCTTGCTAGAACATATGTTTTGTGTTATGATGTTTTTAAATCGAACATTTGTTCTTATTGGAGGTTATATAATGAAATTACTAACAATTACCCTTTGTTCAATTTTTTTATGGTTCATGGCTCCTTCTACTATTTCTAACGCTTATCTTCAAGGTAATACTTTTACAACAATTGAAGTAAGACAAGGCGACGACCTATGGAACATTGCAAAAAGATATTCCAGTGAAAAAGATGATATTCGCGACTTGGTTTTTGCTATTATAGAATTAAATCATTTAGATAAGAATGCACATATTTTTCCTGGACAAACAATTAAAATTCCTTTAATAAAATAGTCTTAAACGAAAAAACCTCCTGATAAAGCTTTTATCAGGAGGTTTTTCACTACTTAATTATTTTACTTTTACACTTAGTTCTAATGCTTTTTCAAAAAATTCACTAGGAACATACGTTACTCCATTGATCATCTGAGGAGCGTCATCTAAAACTATGCGCATTTTATTTTTCCCATAGTCATGACTATCAATCGTTAAGGTTGCAAATTGTGGTCCTTTTAATAGCTCCGCAGATTTACTATCTTCTTTCCAAGAAACAGTATACCCAAATTTCTCTGCAATCTGACGCAATGGCAATAGAATCTTTTCATTTTTTACAATCGCCCGTGTAGAAATCACTTGATTATTCCCTTTAATTATAATGCTATTATCTAAAAGCTCAACTGTAATATCTGGTTTCTTATTTAAAATCACAGCTTTTTCTGCTACTGCTTGTCCTGGTAAACTTAATGTCATCGCTTTATACCAAACAAGTAATTCATCACCAGCACTAATATTTTTTGCATCAGCTAAAATATCATTTTTTATTGTGACTAAGCGATCACCATTAGAGCAAAGTACTCTGACACCGTCTTGAATTTTTTCAACTTCTCTCACTTGCATATATAAACCATTTTCATCATTATCCCCAACAACAATCGCCTTAGCAAATCCAATTGGCGGAATACTCCTCGTCATTCTTCCATCATAATACACAGAGACCGATGAATGTTCTTTCAACGTAGAAAAATCTAAATTTTCTCCAGTTTTTCCATTTAAAATATAACTTTCATCCGTAACCCTTAAAATAAGATTTTTATATGTTCCTTCGCCACTAATTGCAATAGAATCTTTATCAATAGAATCAATTATGCCAATCGTATTAAAAATATTATTACTTCTTTCTTCAACAGCTTGGGCAAATACAGTATTTGCGCTAATCATCATAAAAATAAGTAACAGTACTATAGATAATTTTTTCATTTTAACAACCTCTCTTTACTATTATATATCTACAATAGCAATAAACTCCTAATTTCGCAACAAGAATTTTTCTCCATAATTATGTATAATTAATAACCTAGTCCCATTAACGCTAGCGAAACTATACTTAATAAAGCGAGAAACGCCATAATTAAAACGGCATTTTTCTTTCCCCTCTGTGTAGACTTAAACAACTGGATTAATGATAAATTCTGTCCATTTGTTGTTTTTTTCATTTCATCATGCCAGCCTTTTAATGATAGTAAGCAAACGCACAAAGCGATAAGAACTGCAATAAACACATTAATTCTCCTTTTATTTTTATATAAAAATCTTATAACACTAAGAAAATTCCTGAACGATCATAGACCCCTTTTTTCATTTTACTGTAGCTTTTAACGCTTCATCCAAATCAGCAATAATATCTTGCACATCTTCAATACCTATTGAAAGTCTAATTAAATCTGGCTGCACACCTGCACTTTCTAGTTGCTCTGGTGTTAATTGTGAATGTGTTGTGCTAGCAGGATGAATAACTAATGATTTTGCATCACCTACATTCGCAAGTAAAGAAAATAATTTCAAAGAATTAATAAATTTCTTTCCGGCCTCTAAACCGCCTTTTATACCGAAAGTAAAAATTGCACCTGCACCTTTTGGGCAATATTTCTTTGCCTTATCAAATTGTTTATCACCAGAAAGACTAGGATAGCTAACCCAACTAACAAGTTCATGTGATTGTAAAAATTCAGCTACTTTTAATGCATTTTCAGCATGTCTTTGCATACGAAGGTGTAGTGTTTCCAATCCAACTAAAAACATAAAACTATTAAATGGGCTTAAACAAGCACCTAAATCTCTAAGCATTTGCACTCTTAGTCTAGTAATAAATGCTGCCGCTCCTACATCTTTTGCATAATTTAACCCATGATAGCTTGGATCCGGCGCATTAATTAGTGGAAAATTCCCCTTTGTCCAATCAAATTTTCCTGCATCAATAACAACGCCGCCCATAGATGTACCATGTCCGCCAAGAAACTTCGTTGCTGAGTGAATCACTACATCTGCACCAAAATCAATCGGTCGACATAAATAAGGAGTGGCAAATGTACTATCGACAATTAATGGAATATTATGTTCATGCGCAATTTTAGCTACGGCTTCAATATCTAAAATATCTGCTTTAGGATTGCCAATCACCTCAGCATAAATCGCCTTGGTTTTTGAAGTAATTGCTTTTGCAAAATTCTCAGGATTTTCTGCATCTACAAAATTCACGTGTATTCCATACCGCGGTAAATTATAAGCAAACATATTGTATGTACCACCATATAAAGTAGAAGCACTGACTATTTCATCACCAGCTTCAGCAATATTGAGAATTGATGCAAAAATAGCTGCATGTCCAGATGCAAAAGCTAAAGCCGCTATTCCATTTTCTAATAAAGCGATTCTTTTTTCAAATACATCGGTCGTCGGATTCATAAGTCTAGTATAAATATTTCCAGGTTCCTTTAATTCAAATAAATTTGCAGCATGTTCAACATCCCGAAAATTATATGCCGTGGTCTGATAAATTGGAACAGCTCTTGACCCTGTTGTTGGATCTGCCTCTTGTCCTCCGTGTACAGCTAAGGTAGCAAATTCTAAGTTCTCTGGTAATGTCATCTATAAATCCCTCCCAAATTTTGTCCTACAATATATCAACATATTAAATAAAAATATACTTAGTTATGATTTATAATACAACATTGCTTATAGGTTTGTCAATATAATTCATATATGTTTTATATGTTTTATTTCTTTTTGCCTTTTCCAGAAAGGTATCCAAAAATCAATACAAGTCCAACAATTGTTATCGGAATTAGGAATGTTAATACATGAGAAACTGAATTTAAATAACTCCCAATGATTTTATCGTGTACAATCATTGATCCCGCTGTCCAAGCTAAAATTCCGGCACCAACATAAACTAATATTGGATAATCTTCCATCCATCTACCGATCCATTTGCTTCCCCAAACTACAATCGGAACACTAATTAATAATCCAATAACAACGAGTAAAAAGTCACCATGCGCTGCTCCTGCAATGGCTAATACGTTATCAATTCCCATCACAGCATCCGCAATGATGATAGTTTTAATTGCCCCCCAAAATCCAGTTGAAGAATCAACGTGTTCAGTATGTTCTTCTTTTTTTAATAATTTACATGCCACAGGAATAAGTACTAACCCACCTAATGCTTGCAAATAAGGAATTGTTAAAAGCCATACTGCACATAAAGTCATTAAAGTACGAATAACAATTGCGCCTAAAGTTCCTAAATAAATTGCTTTATTCTTTTTCTCTCTGGGTAAATTTCTTGCGGCTAATGCGATAACAACAGCATTATCTCCTGCCAAAACCAAATCTAAAATTACTATAGATAAAACTGATGATAAAAACTCCATATGCATATCCCCTTTTTATAAAATTAATTTTAGTATTAACGCTTTTTAATAATTATTATTCCTGTCAAAAATAGTCACTAATAAAGCAGAGAAGTAGTCAAATAAATGAAAAAGACTTTTAGTATAACCTTTAAGGTTATACTAAAAGTCTCACTAATTGAATCAAAATTCAACGATATAGCCAGCCATGTTATGCATGACAGGATTGTTGACTATATCTATCTAGCTACTCCCCTTTAGAATACTCTATGCCACGTATTTTACATTATCATTCCTATATTGTCAATAATAACTACAAATCATTTAAAAGTAATTTTGCACCAATAGCCAAGAATAAAATACCTAGTACATGTTGCCAGCCAAAGTGTAATTGTTTTAAGCCAAATAATCCAAAATAATCAATAACCCCAGCCATCAATACTTGTCCAATAATAATAGCAGTCGTCGCATTTGCAGCACCTAATTTAGGTATACTTAATGCTACTAGATAAATGATAAAAACGCTAATAACGCCTCCTAAATAACTATACCAAGGCGCTTGATTAATATTAGAAAAACTTCCATCACCCAATTTAATTCCAAACAACATTAAAAACAAAACAATAACAGCTATTACATGAACAATAAAAGTAGCCTCCCATATCCCGATAACCTTTCCCAAAGAGGCATTAATACTACCTTGAATAGCCATCAATACACCTGACAATCCGGCTAATAAAAGCGACCCCAATGTTATTGAAGTAGTGTCTCCCATATTTGTACTCCCCTAAAAAAGAATTTTATTTTATCTTCTCCATCAAAACATAAATCATCCATACAAATTTTACATATGCTAAAAATTGAAAAAGAAAGAGAAAAAGCTCTTCATTTAAAAAAGAGCTTTTTCCCCTTTAATCAACTATATAAACAACAACATCACGACGTCCAAATTCCAATGCTTCACGATGACTATCAAAAGCCAAATCTATACGATTGCCTTTTATTGATCCCCCAACATCGTCAGCAATAGCATAACCATACCCTGGTATATATAATCTAGTTCCAAGAGGAATAAATGAAGGGTCAACCGCAACAAGCCCTTTACGCAAAAAACTTCCTCTAGAAGTATATTGAGAATTTCCTGGATCATATGCACTATATGCAGACGCATTCATAAAAAATGATCTCATATTTCGGTTTACAATTGGCTCTGCTCTTTTCATTACTGCTAATGTCGCATCCCCTACAATGCCATCTGGAATCATTTTATGTGCCAGTTGAAAGTCTTTCACTGCATTTAACGTATTATTACCAAAAACTCCATCAACTGTATCTGCATAAAAACCTAATTCCATCAATATTGTTTGCACTGTCCTTACCGATTCTCCACGCATTCCATATTTAACTATAAAAGGCTGTGCCTTGATTTGCGCACTTTCCTTCCTTAGTTCTCCGTTTTCTTGTTCTAATTTTTTACCAAGTGAATTATCTTCTGTTTCAGCAACTTCTTTACTTTGTTTCTTTTTATCTTTGCTAGAATTGTGCGTTGATTCGGTGTGGGATGAGTTTACGGTATTTTCTTTCGTTTTCTTTTGATTATCAGTTCCAGCAAATACAATTGCATTTATCGAAAAAGTAACTATAATCAAAATAACAAAGATACGAGAAAATTTTTTCAAATAAACCACCTCTCCTTAATTATTTGCAAAACATCATCACAAATTTTCCTATAGATTATACTATATAATTCATTGTTTAGTCAAAATTTCTCAAAATACAAAAGCCCTTACTTGTAAATATATCTCTACAAATAAGGGCCTTGCTATTTTAATAAATAATATAATTATTACTACACGTAGGGGTAAAGTCTATATTATTTATTAAATAATATTTCTTTTATAAACTTCATACAACGCTTTTAATTCTTGAACCTTATCATACATTTCAACTTGCAAACCAGAAGCAGTTGCAAAATCACCTTCCACTAAAGCAGATGAAATAAGCGTAAATAAAGATTTTTCTTCAATTGCATCTTTTGCTAAATAACAACGTAATTCATTTACTTTCGTCCAATTAAATACATCTTGATCTGTATAAAAATCAGAATCAACCTCTTTACAAGCTCTAATAATGGATAAATTCTCTGGAATAATTCTGCTTATTAATTCTGTTTTCCAACGAGTTAATGCACCTGCAACGAAAGCGGAGATAATTTCTTCACGTAATGCACCACCAGCAGTCAATACAGCACGTTTTTCTGGATACAGTTCCATCGCACTCATATTTTCCCATACAGTAGCAGGTGGAGCTCCAAACAATCGATTACGCTCTTCTTCTGTATAATCTTCAAATACATCTTCTTCACTACGATATGCACGATCTTTTTCTAGATAAAATCCTTCTGCACCAGCTTCTTTAGAAAGTTCAGCTAACAATTCATCTGTAGTTTTTGTTACTGCAGCTTTTACACCATCTAGAATAGCAGAATAAACAGCAGCTAACGTAACATAAGTATTTGTGAATGGATTACATGCCCGTAATTCAAAACGAGTTGCCATTGGATTTTCTACATCACGAACTAAACCAGCTAAAATAGTTCTATTTCGGGAAGGAACTTCTGGAGTATGGCCAAGGGATGTAACAATGCAAACTGGTGCTTCAAACCCTGGTTTTAAACGATTTAATGAATCATTTGTAGCGGATACAAATGGATTAATCACTTCATAATTTTTAAGTAATCCCATAATTGCACCATAACCGATAGCACTCATGAAATCTTTTTTCATTTCAGTTGGTGCAAATAGATTTACTATTTTACCTGATTTCAATTTTGCCATGATGCAGAAATGAGTATGTTCGCCATTACCAGCAAGGCCAATCATCGGTTTTGCTTGGAAAGTTACTTCAAGACCGTTTTCACGGAAAACTTCTTTCACCAAAGTACGAACTAACAATTCATTATCCGCAGCTTGCAAAGCATCTGCATATTTCCAGTCAATTTCAATCTGTTCGCAAACATGTGTTAAGTTACCAGATTCATCAATATGGGCTTTAATTCCACCAACTTCTTTATGTCCCATTTCAGCACCAAGCTCATATTGATCTAATATTAATACAGCTTGCTCTAATGCCGTACGGACTGCGCCGCGAGTACGTTGCCAATATTGTTCTTGCATAACTTGTGAAGCAGACATTTCTGTGATTTCCGCTTCAGCAAGCGGAGTTTTTACCCAAAATTCTAATTCAGTTGCAGATGTAAATAAAATATCTTCTACATCATTACCATTAATGTGATCCAATCCAGAAATATGAGGATTTTGCTTAAATGCTGCTAATAATTCAGTTTTCACATATTCTAACGTACCTGCTAAAATAGAGCGAGAATCTACTTTTTTACCATCATGAATCAAAAATGCAGGAATACGTAAAGTTCCTACAGGTTTACCTGTAACTTCATCATAATGTTCAAAATTATAATCAACAATCCACTTCACACTAGGATCAACCGGCATATCAACTTTTGCGTTATTCAAAGTAGCAATACCAGTTAAAACAACTGAAGAACCATCGGTTTGAACCGCACTACCAGAATAAAAGCCATCCATGTCTTTAAGAAAAATACTTACTGGAATTTTTTCGTCAGTATCATTACCAGCTAAATCAATACCAACAATAGACACAAATTTAATTTCAGGATGCGCTTTTAGCATATTACTTACTTCTTCTTTAGGAGTGTTCGCGGGAATTACATACAATAAATCATTCATCATAAATATCACCTCTAAAAAAAATTTAAACTACCAGATACATAAAATAAAAAAACCACATGACAAAACAACCAATAATATATGTACAAACAAAATACATAATAATATTGTATTATCATCTGGCACCATTGCCTATATTTATTAAATTTTCTATAAATATAGGATAGCACACCTATTATCATTTGTCTATACTTTTTTATTTTTTTATGATTAAATCTGATCTCTAAAGAAATAAAGAATTTGGAGTCATGGCTTTATTCACTTCTTCTACTCACATAAATTTTAATAGTTTACATGCTGTTAAAATTTATGTGAGTAGAAGAAGTGAATGCTCCATCTGAATCAACTTTTACTCTGTAAAATCTAGTATGTAATTACTTTCATCTACCGGTAATTCTTCTACCGTTTTTAATTTTCGCTCAATTGTTCGCGTTTTTCTTGCTGCTGCATCAATAACGTTGCTCGCCTCCTGTAGTTTTTTATTTGTCTTTTCTAATAAATCACCAAATTTACCAAACTCAGTTTTAACTGCACCTAATATTGACCAAACTTCTGAACTCCTCTTTTCTATCGCTAAAGTTCTAAAGCCAATTTGTAAACTGTTCAGTAACGCAGCTAAAGTTGTTGGTCCCGTAACAATAATTTTATATTTTTGCATTAAAAATTCGCATAATCCTGGACGACGCAATACCTCTGCATATAATCCTTCAATTGGCAAAAAGAGAATAGCAAACTCAGTTGTATATGGGACACAAACATATTTATTCTTTATATCTTTCGCTTCACTCTTTATACGATTCTCTATAGATTTTGCGCACTCTTCAATTAAAGCAGTATCTGCTTTATCTTGTGCATCTAATAATCGTTGATAATCCTCTTGAGGAAACTTAGCATCGATCGGCAACCATACAGAACCTTCATGAATATGTTTGCCTGGCAACTTTATTGCAAACTCTACTCTTTCACAGCTATTAGGAATCGTTGCAACATTTTTTTCATATTGCTCAATTGTCAATATCTGCTCAAGCAAATTCTCCAATTGAATTTCTCCCCAAATTCCACGTGTTTTTACATTTGATAAAACTCTTTTTAAATCACCAACACCATTTGCCAAGGTTTTCATTTCGCCTAAACCTTTATGTACTTGTTCTAACCGCTCACTGACTAATTGAAAACTCTCTCCTAATCTTTTTTCTAAGGTAGCATGCAATTTTTCATCAACTACTTTACGCATTTCTTCAAGTTGGTTATTATTATCATTTTGTAAATGTCTTAACTGTACAATAATGCTATCTTTTAGTTTGTCAAACTTTTTTTCGTTCATATCTGCTAAAGCATTTAATTGCTTCGCGAAAACCGCTAACTGATTTAATTCAGCTGTGTTAGATTCATTCATTCTCTTAATTAGAGACTCATTAAAATTATTCAATTGAGAAAAAAGTTCTTGTCTTAATAAGTTCGTGTTCTTATTATTTTCTAATCGATTTACACTCATCTCATTTTGCATATAATGATGTATTTGTAAAATGTTTTTTTCTAAAGCCCCTAATGATTTATTAATATCTTTATTTTTATCTATAGTTTTTAATAAATAAAGAAAGATTCCTAACGTCAAAAGTAAATTTCCAATGGAAATAATCACAATCCCATATTCCATCTTATCCCATCCTTAATAAAAATCTCTCGATAAAGCTCGAGAGATTTTTGTCTTATTTTAAATTATTAAGATGTTGCATCAACCATTCAATCCAAATATCAGAAAAAATAGTCTCACTTAATAGTTCATCCACAGATTCAATTCTTTTTTGCCCTAAAAACATAGCTACCCGATTTTTTTCTACTTCCTTTAGAACATAAAAATTTTCTTCTGGTGTACTTTCGCTTGGAAAAACAACCGTATATTCATTATATAAATTATCATCCATCGTTTCGTAAACTGTCGTTGGACGGGCTACATAGCCAGCAAAAGAAGGTGTTGCAATCTCATCAAGTATAGATTGTATTAGAATTTTCTTTTCTGCAACCTTACTTTGATATACCTGCAAAATTTTATCAAGTAAATCCTTTTGTCCAAAAATCACACCACAAATCAACTCTCGAATTGCTAAATAAGTAGATAAATCAAGATTTTTTAATTCATCTTTAGATTTTATCCTATAAATCCATGTATGCACTACTTTTTCAATAAGGTCTTGTGCATTTATCATTAAGCCTTCATCTAACTGATTTAACTCCATGCATGCGTTGCACACATCTTGCCCCTTACTTTGATTATAAATATGATTTTGCGCACATATAGCACAATATCCATCTTGAAAATAGGTGAAATTTTCCTCTCCAAGCTTAGGTAACTGAAGGTGATATTTTTCATAAAGTTTTTTTTGCTTTTCCATTCGATTATTTGCAATATAAACTAAACCATTTTCATTATATTGGACTTTTAAATCATTTCCACAATCCATACAATGGTTAATTTTATCTGTCATATGCACCGAAATGTACTTTTCTGGTTTAGGTACAATAAAATGATATGATGCAGTCTCAATAAAAGCATAGTTAAATACATTTTGTAAATCTCCTGTAATCGTCGGACGCTTTGACAAATTTTCCATAATAGTACCTCTTATTTCATAAAATTATTTTATACAGAAAAAAGCTCCTGATTTCTCAGGAGATTAAATGACAATACAACAAATAATTCTATCATATTTTATGAATAATGTAAATCTTCGCTAATTATTCTTCCAAAGTGACTTTAACAAAGCAATTTCCTCTGCATATCCTTCTAACTCATTTGGTGTTTCTAAATAAAATGGCAAGTTTCTCAATTGTGGATGATTTATAATCCTTGCAATTCCTTCAAGCCCCAACGAACCTTGTCCAATCTTTTCATGACGATCTTTATGACTAGCAAAAGGATTTTTGCTATCGTTCAAATGAACCGCTTTTAATTTATGAATTCCTATAACTTTATCGAATTTTTCTAATACATCATCTATTTGACCAATAATATCATAACCTGCATCATATACATGACAAGTATCTAAACACACACCCATTTTATCAGATAATTCAACCCGATCCAAAATCATTTTTAACTCTTCAAAATTTCGGCCGATTTCAGTTCCTTTTCCCGCCATAGTCTCTAATAAAACGGTTACTTCCTGAGTTGGCTTTAAAACCTTATTGAGCAATTCTACTATATAATTAATACCTATATCAACCCCCTGTTTTACATGACTACCAGGGTGAAAATTATACAAGCTTCCTGGCAAATACTCCATTCTCATCAAATCATCCTGCATAATCATTTCGGCAAACTCACGAGTCGATGGCTCCGCAGAGCATGCATTTAAGGTATATGGTGCATGCGCTAAAACAGGTGCAAAATTATTTTCTTTCATAATTGCTAGTAAAACGTTTACATCTTCTTGTTCAATTTTTTTTGCAGCTCCCCCACGCGGATTACGTGTGAAAAATTGAAATGTATTCGCACCTATAGAAACAGCTTCATTTCCCATATGTGCAAAACCTTTTCCTGCAGATAAATGACAACCAATATTTAATCTATTCTTCAAACTATTTCCTCCTCGCATAAATAACTATAAAACTTATTTTGCATTATATACTTAAATTTTATAACAATCAATAGGTTTTCATTTCAATCCTAATAACGAAAAAGCACTCACCAAAGTGAGTGCTAAACAAAACTGGCATCTACCTAACCTCCCAGGACGTTTCCATCCAAGTACTTTCGGCGTGTATAGGCTTAACTACTGTGTTCGGTATGGGAACAGGTGGTACCCTATAGCTATCGACACCAGATCCGTCTGTCTATAAACGCACATCTACTTCGTTACTGCTCAATCCGTTCAGTCAACGTAATTCTCATTACGCCTCCCTCTCTTCTTTCCGCTGCGCCTTGTATCTGCACATTTCTAGTCATCCGTGCTTTTTGAAGTGAACTTTCTTTTTAGATATGTTCCTTCAAAACTATACAGAAGAATTGAAATTAATCTTAACTACATTTTATTCTTGCTTTACTCCGCTTCGCTTAGATATGAAACTCACTCGCTCCATTTCTTTACGCTCGGAGTAAAGCGATTCGCTCAATCTACTTCATTCGCTTTCGCTCATGGTATATTGGCTCTCTGCTTTAAGTCAAGCCCTCGACCTATTAGTACCAGTCAGCTAAATACATTACTGTACTTACACATCTGGCCTATCTACCTTGTCTTCTTCAAGGGGTCTTACTAGATTACTCTATGAGAAACCTCATCTTAAGGCTGGTTTCACGCTTAGATGCTTTCAGCGTTTATCCTTTCCGAACGTAGCTACCCAACTGTACGCCTGGCGGCATAATTGGTACACCATTGGTTCGTCCACTCCGGTCCTCTCGTACTAGGAGCAGCTCCCTTCAAGTTTCTTACGCCCGCGATGGATAGGGACCGAACTGTCTCACGACGTTCTGAACCCAGCTCACGTACCACTTTAATGGGCGAACAGCCCAACCCTTGGGACCTACTTCAGCCCCAGGATGTGATGAGCCGACATCGAGGTGCCAAACCTCCCCGTCGATATGGACTCTTGGGAGAGATTAGCCTGTTATCCCCAGGGTAGCTTTTATCCGTTGAGCGATGGCCCTTCCACTCGGTACCACCGGATCACTAAGCCCTACTTTCGTACCTGCTCGACCTGTCCGTCTCGCAGTCAAGCTCCCTTCTGCCTTTACACTCTTCGCGCGATTTCTTGCCGCGCTGAGGGAACCTTTGGGCGCCTCCGTTACTCTTTCGGAGGCGACCGCCCCAGTCAAACTGCCCGCCTGACACTGTCTTGATGTTTGTTATTCATTCAGTTAGATTTTCAGTAAATAAAGGGTGGTATCCCAACATTGACTCCTATGATACTAGCGTACCATATTCTCAGTCTCCCACCTATCCTGTACATTATTTACCAAAAACCAATGTCAGGTTGCAGTAAAGCTCCATGGGGTCTTTCTGTCCAGTCGCGGGTAACCTGCATCTTCACAGGTATTTCAATTTCACCGGGTCCCTCGTTGAGACAGTGCCCAAGTCGTTACACCTTTCGTGCGGGTCGGAACTTACCCGACAAGGAATTTCGCTACCTTAGGACCGTTATAGTTACGGCCGCCGTTTACTGGGGCTTCAATTCAGATCTTCGAATTACTTCTAAACCCTCCTCTTAACCTTCCAGCACCGGGCAGGTGTCAGCACATATACTTCAGATTTCTCTTTCGCATGCACCTGTGTTTGTGGTAAACAGTCGCTTGGGCCTCTCTTCTGTCGCCTTCTTCAGCTCTGCTAGCTTGTAGCTTCACCAAAAATGGCTATCCTTTTCCCGAAGTTACGGATACATTTTGCCGAGTTCCTTAACGAGGGTTTTCCCGCGCACCTTAGGATTCTCTCCCCGCCTACCTGTGTCGGTTTGCGGTACGGGCACCTTTAATCTCACTAGAAGCTTTTCTTGGCAGCGTGGTCCAGTTAAATTCAATGTAATTGCTTACATCTTTCCGTCACTTCTCAGGTTTTTAAGATGCGGATTTGCCTACATCTCACCCTACCAGCTTAGACAGGCGTTTCCATCTGCCCGCTTAACCTTCCTTCTGCGTCACTCCATTGCTCAAACAATTATCGGTGGTACAGGAATCTTTACCTGTTGTCCATCGCCTACGCTCTTTGCCTCGGCTTAGGTCCCGACTTACCCTGAGTCGACGATCGTTGCTCAGGAAACCTTAGGCTTTCGGTGGGAAGGATTCTTACCTTCCTTTTCGCTACTCATACCGGCATTCTCACTTCTATACTCTCCAGCACTCCTTTCGGTATACCTTCGTCGTGTATAGAACGCTCCCCTACCCAACATACTTTAGTATGCTGACGCGACTTCGGTTCTGTGCTTTAGCCCCGGACATTTTCGGCGCAAAGCCTCTCGACCAGTGAGCTATTACGCACTCTTTAAATGGTGGCTGCTTCTGAGCCAACATCCTGGTTGTTTGTGAAGCTTTACATCCTTTGCCACTTAGCACAGCATTGGGGACCTTAGTCGGCGTTCTGGGCTGTTTCCCTTTTGACTACGGGTCTTATCACTCGCAGTCTGACTCCCAAGTACAAGTATAGCCATTCGCAGTTTGACTGGGTTCGGTAAGCTTTACGCCCCCTAGCCCGATCAGAGCTCTACCGTCTATACTTTTTACCTTGAGGCTAGCCCTAAAGCTATTTCGGGGAGAACCAGCTATCTCCGCGTTCGATTGGCATTTCACCCCTATCCACAACTCATCCCAAAACTTTTCAACGTTCACGGGTTCGGTCCTCCACTCAATTTTACCTGAGCTTCAACCTGGTCATGGATAGATCACTGCGGTTTCGGGTCTACAATATCTAACTTTCGCCCTATTAAGACTCGCTTTCGCTTCGGCTCCGTGTTTTCCACTTAACCTCGCTAGATACTGTAACTCGCCGGTTCATTCTTCAATAGGCACGCTGTCGCACATTTATAGTGCTTCAACTGCTTGTAGACATACGGTTTCAGGTTCTTTTCACTCCCCTCCCGGGGTTCTTTTCACCTTTCCCTCACGGTACTATACGCTATCGGTCGCCAAGGAGTATTTTGCCTTGGAGGGTGGTCCCCCCTGCTTCCCACAAGGTTCCTCGTGTCTCGTGGTACTCTGGATTCTGACCCACTTATTTATCTTTCATCTACAGGAGTTTCACCTTCTACGCTTGACTTTCCCAAGTCATTCGATTAGATAAATTTCGCTTTTTGTCAGTCCTCAACCCCAGTTGACCGAAGTCAGCTGGTTTGGGCTCTTCCCCGTTCGCTCGCCGCTACTTAGGGAATCTCATTTGATTACTTTTCCTCCGGGTACTTAGATGTTTCAGTTCCCCGGGTCTACCTTCTCATGCTCTTTGGCATGGATAACAGTACATTACTACTGCTGGGTTCCCCCATTCGGACATCCATGGATCAAGACTTACTTGCAGTTCCCCATGGCTTTTCGCAGCTTATCGCGTCCTTCTTCGGCTCTTGGCGCCTAGGCATCCGCCGTATGCCCTTAGTAGCTTGACTTACGTCATTTAAGCTCTAAGTTCATCATTTTTGATGCTTAGTTTGTTTTTTTGAATCCTAAAATGTCGTTAATTTACTCTCTCTTTTGAGAGGTTGATTAATTTCATTTGTTTCTTCTGTGTAGTTTTCAAAGAACATTTTTGAGTCAATACATACTTGTATTCCCTCAAAACTAATCAATGTAGATGCCAAATGTGTCGACCTGGATGACAAGAATTCTATTTCAAATTCTCATGTCTCCTTAGAAAGGAGGTGATCCAGCCGCACCTTCCGATACGGCTACCTTGTTACGACTTCACCCCAATCATCGGCCCCACCTTAGACGGCTAGCTCTCGTTAGAGTTACCCCACCGGCTTTGGGTGTGACTGACTTTCGTGGTGTGACGGGCGGTGTGTACAAGGCCCGGGAACGTATTCACCGCAGTATGCTGACCTGCGATTACTAGCGATTCCGACTTCATGTAGGCGAGTTGCAGCCTACAATCCGAACTGAGAGATTGTTTCTGGGGTTTGCTCCATCTCGCGATTTCGCTTCCCTCTGTCAATCCCATTGTAGTACGTGTGTAGCCCAGGACATAAGGGGCATGATGACTTGACGTCATCCCCGCCTTCCTCCGCGTTATCCGCGGCAGTCTCATTTGAGTTCCCACCTTTACGTGCTGGCAACAAATGATAGGGGTTGCGCTCGTTGCGGGACTTAACCCAACATCTCACGACACGAGCTGACGACAGCCATGCACCACCTGTTTTCTTGTCTTCCGAAGAAGAGGTACGTATCTCTACGTCTTTCAATCAATGTCAAGCCCTGGTAAGGTTCTTCGCGTTGCGTCGAATTAAACCACATACTCCACCGCTTGTGCGGGCCCCCGTCAATTCCTTTGAGTTTCAACCTTGCGGCCGTACTCCCCAGGCGGGGTACTTATTGCGTTAACTCCGGCACAGAAGGGGTCGATACCTCCTACACCTAGTACCCATCGTTTACGGCCAGGACTACCGGGGTATCTAATCCCGTTCGCTACCCTGGCTTTCGAGCCTCAGTGTCAGTTACAGTCCAGAAAGTCGCCTTCGCCACTGGTGTTCCTCCTAATATCTACGCATTTCACCGCTACACTAGGAATTCCACTTTCCTCTCCTGCACTCAAGAAAAACAGTTTCCATTCCATCACGGGGTTGAGCCCCGCACTTTTAAAACAGACTTATTTTCCCACCTGCGCTCCCTTTACGCCCAATAATTCCGGACAACGCTTGCCACCTACGTATTACCGCGGCTGCTGGCACGTAGTTAGCCGTGGCTTTCTCGTTTAGTACCGTCATTACCTCATACTATTCGCATAAGGCACATTCGTCCTAAACAACAGAGCTTTACGATCCTAAAACCTTCTTCACTCACGCGGCGTTGCTCCGTCAGACTTTCGTCCATTGCGGAAGATTCCCCACTGCTGCCTCCCGTAGGAGTTTGGGCCGTGTCTCAGTCCCAATGTGGCCGTTCATCCTCTCAGACCGGCTACTGATCGTTGCCTTGGTGGGCTGTTATCTCACCAACTAGCTAATCAGACGCAGACCCATCTTTTAGCGATAGCTTATATATAGAGGCCATCTTTAAATAACGAAACATGCATTTCATTATCAACATTCGGTATTAGCACCGCTTTCGCGATGTTGTCCCCATCTAAAAGGTAGGTTGTCTACGCGTTACTCACCCGTTCGCCACTAAGAATTACCGAAATAATTCTCCGTTCGACTTGCATGTGTTAAGCACGCCGCCAGCGTTCGTCCTGAGCCAGGATCAAACTCTCCAATAAATTTATTATTAGAAAGCCTAAATGGCTCAATAATTATCTTTTCTTTAAAAGAAATTGTTGTTACTTTTTTGTAACATTTGTTTTGTGTTTCGTTTAAAACGAAACCCGCACATCTGGCATAATTGAATCAAGTAATACATTACTTAATATCTACATTGTTTAGTTTTCAAGGAACACTTGATTGCCGGCGTAACCAGCTCATTTATATTATCAGAAGCGATTTGTTTTGTCAACATCTTTTTTAAAGATGATTGATAAAGTTCACTTCCCGTGCCGCTCGTTAGCGACTTGTATTATATTACACGCTTCATTCTTTTTTGTCAATATCTTTTATGAAAAAATACGAGAATTTTTTTATCCTCGTATTTTTGCTTAATCTTTTAACTATTTATATTCAATTATTTTACACTTCAGTATGACAAATACACAGCTACTTTCCTGACAACAATAACCTCATAATGTAATTCATATTAAACATTTGCTCTTTTTCCCCAAAAACTCTCTCAGCTTTATTTTTCCCTATGGTTAATTGTATAGCCTTTTAACATATATAATAGCTTCTTCATCTAGTTTTACTTTACAGTTCTTAGCTTCAAACTAAATTTGTCACAATTTTGTCATATAACTCTTTTATTATATGATTATACCCCTAGTAAATCTCATACACACTCTTCTCTCTTTTCAAAGAAAAGCACTCTATTTATCATGAGTGCTTTTTTTATTTAGTTTATGTTCCATAAAATAAATAAAATTCATAAACTAATAATGTATATGAAATTTTTAGGAGGAGAGATTTTATGAAAGATTCAAAAAAAGTTCAACAAGACCTATTTAGAGCTAGTAAGCCACCTAATATTGAATTTGAAAAATTTGTATCCCCGAGTGTTGTAAAATTAAATCATACCTTAACGTATAAATTATATTTTCACAACGAAAGTGATGTTCGACTAACTGATGTAACTTTTTCAGACACATTAGCAACCTATTTTCAGGCAGTCCCTAATAGTTTAACTATTGACGGAGACAGTTATGATATAACGAAATTACCTACAGGAATAAATTTTGGCGCTGTAAATCCACATGTAACAATTCCAATTGAGTTTAAAGTTACTTTAATATCCATTCCTAATGATCTTTGTATATTAGGAAATAATGGAAAAATGACCTTTACCTTTAATGACCAAGGAACAATTACTACCGAATCAGTTTTTAGTACAGATGCAAATGTATTCTTAAATTCAATTTGCGGTGCAACTGGCGCAACTAGTGCTACCGGCGCAACTGGTGCTACTGGTGCTACTGGCGCAACTGGCGCAACTGGTGCTACTGGTGCTACTGGTGCTACTGGCGCAACTGGTGCTACTGGTGCAACTGGCGCAACTGGTGCTACTGGTGCAACTGGCGCAAGTGGTGCTACCGGCGCAACTGGTGCAACTGGTGCTACTGGCGCAACTGGTGCTACTGGTGCTACTGGTGCTACTGGCGCAAGTGGTGCTACCGGCACAACTGGTGCAACTGGTCCTACTGGGGCTACTGGGGCAAGTGGTGCTACTGGTGCAAGTGGTGCTACCGGTGCAAGTGGTGCTACCGGTGCAAGTGGTGCTACCGGTGCAACTGGTGCTACTGGCGCTACCGGTGCTACTGGCACAACTGGTGCTACTGGCGCTACCGGCGCAACCGGTGCTACTGGCAGAACTGGGCCTACTGGTGCTACCGGTGCTACTGGCAGAACTGGACCTACTGGTGCTACCGGTGCTACTGGCAGAACTGGACCTACTGGTGCTACCGGTGCTACTGGCAGAACTGGACCTACTGGCGCTACCGGTGCTACCGGCAGAACTGGACCTACTGGTCCGTGTTGTATATACAATACAATTTACGGAGATTTTGCTTTACGATGTTGCTGCTTTAAAACAACTAAAGGAGCTTTACCATTGCGTGTTATTACGTCAAATGGTCCAACAGTATCCTCCTCTAGCAATTTTAAAGAAATATCACTTCCTTCTAATAAGCTATATAAAGTTTGTTGGAACATAATTGTGAAAGTGGATCGTGGACCATATGACTTAGAAGGATATTTGCTTTTAAACGATACTAAAGTTTCCGGTAGCAACTTTAGAGTTTCTGGAGCTGTAGCTAGATGTGAGTTTATAACCTTAGTTGGATCTGCATTAATCAGCATACGTTCACACCACGATGTTTTATCCTTAGTTTTAAATTCGCATGATAATGCCTCTGTAGATGTCGTCGATGCATCTATAAAGATGATTTCTTTAAGCGAATCTATTGATAATCATTTATAGAATGGAGTGTTTTCATGAAAATCTGCGTATATGCCATTGCTAAAAACGAAGAAAAATTTGTTAAACGTTGGATGGATTCAATGAATGAAGCCGATTTTGTCGTTGTGCTTGATACAGGATCCACTGATAATACAGCTAAAATTCTTAAAGAATACGGTGCTATCGTCAAAACAGAAATAATTTCCCCTTGGCGCTTTGATGTAGCTAGAAATAAATCCTTAGATTTAATCCCATCAGAAGTAGATATTTGTGTCTGCACCGATTTAGATGAAGTTCTTGAAGCGGGCTGGCGTAAAAAATTAGAATCACAATGGACTTCAGAAACTAAAAGAGGTCAATATAGATATACATGGAATTTTAACGATGATGGCTCTGAGGGAACAGTATTTTGGGTTGATAAAATTCACTCCCGTCATGATTTTAAATGGGTAAATCCAGTTCATGAAATACTTTCTCCAAAAAAAGAAGAATCCTATCTTACTACTATTTTATATGGTATACAATTAAATCATTTTCCAGATCATACTAAGCCAAGATCACAATACCTTCCTTTATTAGAATTATCCATTGAAGAAGATCCTACAAATGATAGAAACATGCACTATCTTGGTAGAGAATATATGTATTATGGAAAATGGAATCAATGCATTGATACATTAAAAAAACATCTTAATTTACCCAAATCCACCTGGATTGATGAACGTTGTGCCTCTATGCGATTTATTGCAAATGCATATTACAATCTCCAAAACCACGTTGAATGTGAAAAATGGTTACTTCGAGCAATGGCAGAAGCTCCTCATTTAAGAGAACCATATATTGATTTAGCAATGCTATATTATCATCTAGAAAATTGGTATGGTGTTCTATTTGCAGCCGAAAAAGCACTTGGCATAACAACGCGTCCTATGACTTATATTAACGAACCACGTGCGTGGGGTTTTACTCCTTACGATTTAGCCTCTTTAGCATGCACTAATATGGGACTATATGAAAAAGCTTACGACTATGTTAATCAAGCAATAAAATATGCTCCACATGATAAACGATTAGAGTGTAATCGACAATATATAAAAGAACATTTATAAAAATAAAATGGAGTTGAAAATTCAACTCCATTTTATTTTTATAAATTTTAATATTTTAGGTTAATATTGTATTTTTTTTTACCAAACTATGCTAATATGTTATCAAATACTGAAATAAAATGGAACTTATATGCTATAAATAGAATTAATTTCTTAAAAATAGTTTATTTATCTCATTTATGGAGCGTGTTCTATTTGAATAAAAAGCTTACATTTTCTTTAAAGTTAATTCTAATATTTTCTCTTTTAATTTTAATTTGCACATTATTCTTTAGCCAATTTCAAATTTCATTAGATAAAAACCTTAAAGAATCAACCCAAGAAAAATTATCCTATAATACGCAACAAACCTTATATTCCCTAGATAAAAATTATATTGATACTTTTGCTAAGCTAAAAATACAAGCAGATACTCTTAGCTTACATTATGACGATATTACAAGTAACGAGGCTCTATTATATTTAAGCAATCAAATAGATAACCATTTTTTATTACGAATGGCCATAATGACATCCGATGGTACAAGTTATACAACTGATGGCAAAACGCAAAATAATGTTTCACGAGAATATTTCAAACAAGTCTTAGCGGGCAATAATAGTATTTCTGATGTTTTACAATCAAGCGTAGATGAAAAACCTATTATTGTTTTTGCTGTTCCTATTCATAAAGACAACACAACTATAGGGGTCTTGCGCGCCACCTATCAGTCTGAATATTTTTCTGATTTATTAAAAGCAAACACATTTGACAACACAAGTTTATCAATCATTATTAGCCGGTCAGGGGACATAATCGCTTCCACTCAAAATACCCAAAATCAAAGTAACTGGCTAAAAATATTAGAAAATGCTCATTTTCAAGACGATGAAACATTGTCTCATATAATAGATAACTTAGCAGACAATAAAAAAAATACAATTCACTATATTTTAAACAATCAGGAATATTATGCTAATTTTCAGCCTATTGGATTAAATGATTGGTATCTTTTTAACATCATACCAGCTGAAACAATTGCAAAACAACATAAGGAAACTTCTACAAACACATTAGCTTTGTGCATAAAAGTTCTTCTTTTTTTATTAATTGTTATTTTAGCTACAATTTTATATTTAAAGCATAGTTTTAATGAATTACAAAAAAGTAAAAATGCCCTTGAAGCTACTACTAATAATATTAATGGAGTTGTTATTGTTCTATCTTGCGATGAAAACCTTACAATTAAATATGCAAACGATTCTTATTATTCTATGTTAAATTACACACGAGATGAAATTCATACAAAATTTAAAAACACCTTTTATCCTATCATTTATCCACCAGATGCTATAACTACTTTTAATTCTATTATAAAACAATTAAAATCTACCGAATTAATTTCATGCGAATTTCGTATTCGGAATAAAAATGGTACAATTTTTTGGATATTATTAAATGGGCAATGCGTAAATAACCAAGAAGATATCCATACACCACCTACGATAAATTGTGTATTTATTGATATCACTCCAATGAAGCAAACAACACAAGAATTAGAGACGCTCACAAATAGTATCCCTGGCGGTGTTGCAAAAATCTTCATTGGAAGTAATATATCAATTTTATTTGCTAATGATGGCTATTATGAGCTCATTGGCTATACCCGCGATGAATATATAGCCTTAGGTAAACGTGCTTTAGCAAAAATCATTCATCCTAGAGATATTGACAGGGTATTGTCATACCTACGTGCTAACGCACATAAAAATCACCCTATAAAAATCGAATACCGTGTAATTCATAAAGATAAAAGTATATCATGGGTATTATTACATGGAAATCGTGTAGATGATGAAATTATTACACCCGTTTTTCAATGTGTATTCATTGACATCACTCATGGTAAGGAATTACAAAGAACTTTAGAACTCGAGAGCGAACGCTATCGTACTTTAGCCGAATTATCTGATGATATCTTATTTGAGTATGATTTTGCAACAAAATCTATTAGTTTTTCTAAAAAATATGAAGAAGTTACCGGATTAAATCCGCCAATGAAAAATATCCGAAAAAACTTTATTGAATACCAGTTAATTTATGATGAAGACATTGAAACTTTTTTAGTTTTTTATGATTCATTTAAAAATGGTGCATCTTCTGGAACTACTGAATTAAGGTTAAATAAGAGGCAAGGATATTCTTGGTATAAACTCCAAGCTGTAACGATTTTTAACTTTGATAAAACCCCTAAATTAATTATCGGAAAAATTGCAAATATTGATTCACACAAACAAGAAACTGATCATTTACGAAAATTGGCTGAACGAGATACTTTAACTCAGCTTTACAATCATAATACAACAATCTCTCTCATTAACCAGTATTTAAATGAATGCGATGAATGCTCTTATAATGCATTAATCATTATTGATATTGATAACTTTAAAGCAATCAATGATACTTTTGGACATTTAAATGGTGATATTGTTTTGAAAATGGTTTCAAATGGTCTACGCATTTTATTCCGTTCTACTGATATTATTGGCAGAATTGGCGGCGACGAATTTGTCGTTTTATTAAAAAATGTTGTATCAAAAGAAGTCCTATTAAAAAAAGCTACTGCTATTTGCAAATTTTTCCATGAGATTCATTTAAAGGATTATCCAAATTATAAAATATCCGGCAGTGCCGGAATTGCGATAAATCCAGATAACGGATCTAATTATGATGAACTTTTATATAAAGCAGATGCAGCCTTATATAAAGCGAAACGAAAAGGTAAAAATTGCTTTGCCTTATACGACGAATATTAAAAATAGCAAGCCTAAAGGCTTGCTATTTTTAATATTTAAATTTTCCTATTGCATTTTTCAATAATTCCGCCATTCTTGCTAACCCTTGGCTAGATGCTGAAATTTGTTCCATAGAAGCTGATTGTTCTTCAGTTGATGCTGAAATACTATCAATATCTGTAGCAATATTTTTTGTAGATTTATCAACCTCTTCAACAGCACTTAAAACGGTCGTGCTATCTTGAGCTATAGAATCCGCCCCTGCAGCTAATTGTTTTATTAAATCATCCACTTGTTCTATTAAATTAGCAATTTGCTTAAATTGAGTACCTGCTACACCAACAACCTCATTACCTACTCTAACTTCTTGAGTTCCTGCATTCATCGCATTTACAGCTCTATCAGTATCCGTTTGTATCTCACCAATAATTTGAGCAATTTCTGACGTAGCAGCTTGTGATTGTTCAGCTAACTTTCTTACTTCATCTGCTACAACGGCAAATCCACGTCCTTGCTCACCAGCCCTAGCAGCTTCTATAGCTGCATTTAATGCTAGTAAATTAGTTTGTGCAGCAATACTTGCAATCGTACCTACAATATCGCCAATTTGTTTAGAACGTTGTCCCAAAACTTCTACTGCTTTAGAAGATTCCGCAACAGTACTCTCGATTTTGTCCATCTGATTTATCGCACGTTCAATTGCAGCACCACCGTCTACTGCCGCATGACCAGCTTTTTTTGATACGCCTTGCATATTCTCTGAATTCTCAGCAATCCCTCGAATTCCATCTGCCATCCCCCGAACTAAATCTACCATATGATTAATTGTGTCGGTCTGTTTAATTGAAGACTCTGCAACCGTGCCAATTGTTTCTGCTACATGAACAATTGTATCTGCAGTTTGTTCAGCCCCTGTAGATAATTCAGATGATGCAACCGATACCTCTTCAGCACTCTTATTAATTTGTGCAACTAATTCTCTAAGTTGATTATTCATCGTCGTAAACGAGCTCGCCAAATTTCCAATTTCATCTTTTGAATGAATATCAATATCGACTGCTCTCACATCACCATCAGCAATATTTCCTGCTGCATTTTCTAATTTTTTTAATGGATTTACAATTTGATTAGATAACCAATATGCCGCTAAAACAATTGGAATCATGGCACCTAACAATACAAAGAATAAAATTTTGCGAACTTCATTTACTCCTGCCATAAGCTGAGATTTATCTACAACCGTTATGTAACGATAGCCGGTTTTCTCGGATGAGTATACAGCAACTAATTTAGTTACACCATTTATTTTAACTTCTTTAGATCCTTCTGTTAAACTTGAAATCTCATTAAATCCATCAATTCCTGTATCATTAAGATTCTTAAAGTTCAAATCTGGATTTTCAGGATCAGCTATAATTATTCCATTTCTATCTGTTAAGATAATATAGCCAGTTTCGCCAATTTTAATATCAGAAATAAGTTTCGTCACAATTGGCAAATCAACATTTAATCCCAAAACACCTTGTGGGTTGCCATTTAAATCCTTTTCGACCATAAAAATTCCAATCGTTGGCACACCCTTTGATGTCATAAATGGATCAGTTATGATGATTTCATTTGGCTTTTCCATACTATTTTTATACCAATCACGACTTCTAGAATCATATCCTTCTTTCCTAGGTACAGTTGGCCATTGTAAAAAACCACCATCTATGGTTCCATAACTTACTACTGAAACAATTCTATCATGACTTTTACCAAAATTATCAAAAATATTATATACATCAGCTTCAAAGCCCCCATTTTCTAGAGGAGTCATTGGAATCATACCATCTGCTGATGTAGACTTCATATTTTTATAAACGGTAATATTGCCCCCTTGTTTTAATGCATCATTATTAGCAATCATATAAAGATTTTCCTTTAAATCTAAAAACATGATTTCAACTGCATTATCGACCTGTTTCAATTCTCGATTTGCTGCATCAATAAAATCTGTTTTGCTTTTATTAGCAATCACATCGTCTAAAATTAATCCTAAAACAAACATCATACATACAAAAATCCCAATAAAAGAAATTACAATTTTATTTTTAATCCCTAAATTACTAAATATATTCTTCATAATTTTCTCCTCTCAAATAACTCCTACGTACTTTCATTAAAGAATAATCATTTTAAATTTTATGAATCTGTCCTTCAAATTTTCGTGCAGTAGGAGTATCCGCTAATCCAGCCTCCGAAGTTTCACGTAAACTTTTAGGTATAGCTAGACCGATTTTATACATAGCTTCAATTATTTCATCTACTGGAATTACACTTTTTACTCCAGCCAATGCCATATCTGCAGCTAACATCGCATGAACAGCTGCAAATCCATTTCTTTTAACACATGGAACTTCTACTAGTCCTGCAACAGGATCACAAACAAGTCCTAATAAGTTTTTTATAGCCAATGCAACAGCATCACCAATTTGTTCAGGCGTTCCTCCCGCTAAACAAACAAGAGCACCAGCTGACATCCCAGCAGCTGAACCACATTCAGCTTGGCATCCTCCTTGCGCACCTGCAATAGACGCATTTCGCGCAATAATTATTCCAATCCCTGCTGCTGTAAATAAAGCATCTACAATTTTATCTTCACTAACAGGATATTTTTCTACTGCTGCCAAAATAGCCGCTGGCAAAATACCACAGGATCCCGCAGTTGGGCAAGCCACGATCTTCCCCATAGCGGCATTAACTTCAGAAATAGCAACTGCATATGCGGCTGTCTTAAGTACCGTTGCTCCTGAAAAATTTTCACTGTCTTTACTTAGATAATTGTTTATACTACGTGCATCACCACCAACTAACCCACTTGCAGACTTTTCATTCTTTAAAATTCCTTTATGAGCCGCCTCCTTCATCACCTGCCAATTTTCCTTCATTTGCTTTCTTAAAAATTCTTCAGATAGTTGCGATTTCTTAGCTTCATACTTTAATACAATATCTGCTATTGTTATTGATTTTTCATTCGCTAATGTAACCAAATCACGAATGTAATTAAATTGAATCATCCCATACTCCTTTTTCACGATTAAATTGGAGGAATACTAAAACAATGATAAACCCCTTCTACAGTTTGTATTTTATTTAAAACATCTTTATTAATTGGTTCATCTACTTCAATAATCATCATCGCATCCTCTCCCCGAATTTGTCGCGACACGCGCATAAATGCAATATTTATATTATTTTGGGACAAAACTTTTGTTACCTGTGTAATAATTCCTGGCTTATCATGATGTATATTAATCAGCGTAGGATATCGTCCTGTAAGCTCGACTGCATATCCATCAATTTGAGTAATTAAAATATTGCCACCGCCGATAGATGATCCAACAACACGAGTTGTCCTACCAGCTTTTCCTATTAAATAAATAACAACTGTATTGGGATGAACATCTCCTAAATCAATTCGATTAAATTGATATTCCAATCCTATTTCGTCGGCAATATGTAATGATTTCTTTATTCTTTCATCATCTGTCTCAAAGCCCATAATACCTGCAATAATCGCTTTATCCGTTCCATGCCCTTTATAGGTCTGAGAAAAAGACCCATGAAAGCCAATCGTTGCCTTTACAGGCTCTTCCCCTAATATTTTCCTTGCCATTATTCCCAATCGCACAGCACCAGCGGTATGAGAGCTAGACGGGCCAATCATAACTGGACCTATAATATCAAAAACACCGTTCACCGTCTCACCTCCCATAATAACTAATCTTTATACATAGGATTAGCCCTTCACAAATTAAAATGCAAATTCTAAGATTTTTTCTACATCAGCTAATCTTAAAACACTTAATTTACCAATATTTCCTCGAGAAACTGTCATTTCAGCTAATTTTCGTAAATCTTCTTCTTTTACCCCCAGTTCACGCAATGACGTAGCTGCATTCCAAGATTTAAGTAGTTGTTTTAATTCATATATTCCACTTTCAATATCATCGGTCAATAAAACATTTTTGGCAAAACGTTTAAATTGTTGTGGGTTACTATCACAAACATACTTCATCCATGCTGGAAAAATAACCCCTAACGCCCCGCCATGTGCAATCTGGGGATACATACAACTAATACTATGGGACATATCATGACATGCCCAGTCTCCACCTTTAAGCCCCGCACCGCTGATTCCATTCAAGCCCAAAGTAATTGCCCAAGCTAAATTCGCTCTACTTATCGTGTCTTTAGCATCTACTTTTAAACCTTCTACCGACTTAATAATTGTTTTTAATAAAGCTTCATTGACAGCAATACTCGTTTCCTCATTCGTGCCAATAAAATAATATTCCATAATATGCGCCATAGCATCAAGCGCCCCATTTACAGTTTGATTCCATGGCAATGTATTCTGCACATCAGGTTGAATAATAGAAGCAACCGGATATAAAAGAGGACTTCCTGTTCCCCATTTTTTGTTTTCTTCATCATTACTAATTACCGCACTACAATTCATCTCAGATGCAGTTGCTGATAATGTTAAAATTGTAAAAATCGGCAAAGCTTTTTTTATTTTCTCTTTTCTTTCAAAAACTTGCCAAATATCGTCTGCATAAACTCCTGCTGCTACAATTTTAGTTGTATCAATAACACTACCACCGCCAACAGCTAATACAGCATCAACTTTTTCTTTTTTCGCAATCGCAATTGCTTCCCGAACTTTAGCTAAAGAAGGATTGGCCCTTACCCCCCAACATTCCCTCCACTCAATTCCATTTTTCCGCAAAGAATTTATCGTGATATCATAAACATTATTTTTTTTAATTGAGCCACTTCCAGCAATCATCAAAACTTTCTTACTCCCCACATTAGAAAGCAGTTCGCCTATTTTCTCAATCGTATTTTCACCAAAAACTAATTTGGTTGGATTATAAAAATTATAAGAAATCATTTATCCCTCTCCTAACAAAACCTATCCTTAATACAATTTAAAATTCTACAAAATAGTTAAACTACCTTCAATCAGAAACAAATTTTTTCACAAAATGATAAAATTGGCCTATGTTTTTTTGCATTTTTATTTTTTTTTAAAAGTAATTTATTAAAAAATTAGATAAATAAAAAAATGTAACCGATAGTAAAAATAAGATATATTCCCCAAGCGAAAGAATATCCTATTATATCTGCCATAAAACCAGAAAAAAGGGGGCCTATTCCCCCACCTATTGTAAAAAACAACTGTGCAATTCCTAGAATTGCAGCATAGTTTTCTTTAGAAAATAACTTTCCCACTCCATACGCCGGCCACAAAGAAGGCATACATAAACTAAGGCCAAAAATAATTGCAAAAACATACGGAATAGTTGATTGCTCCATAAAAAACAATAAACATATCGCAATAAAATTCAATCCACTAAAAAACAAAATTGCATGTTTTGTTTTCATCGAATCAAACACAGCTCCACCAAGGATACTTCCCACTAATGCTGAAATTGCTAATGTTGAACCAATATTTGCTCCATACTCCAGTCCATATCCTAAAGATGATAAATAAGATTGTACATGTACTTGAACCCCAGATACTGTAATACCTAAAAATAAAAGCCCTATAGTAAACCGCCAAAAAGTTTTATTTGTCCAGAGATTAGATAAGCTTGACTTATTGTTAATTTTAATATTCGGATTATCTTCAAGAACCCTTTTGATAAAATTATTCTTATCACTTAAATGAGGTGAAAGTTTCATAATAAATAATGAGATAGGAACCGCAATCATCAATATAATTAAACCAAGAAAAATATATGTTTTTTCATACCCAAATTCTATGATTTTATCTGATACAATTTGCATCCAAAAAAAAGTTCCCATGCCTGCACCTGCGAATGCAATTCCCATCGCTGTTCCGCGCCATTCGCCAAACCAGTTTGTAATAACTGTAGAAATTGGAATTGACGTTAAGCCCGCCATACCAATTGCTATAAATACTGCAATAGTATAAAATTCTGTAATATTTTTTACAAAACCATAGCTTAAAAATCCACTTCCTACTAAAATAGCACTTATTGTCATAATAATTTTTAAATTTATTTTTTTTATTAAATATCCAATCAACGGAGATGCAAATGCAATTACAGCCGCACTTATTGTAAAAATTAAAGAAAAAGCACTAATACTAAAACCTAAATTTTCTATGACTGAACTCATAAATAATGGCTGAATGGAATTTACTATACTAAAAGGAAAAGCCATTAATAAAAAACATCCTATTAAGATAATCCATTTATACCATACTTTTCTTTGCATTTACTTCTCCTTTTCAATGATAAATTATCACATTTTGCAAAACTTAAATAAATTTTTTTAAGATAGATCCTTATCGTTATTATGACTCGTTTCTCTTTCAATATGCACAAAAAAGGAGCACTGTATATGCAATGCTCCTTTTTTGTATCTATTAACTTCTAACTAAATAGTTCAACAGCTTTTTTTGCGATTCTTTCTCCAAAAACCTGAAACATCCGTTTGCTTTCTTCAAAATTTTCTTTTAATGCAACTGCTCCAAGATGAATGAATGGCTGTCCATATGCACTTCCACCAGAATATACGAGCATTCCTTTTACCATTAAATGATGCAAAATAAAGGAAATAGCACAATCCGCACCACCTTGCGCATAATCAGCTGTCGCAAAAGCAGCTCCTAATTTTCCTGCCAAATTATATTTGTGAGATTCATCAAACCATTTTTTTATCTGCCAGCAAGAGCTCGCATAATATGTAGGCGTTCCAAAAACAACAGCTTTGCTTTCTGATAAAAATTTCTCATCTATCTCATTACAGCTTAAATCAAAAAGTCGCACCTCTATATTTTGGATTTGTTTCATTCCTAATGCAACTTCTTCTGCCATAATTTTTGTTTTACCACCCTTGCTATAATACAAAATCGAAATCTTCAAAAAAAAAACACTTCTTTCTTTAATTTATTTAACATTGATTTAATTCAATATTCCTAGTTCATTTCCTGTATATAATTTATTATAAAAATTTTGCATATGAACTTTATTATTTAAAGTCGTTATATTGCTCTCCATAACCATATTTCTCAACTACATAATCAATATCTTTATCGCCACGACCACTTAAACAAACTAAAATGGAGCCCTGCTTCATTTCTTTTGCTTTTTTCATAGCAAAAGCAACAGCGTGCGAACTTTCTAAAGCAGGAATGATACCTTCATACCGAGATAATTTAAAGAAAGCATCAATCGCTTCTTCATCTGAACTTGTACCATATTTAACTCTCCCCAAATCATGTAAAAATGCATGTT
Source organism: Selenobaculum gibii (assembly GCF_030273445.1). NCBI lineage: Bacteria > Bacillati > Bacillota > Negativicutes > Selenomonadales > Sporomusaceae > Anaerosinus > Anaerosinus gibii. Next base: position 1,515,410 of record NZ_CP120678.1, read on the forward strand.
CTGGTCCAACGGATGGATAATCTAATCCACTTGCAATTGAGTATACAGGGGCTGGTTCTCCTTGATGATCTTTTAACATAATGCTTTCAAATCCATGCATAATTCCTCGTTCACCATACGACATTGATGCAGCATGGTCACCTAAGTTGCTACTTTTTCCTAAAGGTTCAACCCCAACAATATCTATAGGTTCTTCTAAAAATGGAATAAACATTCCCGCTGCATTGCTTCCCCCGCCAACACAAGCACATACTACATCAGGAAGTAATCCTGTCATTTCTTTAAACTGATCTTTTGCTTCATAGCCAATAACTGCTTGAAAATCACGTACCATCAATGGAAATGGATGAGGTCCTAAAGCCGAGCCAATACAATAAATAGAGTCTTTATAATTTTTTGCATAAGATTCAAATGCAGAATCCACTGCTTCTTTTAATGTTTTCAATCCATGCGATACAGGGACAACATTCGCACCAAGAATTTTCATTCGAGTTACATTTGGTGCTTGTTTTGCAATGTCGACTTCTCCCATATGTATTTCACATTCTAATCCAAAGAATGCAGCAGCCGTTGCAAGCGCTACCCCATGCTGGCCCGCTCCAGTTTCAGCAATCAAGCGTTTTTTTCCCATAAATTTAGCAAGCAAACCTTCGCCCATACAGTGATTCAATTTGTGGGCGCCAGTATGATTTAAATCTTCTCTTTTTAAATAAATTTGACAGTTACCAATTTTTTTAGATAATCTCTCACAATGATACACAGGGGTCGGTCTACCTTGAAATTCTCGTCGAATTCTTCTTAATTCATTGATAAATTGAGATGAGTGGCAAATTGTCTGATAAGCATCTGCAATTTCTTCAAAAGCAGGTGTCAATTCATCAGGTAAGTATGCTCCACCATATACACCAAATCTACCATTTTTATCAGGATAATCTTTTAAATATCTTCTAAAATCCATGTAGCAACCTCCAAATCATTTTTCATACCATTTTAGTATAACAATATGTGATAATCTTTACAAGGATACAAATAATCAGATTAAAAATCATCTATATTTTTATTTTGTCTTCTCCAAAAGAATTATAGTTTTTTTGAACCTCTAATATATTTATCAAGCCTTATCAAAGAGCTTACATCAATCTCACTTAAAAGTGTAAACCCTAAAATTAATCCCCCACCAATAATTTGTAAAAAACTCATCGTTTCATTTAAAAGAAATGAGGAAATTATTATTGCAAAAATTGGATCTATATAACTCATTAATGCAATTTTTTGTCCTGTCAACATTTTTATTGAAGATAAATACAAACAATAGGTAAAACCCGTATGAATTACACCTAAAAAAATCAAATTAAAAATTCCCCAATTATCCAAAGTCCTAACATGAATACCATTACTAAAGCATACATATGGCAATAATACAAAAATTGCTGCAACAAATTGCAATAGAGTTCGCTCTACCCCCATTACTTTCTTTATATATTTATTTAATAAAACTACTGTTGCATAGAAAATTGCCGCCCCTAATCCAAAAAGAATCCCTAAAAAGTGATTCTTTGCTTCCCCCAGGCTAACACCAATAATTAATACCAATCCAACAGTCGACATAATAAAGCAAATACTTTGTTTTAAACCCAACTTTTCTTTAAATAATATGGGACAAATCATCATTACAATAACAGGTGCAAAATAATAGCACAAGGTAGCTAAAGAAATACTTGTATAATGATAGGCCTCAAATAAAAAAATCCAATTCACTCCCATAGCGATTCCCGATGCTAATAACCATGGCAAATCTGATTTAATCTGACGAAAAGAAATATTTCGTCCCCATAAAAATTGATATATCAATATCGCTCCCGTACCAATTAAAGCACGAAACAAAGCAATTTCCCCAGCCGAAAGGGATATGTTTTTAACAAAAATCCCAACTGTCCCAAAGATCATCATTGCACAAATATATTTTACTTCTGCATACATGGCTATAAACAACCCCTTAAATAAAAAATACTCCCTTTACAGTAACAGATTTCCATACTTCCGTCTACTGCAAAGAGAGTCTTTTTATTTACCTATCCTAAGATTTTTTTCAAATCTTCCTCTGGCGTACTAATTGGTGAAATATTAAAATTCTCCACTAAATAATTCAATACATTTGGCGATACAAAGGCAGGTAATGTTGGCCCTAAATAAATATTCTTTATCCCTAATGATAATAAAGTTAATAAAATACAAACTGCTTTTTGCTCATACCATGATAGCACTAAAGTTAATGGTAATTCATTAACCCCACACTTAAATGCCTCAGCTAAAGCAATAGCAACGCGAATTGCGCTATATGCATCATTACATTGTCCCATATCCATAATGCGAGGTAAGCCAGCAACTGTTCCTAAATCAAGGTCATTAAATCTAAACTTTCCACATGCTAATGTCAAAATAATTGTATCTTGCGGCGATTTTTTTACAAAATCAGTATAGTAATTGCGTCCTGGTTTCGCACCATCGCATCCACCAACCAATAAGAAGTGACGAATATCACCTTTTTTCACTGCATCAATCACCTTATCCGCAACAGATAAAACCGTGTTATGTCCAAAGCCAGTCATAACCGTTTTTCCTCCGTTAATCCCAGTAAACACGGTATCTTCTTTATATCCTCCTAATTCCAAAGCTTTTTCAATGACCGGAGTATAATCGCGCTCATCGTCGATATGCACCATCTCTGGATATGCAACTACTTCCGTTGTAAATACACGATCACGATAACTATCTTTTACTGGCATCAAGCAATTTGTTGTAAATAAAACTGGCGCTGGTATATGGTCAAACTCTTTTTGTTGATTTTGCCACGCAGTACCAAAGTTGCCTTTTAAATGAGGATACTCTTTTAATTTTGGATACGCATGTGCAGGCAGCATTTCCCCATGCGTATAAATATTAATCCCCTTATCCTTTGTTTGCTCTAATAATAAATATAAATCATATAGATCATGTCCCGTTACGACAATAAACGGACCTTTTTCTACAGTCAACGGAACTGTCGTAGGTACTGGGTTTCCATAAGTTTCAGTGTTCGCCTTATCTAGTAGCTCCATACATTTCAAATTTACTTTACCCGTTTCCAAAACAACTGGTAATAATTTTTCCATTGACCAATCTTGACTAATTGCATATAACCCTTGATAAAAGAAATCACTTACTTCTTTATTTTTGTATCCAAGCAAAAATGCATGATAAGCATATGCCGCCATACCTCTTAATCCAAATAAAATCAAAGACTTAAGTGAACGAATATCCTCATTTGCCTGCCAAATATTCTCCATTTCATATGCTTTATAATCACTCTTATTACGGTTTAGCTTTTCTGTTTCATTTTTTGTAATCTCAATTTGTCTACTTATCGCCGCATCATCAAAACTAACGTTTGTTACTGTAGTAAATAATCCCTCTAAAATAATCCGATGTGTCTGTTCTGTCACGTTCATTGCGTTTTCTTTCGCAACACATGCCAAGCTAATTAATGCACTGGTCAATGCATCTTGTAAATTCGCAGTATTTTCTTTTTTACCGCATACCCCAGCCTTTCCTCTACAGGCAACACTTCCCGCAGTCTGCTCACATTGAAAACAAAACATATTTTCCATAAAATTAACTCCTCCTAATTTAAAATTTCACCTTTTGTAGAAATCGTAACGATTTGCCAGGGGATAAATTTCCCACTTTCTTGCAAAGCCCGTTTGACAGCATTCTCAATACCTCCACAACACGGAACTTCCATGCGTACAACCGTTACACTTTTTATTTCATTTTCTCGAATAATCTCAGTTAATTTCTCGCTATAATCTACACTGTCTAATTTTGGACAACCAATCAGAGTAATATGATTTCGCATAAACTTACGATGAAAATCCCCATATGCAAATGCACTGCAATCTGCGGCAACAAGTAATCGTGCTCCATCAAAATAAGGTGCATGTACTGGAACAAGTTTTATTTGAAGCGGCCATTGCATAAGTTCACTACCAATATCCATATTCTCATCTTCTCTTTCATGCTTAACCATAATCTTTTGCGCTTGACTTCCGGGACAACTACCACTTGCACAAGTAGACTTCATTTTTCTTTTTGCCATTCGCTCCTTTACAATAGATTCATTATATTCATCTGCCTCCCGAACCTCAAAAGTAATCGCATTCGTTGGACAAGCAGGTAAACAATCACCTAAACCATCACAATATTCATCACGAATCAAATTTGCTTTACCATTCTTTATTTCTATTGCACCTTCATGGCATGCATCAGCACAAATACCACATCCATTACACTTTTCTTCATCAATTTTTATAATCTTTCTCATTACCATAACTAGTTTTCTCTCCCTTCATCATGAAATTCCCAAATATTATTTACGAATTATCCGTAATCTATCATCAACTTAACTTGACTTTATGCTGTTATTTTACTATGCTAAAAAAAATAAATCTGTTGTTTTTACAACAGTTTGGAGATTTTTATGGAAAATATTAAATTTAATGTATTAAAAAAATCTCCGTTATTTTATAACATAGCGGAGAAAGACCTAGAAATAATGTTAAATTGCTTATCTGTTCAAGAAAAAACATATCCCAAAAACACCTTTATTTTTAATGACGGTGATAACGTTTCAACCGTAGGTATCGTTTTAAGAGGCTCCGTTCATATCATTAAAGAAGACTTCTGGGGAAACCGAAGAATTATCTCCCAAATTGGCATAAGTGATATTTTTGCTGAAACATTTTCCTGCGCGCAAGTAGAGAAAATACCTGTTAGTATTGTAACGAATGAAAAAACAGAAATCATGCTTATAGATTATAAGCGAATTATAAACACTTGTTCATCTTCCTGCCTTTTTCACTCATATCTCATTCAAAATATGCTAAAAATTATTGCAAATAAAAATATTTTACTTACACAAAAAATTGAACACATCACACAACGTACCACACGCGAAAAATTAATTTCTTATTTATCTGCTCAAGCAAAAATATCGAATCATCACACATTTACGATTCCTTTTAATCGTCAGGAATTAGCCGATTATTTATCGGTAGATCGCAGTGCTATGTCAAGTGAATTATCTAAATTACAAAAAGAAGGCCTCCTTAAATTCGAATGTAATACCTTCAAATTTATAGGAAGCCTATGATACATTTTCATATTTAGCAAAATTTTATAAAGTCATTTCAGATCAGATAAAACAAGTTAGTATATTGTTTTATCTGATTTTTTTTGAAATAATTCAAAAGCTTTAATTGTTTCACTTCGGGCTAACTGTTTCAACTCCAAAGTTGTAGAATCCTTGCATTTATCTTCAATGAAATTATATATAAAATCATCTCTAAATCCAATATTAGCAGCATCACTTGCGGTATTCCCATAATAAGCGATCTTTATATTTGCCCATATAATTGCACTCAGACACATTGGACAAGGGTAGCAAGAAGTATAGATGGTGCAGTCGCTAAGATCATGCGTCTTTAAATTTTCACACGCATTTCTTATTGCCTGAATTTCTGCATGACACGTAGGATCATGTTTTAGAAGCACTTGATTGTGTCCACATCCAACGACTTTATCTTTCTTAACAATAACAGCACCAAAAGGGCCGCCCTCATTCGTCAAAAGATTCTTTTGTGATTCATCTGCCGCCATTGCCATAAAACGTTCGCTACTCATCAGAAATCCTCCTTTGCCTACATCTGCATAAAATCTAAATGTTTCTTAGCTGTAAAGAATTAACTTAACAATTCATCCCCATTTATCTATCCATTGCATTCATCCTATTTTAAAATATACCCGATGAAAAACTGAATAGTTTCTTCAACTCTGATTTTATTACTTTATACCATACTTAAAATAAATTTACCTTTTCCGTTAATTTTATATTCCCCCATACTAGCCGGAATAAAAATACTGTCACCTTTACCTATTTTCATAGTTTTATCCCTATTTACCAATTCTACTCCACCATCTAGCACGAGAATGGATTGAAAAGAAGAATCATCAGCATAAAGATTGCATTGTTCTTTTACATCAAATAAATAAACTTTAAAATATTCACATTGAGCAAGTAACTTCATTGAAAAATCAGCAAAAAAGCTCATCGTGGCTTCCGCCGTACATGGTTTTGTTGGATGATTTAAATGAGTTACATCCAATGCCTTTTCTATATGTAATTGACGTGGCTTACCATCAGAACCAATCCGACCATAGTCATAAATGCGATATGTCGTATTAGAATTCTGCTGAATTTCAGCGATTACGATACCTTTGCCAATTGCATGGAGCGTTCCCGCATCAATAAAGAAAACATCGCCTTTTTTCACCGGTACACTGTTGCATACATCTAATAATGTATTATTTTCAATCTTCTTTTTAAACTCTTCTTTACTAATCTTTTCTTTAAAACCATAAAGTAAAGTTGCACCTGGCTCACAGTCAACAATATACCACATCTCTGTTTTCCCATATTCACCTTCAACTCGTAAAGCATATTCATTTTCAGGATGCACTTGTACAGATAAGTTGTCTGCAGCATCAATTAACTTGATTAAGATAGGAAAGTCAGTAAACTTTTCTGCATTTTTCCCTAATACCGCTTTACCCGCTTTTTCTATGTAATCTGAAAGTTTTAGTCCTGCATATTCACCATTGAGCACAACACTTTGCCCAGCTTTATGACAAGACAGTTCCCAGCTTTCCGCCACCTTTTCAAACTCAGTTCGCTTATGAAAATCAGTTTTAAGCTTCGTTCCTCCCCAAATATAATCTTTCATCATTGCTTGTAATTGTAATGGATATAGCAAATTCTCCGCCTCCATTTTCTAATAGAATCTCTTAAATCTCTTTATATTAAAAAGTAGTGAGCATTTATTTAGTCAAATTATTCTATATTAAAACTATTCAAACCAATCCTAAATATTAATTTACAAAATAATCTAATCAAGTCATTATATCACTTTTACTAATACCTCACAAATCTATATTCACCTTAGTTGGTATCTTACCTTTAGATAAAAATATTTCATAATCCGGTCAATTGCGATAATAAATTTACTCCATATTGCCCATCTCTCGGTACTTTCTATTACATCATAAGTCTCATCTAAATTTTCAAATTTATTTTGACCCATAATTGGCGTTGATTATAAATTAAAACCGTCCCAGCATTTAACACCATAACCATGGCTTGTGTTTCACCAAAATTATCAGCGATAACTTTCATTAATCTCACCTTATTTTTTATTTGTAAAGAAATAAAAATTTATAGCAATATCAATAAGTATATTCAAATTATACCTTGACATTGCTATGATTGTATACGCTATTTCATTTGTGTTATCCACTTGCTTAAATTAAAATTTAAGACCACAATCTATGGCTATATCTACTTTATAATAATCTTCTCATATTTGTAAGTTTCCCCACTAATCCACATTTCACACATACTAATTGGTAAATTAAATCGACGGTTTCCACAACTACCTGGATTTAGACACAATACTCCATCTATTATTTTATCATCGTATTTATGGGAATGACCATAAATAACCACATCAATATTTGTTAATTCTTTTGGTATATCTTCTTTATTATGAACAAGTAGAATCCGTACTCCTTCAATGGTTATTGCAAGGATTTTTGGTAAATTGCAAGCCCATTCTTTATCATTGTTCCCACGAATAATAAATAGTTCACTATGTTCATTTAAATATTGAAGAACCATTGGCGTATTAATATCACCAGCATGAATTACAAAATCCACAGTCGGCAGTTTCGCTTTAACTTCATCACGTAATAGTCCATGTGTATCTGATATAATCAAAACTTTCTTCAAAAGTGCCCTTCTCCCGTACATTATTTCAGCGACTTTCATTATATCATGCCTCTTTAAGCCTTGAACATCTAATTTTATTGTAAATTCCTTTAAATGAACGACACAACCCGAACACAAATTTATCCTGGAATGAATTTTGTTGTATAAAATAAGTTTTAAATTAAATGATACTCTCTAAGCAATTTTTCAATGTCAGTACCTTCAAGTTTTTTCAAAACACCTTTTAGAGCAACCTTTTGAGTAAGACTTAGTTTCATATCCGTAATTTTTTGACCATCACGAATCTTAACTGTAGCATCTAATAAATCTCGAATATCATACGTACTCCCCCATACTTCTGGAACTCCACGATCAATATTAAGAAGCGTATAAACCGCTTCCATACCCGTACGAATAGAATACTCCGTTGTAAAAATAGTATCACGTACAGTCTCTGCAAATTGACCAATGAATGCAAAATTAATACTGCCCTTTGGTACAACATCCGGTCGATCTCCAGCTGCACGCGGCATAAAGAAAGCTGTAATATACGGCATCATACATGGCACAGTATTCGCGCTATTTTCAGCCAACTCCTCAATTTCACTTTCTGGTACTCCCATATGATACAGCCATTCCATGCAAATTTCTTTCCCTGTACATTCACGCATAGGCTTTTTTACAAAATCTCCTTCTTTATCGCTAAACAGACCATAAATCCAACCAACAAGCTGATTCTTCGCTTGTTCACGAAACTGTGGCTGTCGATTAAAAGTCCAGCTTAAAAGCCAGCTCGAATCTTTCGCTGTAACAATGCCACCAGTGACTACTCCTCCACTAAAAGGATCACGCTTACATATTTTTTCAACATAAGGAGGTATACGGTCATCAAGTGTTGTTACAGTTGCAGACATCCAGTTGCTCCGCTCCGGATCATAACAAAACTTGTCGGGATTACCGAAGGATGGATCCTGTGCAGCAATTTTTCGCCACATATCCCATCCACCACCTTCCGTTGATTCCTTATTAAATGGAGCAGGATGCTCTTGATCTCCAATCGTAGAATTTTCTACACACCCCCCATTCGTAATAAAAATCAAATCATCTTCCGTTAAATCAATATTTTTTTCTTTTCCATCACAAACAGTAATTACGCGTTTTGCAATCTTCTTATCCTTTTGAATATCGAATTCAACATTGATAACCTTGATGCCATAATGAAACTGCACATTATGGGATTCTAAATATTTAATTAGCGGCAAAACCATAGATTCATACTGATTATATCTTGTAAAACGAAGTGCCCGAAAGTCTGGCAAACCACCAACATGATGGATAAACCGTTTAATATAAAGTTTCATTTCAAGTGCACTATGCCAATTTTGAAAAGCAAACATAGTGCGCCAATACATCCAAAAATTAGAATCTAATACTTCATTACTAAAAACCTCATCAATCCGTTTATCATACAGTTTCTCATCTGGAGTGAAAAATAGATGCATAATTTCCATTGCACCTTTATCACTTAAACCAAACTTACCTTCGGTTTGGGCATCTTCACCTTGATTAACTGTTGCACGCATCAATGAATAGTTAGGATCTCTCTTATTAAGCCAATAATACTCATCAAGCACACTAATCCCCTCGGTCTCAATCGAAGGAACAGAGCGATACAAATCCCACATACACTCAAAGTGATTGTCCATTTCACGTCCACCACGCATGACATAGCCAACATTTTCATAATGATAACCATCACATGCGCCCCCAGGTAAAGGTTCTTTTTCAAGAATATGAACGTTTTCACCCTTCATTTGTCCATCACGAACAAGGTAAAAAGCCGCCGCTAAAGCAGCAAGTCCTGAGCCTATGATATAAGCTGTCTTTCTATCTACGCCTTCTGGTTTTAACGGACGAGCAAAAGCTTCATAATTACCTCTAGAATAATAAATAATAAAAACTCCTTTGTTTCTAAATTTTATTTTACACCTCTATTTATATTTTCACAGATTATATAAACTATTCATCAATATACAAACATTACCTTAATTTACATTGATAAAAATTTCGTAATTGTATAATAAAAATTCGCCCAAACATAAGTCTAGGCGAATATAAAATGTATTGATTAAATTATTACATAATTGTTTCCAAAGATGCCTCGACTGATGACTTAACTCGCATTCTAACACCATTATGGTATTTTATCCTCACTAAAAAGCTGGCTGCCGCACTTTTCTCAGCACAGCAGCCTTTTTAACTTACTTTTTAAAATTTTACAGTTGCACCGACACCGAACTTGTCCTCATTTCGGCCATGATCAGGACTAAATGCATGGTAATTTACATTGAAATCAATATTAGATGCAATCGCAATGTTAGTTCCAATTTGAGTTTCTTTAAAATCGCCTCCGACCGCATAAGAAATATACCCAGTCATACTATCGCCAAGCGGCGCACTTGCAGCCAATCCGGCATAAAAATTCGAAGAATCATATGGTAAATCGCGGTTACCGACCATTGCCCGAAGATTTTCATTAATACGAAATTGTCCATAAATATCGTCCATATCACCATAATACCTGCGATCCGCATTTTGATACCCGATGGTAAACTTATCAGAAAGTTGATGTTCTACATAATATTCCGTAGTTCCGATTCCAATAGCAGTTTCCCCCTCCGAAAGATCATTTATCGGAGCAGCGAATACGGAAGTTACATTCAACGCTACTAATGCCGTTAATGCCAATAAACTTTTCTTCATTCTAGATATCCTCCTGTAAGTACTTTTCTCTAAAGCAGCAACTTTTTCAACCGCTTCAAAAAGTATCATACATGATATTGCTTTAAATGTCATTAAAAAGCGGGGTGGTAAATAACAGCAATTGTATTTCGATAAGGGCATCATTTATCCAATCATAGAATATGTTTTTACTTTGCTCAACTACACTTCCATTCCAGTTTATAATGAAGTTTGTACCCTGTTGATTTACCACGATAGTGTTCGTCTTTTGTGTAACGCTAAAATGATTTAATAGTAATCATATTCCACAATTGTCATAACTAAAAATATAATTGTTGACGTCGGAAACAATTTATTGTATAGTTTTTATTGTTTCCATCGTCAACAATAAATTTACCTTGCAATTACCCAATTAACAATCGTTAGATAGGAGGTCAAACAATTATAGAAACCGAGTTACTTAAAGAATTTGAAAAATTATATCAGCTGCAAGAAGCCATCGCAGAACTTTCAACAAAAGAACTTTATGATTCTCTTGGAACTACTGATACACACTGCATTAATTTTATTGGAAATATTCAAGAAGCTAATGGAGTGCAAATTTCTGTTAATCTAGGATTAACACGTAGTGCAATAAGCAAAATTACAACTCGTTTAGAAAAAAAAGGATATATCCAAGGTTGTAAAAAACCAAACAATAATAAGGAAATATTCTACAGTTTAACGGCAAAAGGTCAAGAAATTTATTTTAAACATGAAAAGGCTCATAATGCTTGGCTTTTACGAGATCAAGAGTTTTTAAAAACAGTTGGTGAATTAGAGAAAAAAACTGTGTTGCACTTTCTTAAAAGCTTTAACAATTATATATTAGAAAAAATGGAGATGACGAAAAATGATGATTGATTTAACGACAACTATAACCAAAGAATTTTTAGAATGGATGGAGAACTCCCCAAATAACAAACACGTAAACACTGGGCATGTTGGCACTCATTTGGACACCTATAAAAAAAGTAGTATTCCGCTTGAATACTTCAAGACAAAGGGAGTTGTAATAGATGTTGAAAAAATTGCCAATCTACGGGAGATTACGGTAAAAGATGTGATAGAAGTAGAAATTCCCCCAAATGGTTTTGTCCTTTTTTACACCGGAAGAATTAATGAATTTGAATATGGCAGTGAACAATATTTTGCAAACCACCCCCAACTGTCACATGAATTATTGGACTATTTATTAAAAAAGAAAATATGCTTTATCGGTATCGACTGTGCAGGTGTTCGCAGGGGTGAGGAACATCAAGCAGCAGATGAACTGTGTGAGTTAAATGGTTGCTATGTTATAGAAAACCTTTGTAATTTGCAGAAGCTAATTGATAAAAAATTTGAAATTTACACCATGTGGTTAGATAATCCAAGAGCTACAGGATTGCCTTGTAAAGTATTGGCGGAAATCATTTAACTTACAGAGCATTACTAATCTTTAAAACGATAAAAGTGCAGAAAAGGACTACAAAAATTGAAAACGGAATGGCTACTATGCCCAATTTGTAAAAGCAAAACTCGTATACAAACACGAGAAGACACAGGGTTAATCAACTTTCCACTGTTTTGCCCCAAATCTTAATCAATGTAAATGCATCAATTACAGACGCTAAGACGCAGAGCCAACAAATTCTATAGACAAGATGACAGTTCTTTTCATCTACAACCCTGCTCCAAATAATTCCCTATTTACTAAATTCCCCTTTTAAACAGAAAACTCCTAACAAATAACGTCATTATTTGTCAGGAGTTTTTATTTTCTCTCTATATTCTATTTCTTTTCTATCAACGCTACAGCCTCGACGTGACTTGTTGCGCCGAACATATCTACTGGTTGTATTTCTTTTGTTGTATATCCTAATTCTGCTAGGATTGCGATATCTCTTGCTAGGGAGGCTGGGTTGCAGGATACGTAGACGATTCTTGTTGGCTTCATGTTTGCGAAACTTTCTAGGACTTGTTTTTCACAACCGGCGCGTGGTGGGTCTACTACGATTACGTCGGGGCGGATGCCTTTTTCATAGAGGTTTGGCATTACCTCTACGGCATCACCGATGATAAATTCAGCATTTTTCACCTTATTATTTTCAGCATTTTTTATGGCATCCTTCACTGCTGGTTCTACGATTTCGATACCATAGACTTTTTTCGCTTTTTTCGCTAGAAATAAACTAATCGTACCGGTTCCACAATACGCATCAATGACTGTTTCTTTGCCTGTTAAATTTGCATATTCTACTGCTTTATTGTAAAGAACTTCTGCTTGTTTAGTATTAACTTGGAAGAATGATCTTGCGGATATATTAAATGAGAACTCTCCCATTTTATCAACAATCGTCGTTTTGCCCCAAAGTTTTAATGTCCGATTTCCCATGATGACATTTGTATGGTTTGGATTAATATTTTGGATAATGCTTACTACTCCAGGAATATTACGACGTAATTCTTCGACAACTTTCTCTTGCTTTGGTAAAATCTCTGTACTTGTTACCAAAACAACCATAATCTCGCCACTGGCAATACCAACACGTCCAATCACATGGCGAAGTACGCCTTGGCGTGTTTTTTCATCATATGTTGTTATATTTAATCTTCTTATTACACCGCGAACAGCATTGGCAACAAGATTATTCGCTTCATGTTGTATCACACAATTTTCTGTATTGACAATCGCATGTGTTCCTTGTGCATAACAGCCAATAATAACATCATTACCATTTCTGCCAATTGGAAATTGCATTTTATTGCGATAATGCCATGGATGATTTGCGCCAAGCGTTGGATGAATCACAACATCATTTTGCTTACCAATTCTTTGCACTGCATCTACCACTTGTTGACGCTTCACCTGTAACTGCCCTTCATAATCTAAATGCTGTAATTGGCAACCACCACACTTATAATAAATATCACATTGCGGCTTTGTACGATTTGGACTAGCCTTTATTACTTGACAAAGACGTCCTTTTGCATAATTTTTCTTTACTTCAGTAATTTGAACTTCTACCGTTTCCCCAATCAACGCATAAGGCACAAAAACCGTAAAGTCTTGATATTTTCCTACGCCTTCTCCACTGTGTCCCATGCTAACAATCTCTACATTATACTTTTTCCCTTTTATTACAGGTATTTGTACTTTCAAACTAAATCCACCTTTTCCATCTATTCTATATATTTTCATATCTTAAATAAATCATCGCAATATTATACTAAATGGGGCTGCATCAACAGCCCCATTTTCTATTGCTATTTTTCGTAAAACAATTTAATTTTCCCTGCTAAAGTCGTTATCTTTAGCGGTAATTTCGGCCCAAGCTCCCCATCTAAATCACTTTCAATTTCTTCTTCACATTCAATTTCAATATCTTTCGCCTGTAAATAAAGCACACTATTGTGACGAGTAATATTACCGCCCGCGAGCATTTCTAATGTTGATGTCATAAATTCGGGGATACTGCATTGTTTGATTAAAACCATATCCAATTTACCATCGTTAATCTTAGCATTAGCTACAACATTTTTCATACTTCCTACTGTGCCACTATTCACGATAACGAATAAAAATATTTTTTCTTCAATGATTCTTCCATCTGCTTTGATTTTCATCTTACGCGCATGGAACCCAGGAATTTCGCCTAGCCCTTTCAGATAATATGCCATTTTCCCCAATGCATTTTTTAATCCAGCATCTACTTTATGTGCAACGGAGGTAAGCACCCCTGCACTCGCAACGTTAATAAAATATTTATTGCCAATTTGCCCAATATCAATCGGCATAACCGAGCCTTTAGCAATCGTTTTAATATATCTATCTAAGTTTTTATTAATTCCTAAAAAAGATGCAAAATCATTCGACGTTCCGCTTGGAATTAAACCAATCGGTAAATCAATGTTTTCTGTAATCATTAAATTAATGATATCGTGGATGGTTCCATCTCCACCGGCAATAATTACACCATCTGCATTTAACGAACGCACAAATTTAGCAAATACGATTTCATTATTAGGTAATGTGCGATACGGAATAATAATGCAGTCATGTACACTAAATTTTTCAATAAGTTCATCTAGTTTGTATTTAAATAAAGCATCTCCAGAGACAGGATTATAGACTAAAATTAACTTTTTCATTTTCATCTCACCCCACAAATAAACGAGGCTGTTTCAGCAGACAAACTCCTACTGAAATCAGACAAGAAACAATAATATACGATGATAAACATTTTAGGTTTACGCTTTAAATGCACCTACACGTTGTAATAATTTAATAATAAATTTTCCTACCATAGGAATGCGCTCTATATCTCGTTCATTCATTCCACCAAGTAAAATCAATACTAAGAAGTATACAATAGAACCTGCAAGAATTGCGCCTAGAGTGGCCAGTGTATTACTTGCTAGGCTCGAAAAAATTTCTAAATAAGCAATATACATTATACCGCTCATTGCTGCAGTTGCTAAAATGTTTTTTGTAATCTGCTTAATATCTACGCCATATCCAACATATTTATGTAGAAAATACATATTGATTACTGCTGCAATTCCAATATCAGCAACTGTCGCCCAAGCCGCACCTAGAATACCAAAGTTAGGATTTGCAACCATAATCCAGTTTAAAGCAACTTTAGCTACAGCAGCAATAATCATATTAATCATCGGAATGGTTGTATGACCAAGCCCCTGTAATACTCCCGTAGTTACTTGATGAATGCCAAGCAGTACAATGCTCATTGATAAAACACTCACTGTAGGACCTGCATTTGCTGCATTGTAAATCAATTGAGAAATTGGTGTATCAAGCATAAATACAATTGCAAATGCGGGAAAACTAATTAAATAAGTAATCCGCATTGCAGCTGACGTCTGTTGGTAAACACGAAGTTTATCACCAAGTGCTTTCGCTTCCGAAATCGCTGGAACAATACTAATTGCCAAGGAAGCTGTAAGCAACGTAGCCAAGTTAATCAGCGGCACAGCCATACCCGTTAAATATCCAAATAATTCTGTCGCTTGTCCAACTGTATATCCAGCAACTTCAAGTCTAGCTGGAACAATCATTAAATCAAGATTCGCTACAATCGGCAACATAACGCTCGATGCCGATACAGGAAGCGCTAGCGCAAAAATCCGCTTCACAATCGTAAAACTGGATTCGCGCTTACCCTTCTCCTCGAGATGATCACCATACTCACGCCGAATATCCCGTTCTAACTGCCAATGATAATATACGAGTACAATCAATCCGGTCACCGCACCAGCAAATGCACCGAAACTAGCTCCTGCTGCTGCAAATTCTAGACCTCTCGGCAAAAATAAATTTGCGAATAATACCATAGTAATTACACGAAAAATCTGTTCAACTATCTGCGATACAGCCGTCGGTGTCATGCGCTGCCATCCTTGCAAGAAACCACGTGAACTTGCAAGAATAGTAACAAAGAAAATGGCTGGAGCTAACGCAGCAACGGAGTAATATGCCCGTGGATCACGAATAAATCTATATTCAATCAACCACCCTGCACCAAAATAAGTAGCCAAACTAAAAATAGCTCCGGTCACAGCCATAACTGCCATTGAAATACGAAAGATTCTCTTCGCTCCTAATATATCTTTCAATGCAACTTTTTCTGCCGTGATAATCGAAATCGCAACTGGTACACCAGCTGTTGAAACACTAAGTGCTAATAAATAGATAGGAAAAGCCATTTGATATAAGCCAATCCCTTCTCCTCCAAGTACCCTGGATACAAATATCCAATTTAGTGATCCAATAACTTTGACAACAATCCCTGCTATCGCTAAAATAAATGTCCCTTTTAAAAATGAATCACCATGATCATTCTTTTTTACTTCACTACTAATTGATAACACCTACCTCAAAGCAAATAATTGCTTTTCTTTTCAAATCTATTTATTATAATATAAGTATGTTCTTTTTTTATAAAACAACTCTACTTCATTTGATTTTGTAATTAATGAAGTAGATTTTCATTTGATAGATTTCCCCATATAGCTAAGTAAAATATTTTTACTTAAATTAATCTTAATCAAGCCTAAATTATATCATTTATTTCCTTACTATACCAGCATTAATTTTAAAGAAGGTGACTTTCCATGCCAAATAAATATCTCGAATTCAATATCAGCATTGGACAGCAAAAACCAGAAAGCATCGTCAATACTGGGACCAAATGTCCTTTTTGCGATCGCTCAGCCTTAACAAATGTTATCGCTCAAGATGGCGATATTATTTTAATAAAAAATAAATATCCTGTACTTAAAGATACTTTTCAAACTGTACTCATCGAAACGACCGAATGCAAAAGTGAATTATCTGAATACAATAAAGATCATTTGCATCGTCTATTTAAATTTGCAATACATCATTGGCTAGAAATGCAAACATCTAAAGAATATCAATCCGTCTTATTCTTCAAAAATCACGGGCCACTTTCAGGTGGAACTATCCGTCATCCCCATATGCAAATTGTTGGCTTAAAATACGTTGATTACCATGAATATTTTGATAATTCACATTTCAACGGGCTCATCATCGATGCTAGAAACGGTGTAGAATTAAACCTTTCAACTAAACCACGTGTTGGATTTTCTGAATTTAATGTTGTAATGCTTGAAACCAACAATAATATTGAACAACTTGCCGATTATGTGCAAACTACAGTACATTTTCTTTTAAATAACTTCAACAAAAAGTGTAAAAGCTACAATCTATTTTTTTATTTTATTGATGATTTAATCCGTGCAAAAATTATTCCGCGTTTTCCTACATCACCGATTTATATGGGCTATGGTATTCCACAAATTTCAGACCAATTAATCATTACTGCTAATAAAATTAAAAGCTTATATTTTTCAAAATAAAAAAGAAATTAGGGTGTTGCAAATGCAACGCCCTAATTTCTCTTTTTATATAAACTTATGCTTTCTTTTTATCTGGCGGAACTGGATAAAATTTAATATCTGGATTATTATCAGTAATCCACCCCAACGCCCATTCATTAGAAACGAGTAAAACTGGACGTTCTTTTATATCGTAAACAAACATTCCTCTATCCGCGCCACGCAATGAACTTGGCGTAATTTTTTCTTTCCCATTTTCCATCCAACGAGCAACCTCATACGGTTGCATTTGCATTAAAAGATCTACACCATATTCATTTTTTAAACGATATTCTAAAACTTCAAATTGTAAGCTTCCTACTGTACCAATAATATAGGATTCCGTACCTGCTCCAGCTTGTTGGAATAATTGAACTGCCCCCTCTTGCGTAAGCTCAGTAATCCCTTTAACAAATTGTTTTCGTTTCATTGTATCTTTCGCCTGAACACGCGCAAATTGCTCCGGTGGGAATACCGGAAAATCTGGGAAGTGGAACTTATGACCTTGACTACATAAAGTATCGCCCATACCAAAAATTCCTGGATCAAATAGACCAACAATATCCCCTGGATAGGCTTCATCAATAATCGTTCTATCTTGTGCTAAAAATTGTTGTGGTTGTGCAAGTTTAATCATTTTACCTGTACGGTCATGATATACTGACATTCCACGCGTAAATTTACCAGAACAAATTCTCATAAAAGATAAACGATCACGATGTGCTGGATTCATATTTGCTTGAATTTTAAAAATGAACGCAGAAAATTTTTCATCCTGCGGATCAATGATCCCATCTGATGATTCTCTTGCTGCCGGAGGTGGTGCAAGTCTTAAATATTCTTCGAGAAAATTTTGCACTCCAAAGTTTGTCATCGCGCTCCCAAAGAACATCGGTGTCAATTCGCCATGCTGCACTTTTTCATCATCGAATTGTTCCCCTGCCATATCGAGCAATTCAATATCTTCACAAAGTGCTTGATGATTTTCCTTGCCAATACGCTCGGCAAATACGGGATCTTCTACACTACCAACCTCAGAGGCAATGACATTTTGTCCATGCGTTCCATCTTCGGAGAATAATTCCACTTGGTTTTTCTGGCGGTTATATACCCCTTGATAATTGCCATCGATCCCAATTGGCCAGTTCATCGGATAAGCACGAATTCCTAGTACCTGTTCAATTTCTTCCATTAAATCAATTGGCGACTTACCAAAGCGATCGAGTTTGTTGACAAAAGTGAAAATCGGTATCCCACGTTGTCTACAAACTTTAAATAATTTTTTTGTTTGTGCTTCGACACCCTTAGCAACATCAATAATCATGACAGCACTATCTACTGCCATTAAAGTGCGATATGTATCCTCACTAAAGTCCTGATGCCCAGGTGTATCTAAAATATTAATTCTATAACCATTATAATCAAATTGTAACACACTGGATGTTACTGAAATTCCACGTTGTTTTTCAATCTCCATCCAATCAGATACTGCATGACGTTGCGTTTTCCTTGATTTTACTGAACCTGCTAAATGAATTGCACCACCATATAATAGCAATTTTTCCGTTAAAGTTGTCTTTCCGGCATCCGGATGAGAAATAATCGCAAACGTACGTCGACGATTAATTTCCTTATTAAGTTCTTCTGCTGACATCTAAATCCTCCAATATAAATAAATACATAATTAAAAAACGATAACTATCGCTTATTTAAAAAATTTCATGTTTTTTTCTAACCTTGTTATTTTACCACATTTGCGAAAAAAATCGTAATTATAATTAAGAAATTTTTTAAATTCACATTTTTAATTAATAATTCATAAACTACAAGTGACAAAACCATCTATTTTGTTTTATCCAATAAGTGACGTTGTCTAAATTTCAGCTAGAAAAAAGATAACATCAGGGCTTGGATTATTACATGTCTGCTTTACTTACTTTTCTATAGGAGGGAACTTATTATGGGTTATGGATGTTCAGGATTCGGCGGCGGTAGCGCTTGGATCATCATCATTATTATTATCTTATTATTTGCTTGCTGTTGTGGAAACAATAACTGCGATTGTTCCTCTGGCTTCTGGTAATAAAAATAGGACTGCTTTTGCAGTCCTATTTTTATATAAACCCTAAAAAACCCCCCAAAATTTTTTCTCCATCGGGTGTCAATATGGATTCAGGATGAAATTGAATACCTTCTACTTTATAATCACGATGTCTAATTCCCATAATCATACCATCTTCAAGTTCTGCCGTAATTTCTAAACAGTCTGGTAAAGATTCTCTTTCAACAATAAGAGAATGGTATCGTCCTACCAAAATATCTTGTGATAACCCTTGATATGCACCTGTACCTATATGTTTGACTGGTGAGGTCTTTCCATGAACAAGCTTCCCTGCCCGAATGACTTTGCCACCAAATACTTCACCAATTACTTGATGGCCTAAACAAATACCTAATATCGGGACTTTACCCGCAAAGACTCGAACAACATCTTTACAAACCCCCGCATCATCTGGAGTCCCGGGTCCTGGCGAAATCACAATAGCTTCATATTTTGCCGAATCAATTTCAACAGTAGTGATTTTATCATTGCGAATCACTTCAACTTCTCTTCCCATATTTGCAATCATTTGATATATGTTATACGTAAAAGAATCGTAGTTGTCAATTAATAAAATCATCGCCTTCAACCTCCTCTACCACTTGAAACATCACTTTCGCTTTTTGCAGGATTTCACCATATTCTTTCTCTGGCACAGAGTCCGCTACAATTCCCGCTCCAGCCCGAATTGTAGCACGCTCACCTTCGACTTGAATCGTGCGAATTGCGATACACATATCCATGTTTCCTTGAAAATCAATATAGCCTACAGAACCCGCATAAGATTCCCTCTTTACAGCTTCCAATTCATGAATGATTTCCATTGCTCTTACCTTTGGCGCACCACTTACTGTTCCAGCAGGAAAACAAGCTTTTAATGCATCAATTGTAGAATATTTTTGTTCTAATTGCCCTGAAACTTCCGAAACCATATGCATTACATGCGAAAACTTCTCTATTTCCATCAACTTATTTACTTTTACTGTGCCAGCTTTGCTGATTCTTCCAATATCATTTCGCCCTAAATCCACTAGCATCGCATGTTCAGCACACTCTTTTTCATCTGCCTTTAAATCTTGTGCAAGGAGTTCATCTTCTTGATTTGATACACCACGCGGTCTAGTCCCGGCAATAGGATAGGTATATACAGTATCGCCACTTACTTTTACAAGCATTTCCGGCGATGCACCCACTAATTTTAAGTTGCCAAAATTCATATAAAACATATAGGGCGAAGGATTAATTTGCCGTAGTCTCCGATATAAATAAAATGATGGCTTTTTTAAATCACAAGTGAACTGCTTGGATAAAACAATCTGAAAAATATCGCCTGAAGCAATATATTCTTTTGCTTTCAACACTTTTTGGAAAAATTCTCTTTCTTCCTTTCCATATCGTTCACTAAAGCCTAACTTATGCCCTGAATGATATCGCTTTTCTTTTACTTTTTCTTTTTTTATCTCATTTTTGATTTGTTGGTTAATATAATAAATCTTTTCTAGTGCCGTTTGATATAAAAATTCAGTATCAATATTACGTTTATTTGGCGTCAAATAAACGATTTTTGATGTGTGCTTCAAATGATCCATGACTAAAATCACATGACATAAGAGGAATTGTCCAAGCACCATATCCTCAGGACTTTCCATTTGCCTTATACGTTCAATCGTCTCAATCGTTTCATAAGAAAAGTATCCAACTGCCCCACCACCTAGTAATGGCATATGAAAACTTTGCCCCGCATCACTAAAATAGCTAAGATATTCTTTCACTGCCTGCATCGGACTTTTTTCGATTGTTTGACGACCATCAAATGCATCAATAACAAGCTTGTTTTTATAACAAGTTAACGTTGCAAAAGGTTCTGCACCAATAAAAGAAAATCGCCCAAAATTCGTATGCATATCCACGCTTTCTAAAATAAATCCTATATCATCGCCAACGATTTTATAATAAAGCGAAACCGGCGTCTCCATATCGGTTGAAAGCTCCGCAGTTACCGCAAGAACTTTTTCCGTTTCCGCACGTTGACAAAACTCTTTCAAGCTCGTTTCTATCCGCATATTATTCCTTCCTTTCGTCTAATGCTTGACGAATGGATTTAATTAAGCCAATTGCACCTGCAAAATCACTCTCTAAAATTCTCTTTACAACTGCGCTTCCAACAATCGCACCATCCGCAAATTTAGTTGCTTCAACAGCCGACGCGCCATCGCCAATCCCAAAACCAACGGCAAGCGGAATATCCGTTTGCTTACGTACCATCCGAATCACTTCATGAATCGGCGTATAATCAATTTTCCGTACACCGGTAACACCATTGACCGATACACAATAAATAAAGCCATCTGCACTTTTACAGGTTTCAGTAATTCTTTCTGACGTTGTATTTGGCGTTACAAATTCAGCTAAATGAAAATGATGCAAACGGCAAAACTCAGCAATTTCTTTTGATTCTTCATGTGGTAAATCCGGAATAATTAATCCATCTAAGCCAGCAGTTTGAAAATCAGTAATAAATTTTTCAATGCCTACATTCATCATCGTATTGATATATCCCATTCCGATTAAGGGAATCTGTGTATGCTCGCGCAATTTTTTTACTAGTTCTAATACCTGTTGCATCGTAGCTCCATTTTGCAAAGCTTTTACTCCGGCCTCTTGAATAACGTGTCCATCGGCAATCGGGTCGGAAAACGGAATGCCTAATTCAACAACATCAGCCCCAGCTTTTTCGGTAGCCAAGACAAGTTCAAACGTTTTTTCAAAATCAGGAACACCTGCCATAAGATAAATGACTAACGCTTTTTTCCCTTCTTGTTTTAACCTTGCAAAAGTACTGCTTAATCTAGACATCATTCTAATTCCTCCCCTAATGCTTTCGCTACCATTTGAACATCTTTATCGCCTCGTCCTGATAAACACACAACAACCGCCTGATCCTCCGTCGTCGTTGGCATCAGTGTTTCTAAATACGCCAGAGCATGTGAGCTTTCCATCGCCGGAATAATCCCTTCTGTCCTTGACAATAACTGAAAAGCGGCTAATGCTTGTTGATCATTTACCGAAGTATACTGCACGCGATTCGTATCTTTAAAATAAGAATGTTCGGGACCAACACCAGGATAATCAAGCCCCGCTGAAATAGAATACGCTTCAATCACTTGCCCATCATCATCTTGTAAAAGATAACTATATGCACCATGTAAAACACCAGGGCGTCCTTGGCTTAAAGATTCTGC
The DNA here is from genome assembly GCF_030273445.1 of Selenobaculum gibii. Lineage (NCBI taxonomy): Bacteria > Bacillati > Bacillota > Negativicutes > Selenomonadales > Sporomusaceae > Anaerosinus > Anaerosinus gibii. The sequence continues at coordinate 1,538,295 of NZ_CP120678.1, forward strand.
ATGATCACCATTTGCTTTTCCTCTACCTGCTGCCTCCACACCAATTTTGATAATATCTCTATCATCTTTAAATGGATAAAACATTCCCATTGCATTACTACCGCCACCAACACAAGCTAAAATATGCGTAACTTTTCCACCTGCTAATGATTTCATCTGCTCTTTTACTTCCTTGCCGATGCAAGATTGAAAATCTCTCACAATCATCGGATAGGGATGCGGGCCAACTACCGAGCCGATAATATAATGCGTATCTGTAATATTCGCAGCCCAGTAACGAATCGCTTCACTGGTAGCATCTTTTAGCGTCCCTGTTCCACTTGTTACCGGAATTACTTTTGCGCCAAGCAATTTCATTCGAAAAACATTTAATGATTGCCTTTCTATATCTTCTTTTCCCATAAAAACATGACATTCTAAGCCAAACAACGCAGCAACTGTAGCACTTGCGACACCATGCTGCCCCGCTCCAGTCTCAGCAACAATACGTTTTTTCCCCATCCTTTTTGCCAAGACGGCTTGACATAAGGCATTGTTAATTTTATGTGCACCTGTATGGAGTAAATCTTCACGTTTTAAATAAATTTTTGCTTTTCCATAATGATTTGTTAACCGCTCCGCATAATAAAGTTTTGTCGGACGTCCAGCATATTCTCTTAAATACGTCCTGATTTCCTCTTGAAATTCAGCATCATTTCTATATTTTTCATAAGCTTGCTGTAATTCCATTAATACTGGCATGACGATTTCCGGTACATATTGCCCCCCATAAATTCCAAAACGCCCTTTGCTATTTGGCATAATAAACTCCTCCTTAAAATCCTTTAACTAATGATAACTCTCTTGTTTTTGCTGCTATATTAGCGGCTTTCACTAATCCTTCGCCCACTAAAACCCCACGGATAAAGTGTTTTTTTACTCTTTCTATATCCTCTCGATTTTTTATTCCGCTCTCACTGATAATTGTTCGATTTCGATCACAATACTTTACTAAATCTAATGTATTTTGTACATCCGTTGTAAAGTTTTTTAAATTCCGATTATTAATTCCGATTAGCTCCGCCCTTGTATCATTTACCGCATTTATATCTTTTTCATCATGTACCTCAACGAGACAATCCACCCCAATCTCCCAAGCCATATGCAAATATTCTTTTAATTGCGCCGGAGATAAAATACGAGCAATTAATAAAATTGCATCAGCTCCGGCGCGCCTTGATTGATAAATTTGATATTCATCAATAATAAAATCTTTTCTCAACACCGGAAGTTTTGTAATCTCTTTTACTAAAGCAATATCCGCTAAATTCCCTAAAAAATGTTCATCCGTATGAATAGATAAAGCCATTGCCCCATTTTTTTCATAAATTTTTGCCAGCTCCAGCACTGTATAATTCGTGCATAAGCGCCCTTTAGACGGCGATTGCAATTTGCATTCGGCAATTAAACTCCACGGCGAATTACGCATAACTTTTGATAAAGCAAACTTGCCAAAGGAAATGTCTTTTTGTATCTCTTTTAACGATAAATACTTTTTTTCTTGCTCAACAGTAATTTTTTTCTTTGCGACAATTGCATCTAACATTTTTCACCCTCCGTTCCAACTCATGAACCCGCTTAATGAAGTCTATAATCTTCCCCTTTGACTTTATCCCATTACTTTCAACTCCCCCAGACACATCAACTCCTGCCGGATTTAAAACATTTATCATTTCTCCGACATTCATTTTACTAATTCCACCAGCAATGAATACCGGCAAATGAAGCTTACTTAATTTTTCCTTTGCAGTTTTCCAGTCAAAACATCTCCCCGTCCCCCCTGCACTACCGGCTTGATAAGTGTCTATTAGTATCATATCGACAGAATATTGATAAAGAATTTTCGGATCAAAATCTTCTTTATATCGAAATGCTTTAATAATTGGATATTTAATTTTCTTGCAATATTCAATTGTTTCATCTCCATGTAACTGTACATAATCAAGATGACAGAAATCAGCGATTTCATTTACCCTTGCTGGTTCTTCATTCATAAAGACGCCTACTTTTGCCACAGATTTTATTTCCGCACTTATCTTTGCCGCTGCTATCGGATTTATATAGCGCCTGCTGTCTGCAAAAATAAAGCCCATTAAATCAGCCTTATTTTCTTCTACTACCTTTGCAATTTCCAGAGATTGAATTCCACAAATCTTAACAAGCATTTTCTATCCCCTCACGACTAAATGCAATCAAAGCTTCCAATTTTACTAAAGCAGCACCACTGTCAATCGTTTTTTCTGCCAACCGAATACCTTCTGTAATACTTGGTGTCTTATTTGTGATATAGAATCCTGCAGCCGCATTTAATAACACAATATCTCGTTTCGGCCCTTTTTCACCATTTAAAATTGCGCGAATAATTTTTGCATTTTCTTCAGGATTTCCCCCTTGATAATCAGCTAAAGTTCCGCGTTTAAAACCATACCTTTGCGGATCAATATGATATGTCTTCACCTTTCCATTTCGCATTTCACTTACTTTCGTTGGAAAGTTTGTTGATATTTCATCCATTCCATCCTCACTATGGACAACCATCGCTTGCTTAACCCCTATTAGGTTTAATACTTCAGCAACTTTTTCGGTTAAGCTTTCTTCATACACACCAACCAATTGATAATCTAACTGCGCCGGATTAATGATTGGTCCCAAAAGATTAAATACTGTACGGAACCCTAATTCCTTACGTGGATTTGCAACCACGCGCATAGCTTTATTCAACGCAGGTGCAAATAAAAACCCTATATCTAAATGTTCAATTTCTTCACTAACTTTATCTGCCGATTTATCAACGATAACACCCAGCTGACTAAGCACATCAGCACTGCCACAAGCGCTAGAAACACTGCGATTTCCATGTTTTGCAACAGCAACACCACCACCTGCTAAAACAAAAGCCACTGTTGTCGATACATTAAATGTCCCTTTCGTATCTCCACCTGTTCCACAAGGACAAATCACCGGTTTGCTATGCTTTACGCGATCTGCATGTTGTAGCAAGGTATGGGCAAATCCGGAAATCTCCTCGCTTATTTCACCTTTTACTTTTAAGGCTGTTAAAAATGATCCGATCTGTGCATCTGTTGCGTTTCCATTCATAATAATTTGCATAGCTTGCCTTGACTCTTCCTGGGATAAATGTTCACCCTTTATCACTTTACTCAAATATTTTTTCAACATATAAATCCCTCCCCAATAAATAAATAAAAAAAGAACCATCTCACCCTTACAAGGGGCGAAATAGCTCGCTGTACCACCCTAAATTCAAGATTTTTTCTTAAAAAACTTTAGAAAATAAAAAACACCTCATCCCCTAAAGGGACGAAGTGTATTCGTTATACCACCCTAAAATTTTTCGAAAGAAAAACTCTCCTCTTTTTCAAGTACGGGAATATCTCTAGCAATATCCGATACTCTAGCCAAATAACGGTGGCAACCGTCCCAGCCTACTCACAAAAAGCTTTTGGTGGACTCTCACAGAACCATTCGATACGCACTTTAGATCGGTCATCACACCTCTGGAAATCCAGTCACCGACTCGCTGAACAAAAGTATACCTATCTACTTTTTCCGCTCACTGATTTACAATAATCTTTAATTATTTATTATAATACTGCTAATAATGTAAACTGTCAAGGATTTTTTCGAGAATTTTTACCGTTTTTTTGAAAAGAATCTACCGATAGTTGATTTCCATTTGTCTCCATTAAAATTGCCCCCGCCTGGTCGGTACGCAAAATCTTAATATTTTCTTTATTTAATCTATTTAACACTTGCGGATTTGGATGACCAAAGCTATTCTGAAAGCCAACAGAAATAATTGCATATTGTGGATTTACCGCTTGTAAAAACTCTTCACAAGAAGAGGTACGCGAGCCATGGTGGGCAACTTTTAACACCGAACTTTTCAATCTATGTTTTCTCATTAATTCTTTCTCCCCATTACTGTCTATATCCCCTGTAATGAGTAGACTAAAATCTCCATAACTCACACGAAATACATTAGAAATTTCATTCCCTGTTCGCGACTCACTCACTTCGCCCGCCGAAAAAATTTCAATTTTAACACCATCCAAAACAAAAAACTGGCCATCTTTTACCGTAACAAAATCTTGGCATTTTTCTAAGGAATAGCCTAATGTTTTTGCATATTCACTTCGGTCTTCCCGACCGACAATCACATTTTGCACTGAAAATTCTTTTAGTAAACTCCCTGCCCCACCTGCATGATCCTCGTGTGCGTGAGTTAAACATAAATAATCAATTTCTCGTATTCCATAATGATGCAAATATGGAATAACAATTCGTTTGCCAATATCAAAATCACTAATTTCGCGTCGCATGCCTCCGGTATCAAATAGCATCGTTCTACCATGTGGTGTCGTAATCAATATAGAATCCCCCTGCCCGACATCAATGAAATGTATCCTTAACGGTTGAGCAAAGATAAATTGACTGCTCCATAAAAAAATAATGGTGACAATTGCACTACAGATAAGCTTTTTCTTTTTCCGCCAGCACAGCAAAAAATTTGGAATTTTCGGTGATGCATAACCGCAGAGCCAAAATAGCAGCAAATAATATACAATGCCACAAAGTAAACCGCCTGACGGTAAATATAAAAGCCCATAAGGAATCATCGCCATAGCTCTTGCCATAAAATAAACTAACCCAATCGTCAAACTACAAAGAATAAATAGACCTTTTCCCACAACCGAAAAAACAAGACTTAATAAAACTGCACACAAGCCACCAATCATTGCCCATTCTATAAACGGCACAATAATAAGATTTGCCAATAGTGCACTAAGCGAAACATTATTAAAATACCAGGCAATAAAGGGAATGACTGCTAATTGTGCAGCAATCGTAATCGCTAAATTTTCCGCAATAAATAGAGGAACTCCCTTTAAAATATTTTTTATTTTAGGCGCGATATACAGTAATCCGGCTGTCGTCATAAATGAAAGTTGAAAACTAATGTCAAAAATTAATCTAGGGGAAATAGCTAAAATCCCCAACCCTGTCAAAGCTAAACTATAACGCGCATCTTTCTCCCGATTCAATGCCAATGCCGAAAACGCTAAAATCCCCATAATCGCCGATCTGACTACCGGCGAAGTAAAGCCTGAAAAAATCGCATAAAAAACAATTGCTAGAATAACAAGAATTGCTGATAGGCACGCTGGAAATCGTAACATTTTCCCAATAATATGTACGGTTCCTGCCAATAGAGAAATATGCGAACCGGACACCGATAAAATATGAACGATTCCTGTCACCGTAAATGCTAGCGCTAGTTCCTCTTTTATTCCATCATATCCGCCAAATAACATTGCAAATAATGCTGCCGCATCTTCTTTGGGCATTGCTTCTTCCATCATATTCTGAACTGCTGTTCTGGATTTTTCAATCCATTTAAGAAAAGCGTTTTGTCCTGATGAAAGAATTTCCACCGTATTTTTTTCGGCTTTACAATTTGCTCGAATCCCTTGTCGTTGCATCATCGCAACTATATCTAAACTTCCCGGATTATTATATCCATGTAATTCTCTAATTTCCCCTGAAAAACGAATACAATCGCTAATATGCGCAATCGTATGCGAGCTATCCTGCAACGCAAAGACTTTTAAGTTTCCGTTTACCTGTACTTTCTCCCCCGCAAATTCTACTGTATGAACCTCTACAATATAATGCATACTTCGCTTGTTCCCCGCAAGCGTTCTTTCTTGTGGAATCTCTATAACTTCACCTTGCACTTGCAGCGTTTTATCAACAAAATTGCTAATGTCATTCGGGGCAATGCTATCTGCCTGCGCACAACGAATCATTCCCGCAATAAAAAATAGCAACAATACAAAATAAAGAAGCAATTTTTTATTTTTCCAATATAAATAAATACAACCAAATAAAGCAATACAAAAGGAACTATACAGGATAAGAAAAGGGATTTTTACCTGAGTTACTGTAAAAATCCCTAAAATAAATCCACCAATAAGAGCGTTAGTAAAAGCTAAATAATTCATATTGTAATCCGATCCGCCAGCTTTTTAAATTTAGCTTCGCCAATTCCCCTTACTTTTTTCACCTCTTCAATGCTTTGAAAACTGCCAATTTGTTTGCGATATTCTAAAATTGCCGCCGCTGTAGACGGACCAACACCCGGCAATGAATCTAATTCCGCTTGATCTGCTGTATTAATATTAACCAGCCCATAATTATTAGTTTGGCTCGATTTATTATTTACTTTTTTTGTATGCTCTGCTGTTAAGTTTTGTTCAGAAAGTGCCTCTTCTTGTATTGGAACTTGTATTTGTTCACCGTCTTTAAGTAACTTTGCCATATTAATCTTTGTTACATCTGCATTGGGTAAAGCACCACCACAAGCATTCACTGCATCAATTACTCTTGCTCCTCCATCCAAAGAAACAACACCAGAACGTACGACACCACCACAAACATAGACAGCAATTTGTTCCTTCTTTTGAGTTTCTGATAAATCACCTTTGCTTAAAGGTATACTCTCCTCTTGCTTTGTGTAACCATACATTCCTCCACCGACCATGACCAATGCTAATAAAAGAAATACAACTATGGATTTCCGATAAATTGGCATATTTATCACCCCGATATTGTTATTATCAAGGTATTTCTACATAATTTAACATTTACCTGCACAATTTATCTAAATATCCTTAAAAATAAAATAGCGAATTGCAATAATTTTGCAATTCGCTATTTTTATTTTTATTTTACTACAATATTCACAATTTTATTTGGTATACAAATTACTTTAACAACTTTTTTCCCATCAATAGCAGCTTGTACTTTATCCTGTTGCATTGCTTTTTCTTCTAAAGCTTTTGCATCAAGACCAGCAGCTACAATAATTTTATCCCGAACCTTGCCATTTATTTGCAGAACTATTTCTACCTCATCTAAAACAGTAGCTGCTGCATCATATTCAGGCCATTTTTCTTTATGAACACTGCCTTCACTGATTACTTCATTCCATAATTCTTCTGTAATATGTGGAGCAAAAGGCGCAAGTAAACGAAGTAATGATGAAATAACTTCGCGCATCAAACTATCATTTAATGCTTCGCCTTTGTCTTTTGCTGTATAAATTGCATTGACTAATTCCATGATTGAGCTAATTGCGGTATTGAAGTTAAATCGATTTCCAACATCCTCAGTTACCTTTTTAATTGTTGTATGAAGAACACGGCGCAACTCTTTTTCAACTTTTGTCAGCGTAGTTACATCATATATAGCTTCGCCCTTCGTTACAGATGCTGCAAAATGATCAACAATACGCCATACTCTGCCTAAGAAACGATGCGCTCCTTCTACCCCTTGATCGCTCCATTCCAAATCGCGTTCCGGTGGAGCAGCAAACAACATAAATACACGTGCAGTATCCGCACCATATGTGCCGATAATTTCTTCCGGAGAAACAACGTTTCCTTTAGATTTCGACATTTTTGAACCATCTTTAATTACCATTCCCTGGGTAAGTAAGTTTTTGAAAGGTTCATTAAAGTTTACTAACCCTGCATCTTTTAACACTTTGGTAAAGAAGCGTGAATAGAGTAAATGTAAAATCGCATGTTCAATTCCACCGATATATTGATCTACCGGCATCCAGTAGTTTGCTTTTTCACTATCAAATGGCATTTTCTCATTTTTCGGGTCGGTGTAGCGCATATAATACCAGGAAGAACAAATAAACGTATCCATTGTATCCGTTTCACGACGTGCTTTCCCACCACATTTTGGACAAGTACAATGTACAAATTCTTCAACTTGTGCTAATGGAGACACTGCACCAGCTTCAAAATTCACATTAGCTGGAAGCATTACTGGCAAATCTTCTTTTGGTACAGGAACAACACCACAGTCTGGACAATAAATTACAGGAATCGGCGCGCCCCAATAACGTTGACGGGAAACTAACCAATCTCGAAGACGATAGTTTACGCGACGTTTCCCAATATTATTTTTTTCTAACCAATCTAAAATGGCAACTTTTGCTTTTTCTACTGTCATTCCAGTAAATTCACCAGAGTCAACTAAAACCCCATCTTCGGTATAAGCATTTGTCATCTCATCTAATACTAAAGTTTTTCCTTCTGGAACTACTACAATTTTCTTTTGCAAATTATATTTATTTGCAAATGCCCAATCGCGCTCATCATGCGTAGGTACACCCATAACTGCACCAGTACCATATTCATATAATACGTAATTTGCAATCCAGATTGGTACACGTTCACCAGTGAACGGATTTACTGCATATTCCCCTGTAAAAATGCCTTCTTTTTCAACATCAGTAGCAGTACGATCAAGTTCACTTTGGTTGCGTACCTTCTCCATAAAAGCCCTGATTTGTGCTTCGTTTTCTTTACCTGAAATCAACTTTTCAACCATTGGATGCTCTGCAGCCAAGACGACATAGCTTACGCCAAATACCGTATGTTGACAAGTTGTATAAACGGGTATTTTCTCTTGGATTGACGGAACATCAAAACTAAATTCTGCACCCTCACTGCGACCAATCCAATTTTCCTGCATCGTTTTTACTCGATCCGGCCAACCTTTTAACTCTTTTAAATCTTCAAGCAATACATCAGCATAATCAGTAATTTTAAAGAACCATTGTTCCAGCTCTTTTTTTACAACTTCTGAATCACAACGCCAGCATTGTCCATCGATAACTTGCTCATTTGCCAATACCGTATTACATTGATTGCACCAATTCACAGCCGCTTTCTTTTTATATGCTAATCCTTTTTCATAAAACAATAAGAATAACCACTGCGTCCAACGATAATATTCCGGCGTACAAGTCGCTACTTCACGATCCCAATCGTAAGAAAGTCCAATTTCACGTTGTTGCCGACGCATATTTTCAATATTTTTAAATGTCCATTCAGCAGGCTGTACACCATGTTTAATTGCCGCATTTTCCGCCGGCATTCCAAATGCATCCCACCCCATCGGATGAAGTACATTAAACCCTTGCATTGCTTTATATCTAGCAATAACATCACCGATAGAATAGTTACGAACATGCCCCATATGTAAATTTCCTGATGGGTAAGGGAACATTTCAAGTACATAATATTCTGGTTTCTGTCTATCAAGTTCTGTTTTGAATGCACTGTTTTCTAACCATTTTTCTTGCCATTTGCGCTCAATCTCTTGCGGAGAATATTTTTCGTTCACGTTTGTGCCTCCTTGAATATTTACAAAGTAAAGTAGACTTGATTCAGCGGAGCTTTTACTCCATTCGAATTTTAGTCGTCCCTGAATAAATAAAAAAATCCCTTGGCATATTGCCAGGGACGATTATATCGCGGTACCACCCTGATTGACACCTCTCTTAGATGTCCTCTCATTTATGCTTGTAACGCGAATCAGCGTCGGCCATTAGCCGAATCTCCATAGCGAGTTCAACTTTTTTACATATTGGCTCACATCACCCGCCAACTTTCTGTGCTGCAAATAAAGTTTACTACTCTATTTCATCGAATGATAAAAAATTTTAGTAAAATACTATACATTTGTTCATTATAGCTTTTCACCTGCAGAAAGTCAACTTTCATCAATAAATAAGCACTTTACTCCATATGTGTACATAGCCAGTTCTATTCAAAAGCAAGTTGCATAAACTTTAATATTGGGAGGTGCGTTTATGTACAAATTGATTATTGGTAATGTTAGAGTAAATGTTTTAGACGATAATATTTCTCACACACAAGCCGTAAATGCAGCGAGACAAGCAATTTTAGATGCAGGCAATCAAAATAAACTGCTTAGCAGTGTAGAAATTTCCCGTTTAGGGGATGAACTAGAAGTAAATACTATAGAAAGAACAGGTGCAAAACTATTACGAAAAAGCTTAAAACAAAGTATGCTTGACGGCATTCTTACTGCAGCCTGTGAAAAACTTTCACCGTCTGATGGATTTAGTTTAAAAGATGCTTGGTTTGACAACGATACAAGTCAAGAGTGGCATGGCAGCGATGTCATCAACATTCGCGAAGAACTAATTAACAAATTAGAAGAGTGGATCAAAAATGCTTAAACCCTAATACATATTTTTAAAGTAATCCTAATGGATAAAATCCTTGGATTACTTTTTATTTTACTAAAATTGATTATTGTTATAAATTCTTCTATAATATACTTCATAAATCATTATAGATTTGACGATAACATAATTTTAAAATTCGTTAAGTCATTGAATAAACGGAGGCACTATGCATCAATATCTTTTTTTTATTGGAGATTTTCCAATTCGCTCATACGGACTAGTATTAAGCATGAGCATCATTTTAGCAACAGGCGTTGCCTACTTTCTCGCTAAACAAGATGGACGCTGGCATAATCATATCATTGATATGGGAATTTATTGTGGGTTAGGCGGAATCTTAGGTGCTAGATTATGGGATGTTTTCTTCTTTGATTGGGGTTATTATCAACACCATTTAAATGAACTTTTCTATGTTTGGCAGGGCGGAATGGCAATTCAAGGTGGAGTTGTTCTCGGCTCAATTGTAGGCATCCTGTATACAAGATACTACAAAATTGACACTTGGGCACTCGCCGATATTATTGCCCCTGCAATTATTTTAGGACAAGCTTTAGGACGAATTGCAAACTTACTTAATGGAGATGCTTTCGGGCATCCAACGGGTAGCTCCTTTGGCATCATCTATCCAACAACGACTCTTGCTTACCAAACTTATGGAAATCAACCTTTATGGCCGGCAGAAATTTGGGAGGGACAAATCGACATCGTCATTTTTGCACTTCTTCTTATTTTCCGTTCTATCAGACATGCCAAAGGTCAAGTATTTATTCTTTATACGATGCTCTACTCATTAGCCCGTTTCTTTTTAGAATATTTACGTGGAGATTACAACAATCTTATTCTCGGACTAAAATCAGCGCAATGGACAAGCTTAATCGTGTTTTGTATTGGTTTTTGTTTGTTCATTTGGTGCGGTATTCGTGAAAAGCGAGCCAAAGAAAAGAATTCATAATAAAAGGCTGAAGAACACAGCTTACGCTGTAAATTCTTCAGCCTTTTATTCTTGATACAAACTTTTATATTTGTTTTTGCTTTTTAACACTTTCGTTACATATTCACGCGTTTCTTTAAACGGAATTTGTTTCACATCTTGAAACGACATATCCCATTGATATTTTTCCATCCACTCTTTTACATTGCCACGCCCCGCATTATATGCGGCAAGCATTAAAACTTCATTTCCTTCAAACTCTTTATGCAGTGATGATAAATACCAAGTACCAAATCGAATATTAATTTCCGGGTCCTCTAGCTCTGCCAAAGTGAAATCTTCATCTTCCATTTGCTGTGCTATCCACTTTGCTGTTTCCGGCATTAATTGCATTAAACCCATCGCACCCTTGTGCGAGCGCGCTTGAAAATTAAACTTACTTTCACTTAAAATGACTCCTGCAACTAAAAAAGGATCGAGTTTTTTTTCGACAGCATAATCAATAACCAATTCACGGTACGGATATGGATAAAACACTTTCTTTTGAAACCATGCACTTTGAAAAATAGCATAACAAATAAAACTAAAACATACTAAAATCCCCAAAAATGCCTGCCACTTTATTTTTTTATAAGATGACAAACGCATCACTCCGCTTTTCTCTTGATAACGTAACACCAAATGATTATCCATGAAAAATCTAATCGTTTCCTTTCAATCCATCCCTCAAATATCTCCAGCGATTTGAAACTTGTTTTTTAGTATAATCTATATCCTTATTATTATCAATAACGAAACTTGCTCTTTTTACTTTTTCTTTTAGCGACATTTGACTGTTAATTCTCGCTTTTGCTTCTTCTTTAGACCAGTTATTTCTCTGTATCAATCGATTCAATTGATTTTTTTCATCTGCATAAACAACCCATACTTCATCCGCCATTTTATCCCAACCAACCTCAAATAAAAGAGGAATATCAAGCACAATGACTTCTATCCGCTTCTCTTCTAATACGCTTAAACAATGCTCAATTTCTGATTTAATATACTTATGCGTAATTGATTCCAGGATCTTTTTCTCATTCTCATCATTAAAGATAATATTACCTAACCGAATTCGATCAATACTTTTATTTTTAGTCAATATTTCTTCACCAAAATGTGCAACAATTTCTTTCCAAGCATCTTTTTGTGGTTCTACAATATTTCTCGCTATCTTATCAGCATCAATAATGTCTGCGCCCAACTCTTTTAGTATACGGCTTACTGTACTTTTTCCACTTGCAATGCCACCTGTTAACCCCAGTATAAACATCTTACACATCCTCATTTTTGACATTGCGGACAAAAATGCGTACCCCGCCCGCCGACTTCAATTTTTTCGATAATACTTCCACAAAATCTACATGGCAGTCCATTCCTTCCATAAACAAACAAATTCTCTTGATGACTACCTTTTTCACCATTTCCATTTCGATAATCTCTAAATGTCGTTCCACCATCATTTATTCCAGCATCAATTACTTGATTAATCGCTGCATGTAGCTGGTTAATTTCATCCACAGCCAATGAATTACCTACTCTTTCCGGATGGATTTTGGAAAGAATTAAACACTCATCCACATATATATTTCCTAAGCCACCAATATATTTCTGATTCAATAAAAAAGATTTTATTTTCCCACGATTTGATTTTAAGGCTTCTTGCAAATAAGCAATCGTAAATTCAGCAGATAACGGTTCCGGCCCCATATTCGCAAGTCCGGAAATTCGCCATAATTCATCTTTCTTTATCGCATACAAAGTCCCTAAAGTACGCGTATCAGCATAGGTCAATACATCACCATTATTTAAGTGAAATACAATTCTTGTATATGCATCACGTTCATCGCCTTCACTTACGTAACATAATCTTCCTGTCATTCGCAAGTGAATAACAAGCATATCACTATTATCTAATTCCAATAATAGATACTTCCCTCTGCGTTTAAAATCTGCGATTGTTCTACCGATTATCATCGACTCAAAGTTTTCAACCGTAGGCCACTTTACTAACCTAGACAACAAAACTTCCACATTGGTAATCATTTTACCTTTTAATCTATCTACTAAGTTTCTACGAATAATTTCAACTTCAGGCATTTCAGGCATTTTACTCGCCTCCCATCACTTTGCTTGCGCCCAATTTTCCCCCATATGAATATCAATGGTAAGCGGTACGTTAAGCTTTGCTACACCTTGCATAGAATTACGCAAAATTTCAGATACAATTTTCATTTCATCCTTTACGGTTTCAATGACTAACTCATCGTGTACCTGTAGCAAAATTCGACTACGTAAATTTCTTTTCTTTAGTTCATGAAAAGCATCAATCATCGCTTTTTTTATAATATCCGCGGCTGTTCCTTGTATTGGGGTATTCATTGCTGTACGTTCAGCAAAAGAGCGTTGATTATAATTACTACTATTAATTTCCGGCAAATACCTTTTTCGTCCAAATAAAGTTGTGACATACCCTTGTGTATGGGCATCTTTCACCATTTGATCAATAAATTCTTTTACACCTTGGCACTTTGTAAAATAACTTTCGATATAAATACCGGCTTCTTTCCTCGTCACTCCCAAATCCTTTGATAAACCATAATCACTAATCCCATATACGATTCCAAAATTTACGGCTTTTGCCCGACTTCTCAATTCACTTGTCACTTCTTCCATTGGTACACCAAATACTTCTGATGCAGTACGCGTATGAATATCTTGATTTTGTGTAAACGCTTCAACAAAATTTTTATCACCTGACATATGCGCCAATACTCTAAGTTCAATTTGTGAATAGTCAGCAGATAATAAGTAATCATAACCGACGCCTGGCACAAAAAGTTCACGAATTCTCTTTCCTGCATCCGTCCTTACAGGAATGTTTTGCAGATTCGGATCAGAGCTACTCAAACGACCGGTAGCAGTTACCATTTGATTAAACTGAGTATAAATTCTACCTGTTTTTTCATGAATTAATACACTTAGTCCATCCAAATACGTTGATTTTAATTTTGTTAATGTACGATATTCTAGAAGTTTGCGTATAATTGGATGATGATGCACTAAAGACTCTAAAACTTCAACATCCGTAGAATAACCGCGTTTTGTTTTCTTTATGATTGGCAATTCTAATTTTTCAAAAAGAATTTCACCAAGCTGTTTTGTTGAATTTACATTAAACTCCTGCTCTGCTAATTCATAAATCTCTTTCAATAAAACTTTTATTTTTTCCGCTATTTCTAGCGCCATATCCTGTAAATTATCTGCATGTACACTTATTCCCGCCCCTTCCATGGCGGCTAAAACTTCTACCAAGGGAATTTCAATTTCGTCGTACAAGCTTTCTAAATCATTCTCTTGTAATTTACTATGCAAAACTGTAGATAAATCATGAATACACAACGCCGACCAAGTTGCATAAATACATTCATTCTCAAAATCTTCTGGTTGATTATATTCTCCCAAATAACGTTCCATTAGTCTTGCTAAATCATAATTGTTATTTGTCGGTTCTAATAAGTACGCAGCTAACATTGTATCAAATAAACTACCTGCAATTGTTATATTTAAAGGATGACAAGCATGATACATAGGTTTTAAATCATGCGTAATTTTACAAATCGTCGCATCCGACAACAGTGCAAGGATATCCATCCACCCTTCAATTTTACTATCAATATAAGCACTATCACCATTTTCTGTAACGACTGCTAGCCCTTTTAAACTCATTTCCGGAATGCGACCATCTAAAACTGGTGCAAAAACGAATTTTCTTTCTGCACGAACCAATCGAATTAATCTTTCTACTTCCTCTTTATTTTTCAAATATACTGGCTCCGGCAATTCACTAACCACTGTACCAAACCCAAAGTCATCCGTTTCTCCAGGAAATAAAGTATCTAATCGCGACAAAACACTCCGAAATTCATATTGATTGCAAAAATCTCTTATTTTTTTAGTGTCAGGCTGAATTTTATATGATTCTAAATCAAATTCGATATCCATATCCCGAACGATGGTCGCTAATTTTTTCGACAGAATTGCTAATTCACGATTTTCTGTTAAACGCTCTTTTAATTTTTTGCCAGAAATATCATCAATATGCTCCAAAACATTTTCTAAAGAGTTATATTCCATCAATAGTTTTGTCGCTGTTTTTTCTCCGACACCTGGAACCCCCGGAATATTATCAGAACTATCTCCCATTAATCCTTTCAAATCAATTAATTGTAATGGTTCTAATCCATATTTTTCTTTAAATGCAATCTCATCAAAAATCTCCATTTCAGAAATGCCTTTTTTCGTCAACATCACTTTTATATTTCCACCAATAAGCTGCAAGGCGTCTTTATCGCCAGTAACTACAATAACCTCATGCCCTTCATTTGCCGCTCTTGTTGCCATTGTACCAATAATATCATCAGCCTCAAAACCAGCTTTTTCAACTAAGGCTATACCAAAAACCTCAATTAACTCATGCAATAGAGGAATCTGCGAAGATAATTCACTCGGTGTTTGCTTACGCGTAGCTTTATATTCATTAAACAATTCATTACGAAAAGTCTTTTTCCCTTTATCAAACGCAATAACTAATCGATCCGGTTGTAACTCTCCAATTAATTTCACCAGCATACTAGCAAATCCATAGACAGCATTTGTGTATTGCCCACTTGCCGTAGATAACAACGGTAATGCATAAAACGCGCGATAAAGAAAACTACTTCCATCTATTACAACAAATTTTTTCACTTTTTCCACCCCATCATTTAACCTCTTACTTTATATATTTATTTTAGCTATAACCATTATAACATTTGCTATTCACTTGAAAAGTCCTTTAAAATATGATAAAAAGGGTAAATTCACTTTGAATTTACCCTTTCTTCAATACAATTAAAATTGTTCATTACAACTTTCAATTCTCATCATATTGCGCCCAGCATCCCAATTTGCATACAATCCATAAAGCGTATGTACATCATCTTTATTTATATATAAAATATTATCTCGCACAAATCCTCTTGCATTTCCATAATAGCTAGTCAAATTTTGTGTATCTGGATTCCATTCTACATTTGTTTTTTGCTCAATTGCAATTGGAATGACTGGTAGATAGTAAATACCATTTTGTAGAACACCACGTTTATCTATCTTTTTTCCATTAACTAAAATCGAAAATGACTTACCGAGTACCATCGGCTCACCATTTGAATAAGCTAAGGCTTCATATAGCTTATCATTATCTACAAAACCGTTTAAACCATATCTAGTAAGTTGTTTATTAATCCCATCCATCGTTATCGTTTGGCAACCGTATTCATCAGGATAAATTTTTAAACTAACGTTTCCATCTAAGCCCTCACAAATAATCAATCGTTGATATGTAATTTTGACTGGAGTACCTATTTGTACTTTTTCATATAAATCTTCAACGTCAGCTTCAACCATCCGTACACAACCATTAGATACATATCCGCCAATAGATTCTGGTTTATTCGTCCCATGAATACCATATACCCCGTCAAATTCAATCCAACGATATCCTAAAGGATTATCTGGACCCGATTCTATAATGACTAATTCTTCCTTATTATCCTTTAAACTATTAACATTTTCTTGAAACGGCTTTATCCAGATAGGATTTTTTTCTTTTGCCTTTACATTAAAATCACCTATAGGTGTCTTATTTTCTTTAGTTCCAATCCCTACATTATAAACTTTTATAGCCTTTCCATCTGCAAAAATCGTTAACGTACGACTTGGAATATTAACTACAATACTTGGATTTGTAATTTCAGCAGCAGCTACAGGTAGTATCATTATAGATATCACCATAAAGCTCATTGCTAAAATCAAACCAAAAGACTTAAGCACACTACAACATCCTTCCCTATTTTAACTTTATTCACCATATATGATATTCAGGAGGTTGTCACACTATGCTTAAAAGCTTGTCTACTGTAAATTTAACACTTGCTGATGTACAACGGACAAACGCCGACTATTATCCTCGAGTACTGGTAAATAAATATGAACTTTAGTTCCTGTTGTATCTCCAGTTGCCAGAGTTAAATTAATAAACCCGCCATGCTCTGCTACAATTCGATAAGCAATCGGAAGTCCGAGCCCCATGCGATCAAGCTTTGTTGTATAAAATGGTTCAAAAACTTTCGGTAATATTTCCGTTGGAACTCCCGCTCCCGTATCAACGATGGAAATGACAAGCATATTCGTTTCATAATCGCGCCAAGTTTTAACTGCTAAAACACCTTTATCTCCCATCGCTTCTAATGCATTTTGTAAAATATTTACCAATGCTTGTTGCAACAAACTTGCATCACCCGTAATCGTCGGTAACCCTTTTATAATTTGTCTTTGTAGTTGAATCTCTTCATTTCCAAAATGATTAAATGTTAATAGTAACGCCTCATTTAAAATACGATTTATATCTACACCCGGCTTTTTTACGACTGAAGGTTTAGCAAACATGATTAATTCTTTGACAACATTATTTATATACGACACCTCGCCTAACAAACCTTCTAAGATATCTCGTTTTACAGTATATTTATCATTTTCTAATCTGCCAAGCATTAATTGTAAATACCCACTAATTGTTGTGAGCGGTGTTCTAACATGATGTGCAACACCTGCAGCAACTTCGCCAAGCGACATTAACATTTTAGTTGTGTGTATCTGCTTCAATGCCGCTCTTACGGCGGAAACATCTTGCATTATTATAATATGTCCGACAACACTACCTGTATTATCAAAAATTCGTAATGTATTTACTTGTAAATAAATCTGCTGCCCATTAATTTTTATCTTCATCGTTCCACATTTAATTTCTTCATCTTTTCCTACAGAAAAAATATTTAAAAATTCATCACCAAAATCAGCAAAAACCAATTCTGCTTTTCTGCCTATTATATCATGATGATCTAAATGACAAATTCGTTTGGCTTCATTATTTAGATTTTTAATACGATGATTTACATCTAAATAAACCACTCCCGTAGTTGCATTGTCAAAATATTCCTTATAATCATCTTCTTGTACTAACATTGATTTATTCGCAAGCGTACTATACATAATTCGCACCTCTTCATTTATCTTTTGTGCTTATAAAGATTCTTGTAAATATATGTATCTCCTGCTAAAAACGTTTAAAAAAATATCGTAAAAAACCGACATATTCTAAAAAAAAGAACCAGTAATTATCGACAAAATATAAGTAAATCTACAACTCAAAGAACTTTTTATTAAAAATAATGGTACCAGCGTCGATAAGGCACCTTAATATAATACATTTTTTACCATACTATCCATTTATTTTTGTGAGTTTCTTACATATTCTATATTATAATTCATTAATACTTCAAAATTATTCCATTTTCTTCTTTTTATGGATTTGACGATTTTCTTTTTGAATAAAATTTTTCTATACAAAAACTATTTAACAATGGTCAATCGTTTTCCTTATATAGAATTTTGATAATTTAAGAGTCTATCGAAAGAAATAATTCCATCGCGTATTGCCTCTTGTACAGCGCAACCTGCTTCATCAAGATGCCCACAATCATAAAATTTACACGTAGATGCAAGTTCTTTAATATCTAAAAATGTTTTAGATAACTTGGCATTATTATTTTAATCTATAATTTTACTCTTCCATTTCAAATCTACTTATTCGCTAAGCTTACTGAAATAAACATAAGCATTAACTAAAAAGCTAATGCTTATTATTCTAATATTATTCATCTGTTAGTCGTGCAATTGCACGAACTGGCGCCCCATCTGCGCCTTTTATATTTAATGGCAAAACATAAAACTCAAAGTATTTGTGTCTCACACCATTAAGGTTCTTTAAATTTTCAATTAAGATAATATTATTCTTCAAAAATTTTCGATGATTCATAAAATCCGTCGAATCTACTGAATCAACAGAAATTGTATCTATGCCAAATCCTTTCAGATTAAAATTTATCAACCAATCTGCAGCGTCTTTGCTTAATATCGGATATCCATAATAGCATGCTTCAATACCCCACTACTTGCACCAATCTGTTTTTAACAGGAAAAAATCCGTCTGCTTTATCATTGATTCGTATTGTTTTAAATCCTCAATCAAAATTTTTCCCAGCTAAGTGACTCACATCTATAATTATTGCACACCCACAAAATAAATCGACCGGCAACCTATCTACTGTCAATCCATCTGAAATCATATGATATGGAACATCTATATGTGTGCCAAGATGATAATCCATTGTTATTTTAGTACTATTATACCCATCTTTGTCAGCAATAGCTACGGTCTCAAAACGAGGTTCATCATCCTCTGGATAAACTATCATATTCGCTTCTAATAAATGAGATAAATCAACTATTTTCATCATAAAAATCCTTCATTTTTTATTTAGTGAAGCTATTCATCTTTTATCTATTTCATTTTTTAAATATATAATTCGATGATATTGTATACTCTCCTTTTAAACCTATTATTTAATTTTCAGCAATAAATTAATAACAATTTTCTAATGACAATCATTATTAAAATGTGATAAACTAAAAACAGAAAACTTTAGGGGGATTTATATGAATTATAAAGATATCAAAATTAATGTTATAGGAAATCTTGAAGACAAAGAAATTCAAGCATATGTAAACTATATCCACGAAAATAATCCAAATAGATTAATAGAGGAACTAGATATTAAAGTCGACGGAGACTATGTAGATTTGAACTATCGTTTAAAGCCTCTTTCTTTCGAGCGAATTCGCCGTATAACAGGTTATTTAGTTGGCAGCGTAGATCGTTGGAATAATGCAAAAGCAGCTGAAGAAAAAGATCGAGTAAAACATGGATAAATAGTCTTTTTACGAAAAATAAAAATATTTATTGCAGCCCAACAAGATAAATTTACAATAAATATTTTTATTTTTTTATTGACTTAATATGATTAAAATGATATTATATTAAATGTTCCCGATAGGAACGCTAAACAAATGCCGAAGTGGCGGAATTGGCAGACGCACTTGACTCAAAATCAAGCGTAGTTACCCTACGTGCCGGTTCGAGTCCGGCCTTCGGCACCAGTAAATTCAAGTCTTTGCAGATTGCAAGGGCTTTTTTTATTATGTTTTAACAGTATGGCGACATTATTCCATATGTACATTTAGCAGAATTATCGCTATCTTAATCATCTTTACTATTATTACTTGTTTAGCTCACGTTAAGCAGTTTTTTATCTATATCATCAAAATCAAATAAAAAATAATACTTATAGATTGCCTAAGTATTATTTTATGATAAACTGTAATTAAGATATATTTCTATATAGGTGGTGGTTTATCGTGAAATTTTTTTCGAAAATTTTTATTATTTTTTCCCTATTCTTTTCTGTACATTCTCCTTTTG
This sequence comes from Selenobaculum gibii, assembly GCF_030273445.1. Lineage (NCBI taxonomy): Bacteria > Bacillati > Bacillota > Negativicutes > Selenomonadales > Sporomusaceae > Anaerosinus > Anaerosinus gibii. Next base: position 1,558,824 of record NZ_CP120678.1, read on the forward strand.
CTTATGCTGAACTATCAACATTTGAAAGTTCTTATTCTAATGAAGAAACGAACTATTCTGTTTCATTAAAGCATTATACACGATATTTCCCTAAAGAAAATAATTCCTATCCCGTCTATGGATTACGTTTTGCTATACATAACACAGATAGCCCTTATATTTTCGAACAAGAAAATCCTCCGATATTAATTATTGATAATATAGAATATAAACAACGCGCTTCTCATCAAGACATTTTTATTTTTCACGATATAGAAGCTAATTATAACGGCACTACATATTATGACTCTATATTTATACGAACTTTAACAGAAAAAACTGTACAAGCCTTAATTACTGCAAAAAAAATTTCCATTATTATTCCCATAAAAAATCAAGCTTCCATAGAAATTGACTTACCAAAAGATATTGTAGCCGAATGGCGTAAATGCTCACTTTTATCAAAAAGTTAGATTCTAAAATACCCAGCCAAAAAATTTCTTTTGGCTGGGTATTTTTTATTTATTATTTTGCCATTCACCACGACAAGACTTGGTAGCCATATACTGATATGCTTTAGGTGGTTGTAATATCTGCGAGTAGGCAACAGCGTTCAGCAATACATCTGAATGAATATCTGCCGTCTTACGCACTACTTTATCACTTGTGGGCGTTTCAATAGACACTTGCTTTGCTTCTATTGACTTCGTCTTCGCTAATAAGTATTCTCGATATCTATTAGAGGCTGTATTAGCGATCGCTTCTTCTGCTTTAATCATAGGCTCTTCAATAGACACCTCTAATTTTTCTACCTTCTCCGCATTTGGATTTCCTTTTATCGTCGGAATTTCAAACCTCGGTTCATCTACTTCAGTAGGTTTCACATCTCTTTGTTTCTTTTTTCGCCCGCCAAAAATCCCGTAAAGAATAATTAACAGGACAAGAATATCTCCAAAATCCATATCAACTACCTATTTTGAGGCAGTTCGCCTGGATTTGCTTGCGGACCAGCCTTACTGATAGCTTCACGCATTTGCGTATCAGCAGTAATATTATTCATATTATAATAATCCATCACACCAATTCTACCTTCACGAAGCGCTAGTGCCATAGCATGCGGAACCTCAGACTGCGCTTCAACTACTTTAGCTTCCATTTCTTGCGTGTAAGCCTTCATCTCTTGTTCTTTTGCTACAGCCATCGCGCGACGTTCTTCGGCTTTCGCTTGAGCTATGCGTTTGTCAGCTTCAGCTTGATCAGTCATAAGTTCTGCACCGATATTACGCCCTACATCAACATCGGCTATATCAATTGATAGGATTTCAAATGCTGTTCCAGCATCTAATCCTTTTGAAAGAACCGTTCTAGAAATATGATCCGGATTCGCTAATACATCTTTATGATCATCGGATGAACCAACTGTAGTAACAATACCTTCACCAACTCTAGCGATAATTGTTGCTTCACCAGCTCCACCCACTAATCGGTCAATGTTTGCGCGCACAGTAACACGTGCTTTGATTTTTAATTCAATACCATTTTGAGCAACCGCAGAAACAACAGGTGTTTCAATTACTTTTGGATTTACGCTCATTTGTACAGCTTCTAATACCTCACGACCAGCTAAATCAATTGCAGCTGAACGTTCAAAAGGCAATGGAATCTGCGCGCGATGTGCGGCTATAAGTGCATCAATTACTCGATCAACATTTCCCCCCGCTAAATAATGTGCTTCAAGTTGATTTACACTCACATCAAGGCCTGCTTTGTTTGCTTTTATTAGTGGCATAACAATGTATGAAGGTGGTACCCTTCTCAATCTCATTCCTACCAATGTAAAAATTCCTACTCTAACCCCTGCTGCAATTGCTGAAATCCAAAGACCTAACGGTACAAAATGCAAAAAAACCATAATTGCAACAACTGCAACCACTAAAATTAAACCTGTCCCAAGTAATACATCCAATCTTCAATTCCTCCATTTCTTTTATTTAATCGAGTTGTCTTACAACAATTCGACTACCAAATACAGCAACAACTTTAACATTTGTGCCCTTTTCAATATAGCTTCCCTCGGAAACAACATCGATTTTTTTATTTTCAATAAGCGCTGTCCCTGAAGGACGAAGTTCTGTTAAAATAACACCTGATTTTCCAACTAGAAATTGATGATCATCAGCACTAACATATCCAGCTGTAGATGTTTCCATATCCTTTAAAACAACCTTTGACCACAATTTACTTGATGGAAGCTTTTTAACAATAAAACCAAAAAGAATCAATGATGCAATTATACTTATTACTAACAAATATATTGCCGTGCTGTCTCCACCTAGAGCCATAATAAAACTATATAAAACACAAATTACTCCTATTCCTGCAAATAAACCAATACTTGGTGTTAATAATTCAATAACAACAAATATGATTCCTACTAAGAAGAGAGCAATTTCGAATAAACTAACCAATCCCGTCATAAATTGACTGGCAAAAAATACGCTGGCAGCAATAAGACCAAATAATGCACCTACTCCCATCCCCGCTGTTTTTATCTCAACAAGTAGCGAAAGAAAAATAATCGTCATTAAAAGTATTTTTATGACAGGTAATGCCATAAACTCTGTTTGCATATGACCTTCCCCCCTTTTTGCAAATAAAGTATATAAACCTTATCAATTACTTCTTTAGTATATTCCACAAGTATAATTAAATTCCTCTATCTACTAGAAAGACTATATTTAGACAAAATAAAATCCGATGCTCAATTCAGCATCGGATCAAATTTATTGATTTAAAAATTCACGCACAATGGTATTAACAAGCTTGCCATCTGCACGACCTTTTACTTTTGGCATCAATACCGCCATAACTTTACCCATTTCTTTAGCAGACACAGCACCTGTTTGCGCTACTGCATCACTGACTAAAGCACGAATTTCTTCTTCAGTTAGTTGTTGAGGAAGATATGGCAATAATATTGCAATTTCTTGTTCAAGCTGTTCAACTAAATCTTGACGATTTCCTTTCTTGAACTCTTCCATCGAATCCTTGCGCATTTTTACTTCTTTAGCGACTATATCAAGAACTTCATCATCATTTAGTTCTTTTTTACTGTCAATCTCAACTTTTTTTATCGCGGCACGAACCATGCGAATAACGGAAAGACGTTGTTTACCAGCCTCTCTCGCTTTCATAGCCTGCTTCATGTCTTCAGTCAATTGCTCTTTAAGAGACATTTCAATTACCTCCGAAACGAAATTTAAGCCTTAAATTTGCGTTTACGTGCAGCTTCGGATTTTTTCTTACGTTTTACACTAGGTTTTTCATAGTGTTCACGTTTTCTAACCTCAGCAAGAGTTCCAGCCTTTTGGCAAGTACGTTTAAATCTGCGGAGTGCACTATCGATTGTTTCGTTTTTTCCAACTTTAACTTCTGACATCTATTTCTCCCCCCCTCCACTCGACATGGGAGTGTACTGCTTAACTACACCTAAGTATTATACATGAAATATAGTTTTATTGTCAACCTTAACCTGGCGGCCAATTCATTGATCGGCCACCTAAAATATGAAAATGCAAATGATCTACAGTTTGCCCACCATCTTCTTTGGTATTAGCAACTAAACGAAATCCTTTTTCATCAATTCCTTGATCTTTTGCAATACGTGGAATGACATTTGTCATGATATTCACCATCAATTGGCTATCTTCGTTCGTTACCTCAAGGAGGCTGGCAATATGTTTTTTCGGTATAACAAGAATATGAACTGGAGCTTCAGGACTAATATCATGAAACGCCATTACCATTTCATCCTCGTATACAAATTTCGCCGGAATTTCTTTATTGGCAATTTTGCAAAAAATACAATCCATCATGCACAAGCACCTCCTTTCAAACTACACGATCAGTTATACGTTGATATAATTCGTCCTCTTTTTACATTTCCCTGCTAAAACTTATAATCTTTTATTCGACAATTCGTTTTCCCCACAAACCATCTTTATATATTTTTTCTAAATATACTTTGTATATTTCCCCCGTATGAACACTATCAGAATCTACATAGACACGAATATAATTGTCAGTTAGGCCATCTGTAACCTCGTTATGTTTCGTTTCAAATAACACCTGTACTGTTTTGCCTACAAAAGTCTTATGAAATTCCTGCGCCTTTTCATCCGCTAATAATTGCATGCGATGCACACGCTCTTTTTTTTCATGCTCATCCACTTGATTCGGGTAAGAGGCTGCTGGTGTCCCCTTTCGTTTTGAATAAGGAAATACATGCATTTTAGAAAAATTCATTGTTCGCACAAAATTTAAACTTTGTTCAAATAGTTCTTCTGTCTCACCGGGGAATCCAACAATAATGTCTGTAGATATAGCAATGTTGGGGACTTTTTCAAACACATGATTTATCAATTCACGATATTCAGCTACTGTATAATGACGATTCATTGCTTTTAAAATATCATTTTGGCCTGCCTGCAAAGGTAAATGCAAATGCGAGCAAAACCTATTATCAAGAGTAAAAAGTTCAAGCAATTCTGGCGATAATTCAATGGATTCTAAAGAACCTAACCTTAATCTTTTTAATCCTTGGATAGATAATACAGTCTTAACTGCATCTACTAAATTTATATTATCCTCTAGATCACGTCCATATGCCCCTAAATGAATTCCTGTCAAAACAATTTCCTTAAATTCACCCTCTACTAATTTTTCCGCTTCTTTTTTTATACTCTCAAGTCTTCTTGAACGTAAAGGGCCTCTAGCATAAGGAATAATACAATATGTACAAAAATTTGTACATCCTTCTTGAATCTTAAGAAACGCACGAGTTCTACCTGGAGACTGAAATAGAGGAATATCTTCAAATTCTTTTGCTTTCATAATATCTGTAATGGCATTAATAACGCCTTCTTCTTTTGCTGCTCGTTCCACTAACTCAACAATTTTATGGCGTTCTTTAGTCCCTACAATAACTTTAACACCTTCAATTTCACTCACTTGATCAGGTGCTATCTGAGAATAACATCCAGTAACCGCGATAATCGCCTGTGGATTTAAACGCATTGCACGACGAATTAATTGACGTGATTTTTTTTCGCCTAAATGCGTAACTGAACAAGTATTGATTATATAGAAATCCGCATGTTCGTCAAAATCTACGATTTCATAATTACGTTTTTTAAATAAACCTTCCATAGTTTCGGTTTCAAACTGATTTACTTTACATCCTAAAGTAGTCAACGCAACTCGTGGCAAAAAATTCACCCCTCACTTCTTTTAACCTTTCATCATTGCTCCTAAGTCACCTTTTTCATACATGACTATAGCAGATGCTGCAATTGCCGCAGTTTCTGTTCTCAAAATTCTTTTTCCTAAGGTAGCTATTTTTAATCCAGCCTTTTGGCAAATCTCAACTTCATTTTTAGTAAATCCACCTTCTGGACCGATTAAAACAAGAAATCTATTTGCCAAAGATTCTGCAAGAATTTTTTTGATTGGTTCCTCAGCTTCTCCTTCATAACACATCAAAGCTTCAAGATTACTATCGATATTTTCCAAAAAGATTTTCAATTCCGTAACGGATTCAACTGTAGGAAGAATTGTTCTCCCACATTGCTTTGCGGCTTCATCTGCTATCTTTTGCCATTTTATTTGCCGTGCCATTTTCTTTTTTTCATCATATTTTACAACACAGTTTTCACTGACAATTGGATAGATTGTACTGACACCTAATTCCACAGCTTTTTGTACAACTAATTCCATCTTATCTCCTTTAGGCAGACATTGCGCTAAAATAAGTTCAATCGGCGATTCTGTATTATTATCTAAAACTTCTTTTACCTCAGCAATAACCATTTCATCGCTAATTTCAATGATAAATGCCTCCATAACTTTACCACTGCCATCTACTACAATTAATTTATCTCCTAATTTATAGCGCAATACACGTCTAATATGGTGCGCATCACTGCCGTCAATCTTTATCTTATCTTCTACGACATCGGCAACAAAAAATCTTCTCAAAATCAGTTTCCTCCATTATGGATTACCATTGCCACCCAGCCGCCTTCTTCAATAACACGATCAACTGTTAAGCCATGATCAATCACAGCTTTTGTTACATCACTGAGGCGATCAGCGATAATACCACTAGCAATCATCGTTCCACCTAGCTTTAGTCTATTTGGAATATCATCAAGCAAACGAATAATAATATCCGCAATAATATTGGCAATAATAACATCCGCCTTGCCATCTACATTTTTCAATAAATCACTCTGACCTGTCGTAATAATATCACTTACATGATTCGCTTCTATATTTTCTTTTGCAACACGTACAGCTACAGGATCAAAGTCTACTGCCGTCACTTTCATCGCTCCAAGTTTTGCAGCTGTAATTGCTAAGACCCCTGAACCTGTCCCAACATCAAATACTTCCTGCCCACCTTTGATAATCTCTTCTAAAAGGCGAATGCACATAGAAGTTGTATGGTGCGTTCCCGTACCAAAAGCCATTCCGGGATCAAGTTCAATAATAATATCATCTGGACTAGCATTATACTCTTCCCAAGATGGTTTGATTACAATGAGATCCCCAACTTTAATCGGATGAAAATACTCTTTCCACGTTGTTGACCAATCTTCATCTTGAATCTCTGTGCAGTTAATATCACCAAGACCTTTATCAATATTATGCCCAGCCAATTCATCTACCCGATTTTTAAACACCGCTAATTTATCATCGAGTTGCTCATCCACAGGCAAGTAAGCTTTCACTGTAACGATTTCTGTATTAGTTGCTTCTGGTATATCGGTATAATCCCAAGCACCTGAGGCACGATACTCGTTTACAAGTGCCGGATCTTCAATTACAACACCACTTGCTCCTACCTCATGAAAAATCTCTGCAATCACTTCCGTTGCTTCATGGGTTGTTTTAATACTAATTTCTGCCCATTTCATGAAAATCTCTCCCTTAACATCATTTGCCTTAGACGAGCAATGCCGAGGTTATCTGCCTCGGCTAACTGCTACTAAATATTAAATATTTTTTTGAACCAGCTTTTTTGCTCAGGATTCACACTTTCACCTGTGGCTTTAGCGAAATCTTTCAGCATTTGTTTTTGTTGTTCATCTAATTTTTGCGGTGTCAAAACTTTAATTTTTACATGTTGATCACCACGGCCTTGCCCTCTAAGATATGGAATGCCTTTATTTTTAAGACGTAAAATTGTACCAGATTGAATCCCTTCAGGGATTTTCATCTTCACTTTTCCATCTAGTGTAGGAACTTCAATTTCATCGCCCAATGAAGCTTGAACAAAGTTAATTGGCACTTCACAAATAACTTCTGTACCTTCACGAGAGAAAATTTTATGTGGTTTTACAAAAATGTATACGTATAAGTCCCCTGCTGGACCACCACGCATACCAGCTTCACCTTCGCCTGAAATTCGAAGTCTAGAGCCATTATCTACACCAGCTGGAATTTTTACGCTGATCTTGCGTTTTGCGCGTTTCTTCCCTTTACCACCACAAGATTTGCATGGAGAGTGGACAATTTTCCCTTCCCCATTACAGCGTTCGCATGTTTTCATATTTACCATTCTGCCAAATGGTGTATTTTGTGCAAATTGCACTTGTCCAGCTCCTTTACATTGCGGACAAGTTTCTGGATGTGTTCCAGGGGCAGCACCACTACCATGACAAACTTCGCACTCTTCAGTTCTTGGTATACTGATTTCAGTTTCTTTACCAAAAGCTGCTTCTTTAAAATCAATTTCTAAATCATAGCGTAAATCAGACCCACGTTCCGGTCCTGGACGACGAGAACCGCCAAATCCACCTTGACCGCCAAAAAACATATCAAAAATATCTCCGAAACCGCCACCGCTAAAGCCTCCGAATCCACCAAATCCGCCTTGACCACCACCTGCACTGCCATCAAACGCTGCATGACCAAATTGATCGTATTGCGCTCTACGCTCTGCATTTGATAATATTTCATAAGCTTCATTTGCTTCTTTAAACTTTTCTTCTGCTTCTTTGGGATTTTCACGATTCATATCGGGATGATATTTTCTGGCTAGTTTTCTAAACGCTTTTTTGATTTCATCTTCTGATGCCGTTTTCGATACACCAAGCACCTCATAATAATCGCGTTTACTCACTTTACACCATCCTAAACTATCGTTCTGTAGTCATTTGACTCCGACCAAATAAATAAGTCGGAGTCAAATAGCTAATCTACTATCAATTTAATGTAACTTTACTATTATTTCTTTTCATCGTCAACTACTTTGTAGTCTGCATCCATAATATTTTCATCTTTTGGAGCTTGTTGAGCGTCATCCTGTGGATTTTGTCCTGGAGCTGCAGCACCTTCAGCTGCTTGATATGCAGCTGCACTCATTTCGTATAAAGGTTTTGTTAAAGCTTCTGTATCAGCTTTGATTGCGTCAATATCTGTACCTTTTAATGTTTCTTTTAATTTTGTCACAGCAGCCTCAATCTCAGATACTTTAGCTTTATCGGCTTTATCTCCTAGATCTTTAATTGTTTTCTCCGCTTGGTAAATTAAAGAATCTGCATTATTTCTTGTTTCTATTTCTTCTTTACGTTTTTTATCATCTGCAGCATGAACTTCTGCTTCTTTTACCATACGATCAATATCGTCTTTATTCATACCACCGGAAGAAGTAATCGTAATTTTTTGTTCTTTTCCTGTTCCAAGATCTTTTGCAGATACATGAACAATACCATTCGCATCAATATCAAATGTAACTTCAATACGAGGTACTCCTCTTGGAGCTGGTGGAATGTCGGACAATTCAAAGCGCCCAAGTGTTTTATTACCAGCTGCCATTTCACGTTCCCCTTGCAATACATGGATATCAACAGATGGTTGATTATCCGCAGCAGTTGAGAATGTTTGACTCTTAGATGTAGGAATTGTTGTATTTCTTTCAATAATTTTTGTACAAACGCCACCCAATGTTTCAATACCTAAAGAAAGTGGAGTTACATCTAATAGCAATACGTCTTTAACTTCCCCAACAAGTACACCAGCTTGAATAGCAGCACCAATAGCTACACATTCATCAGGATTTACACCACGATGAGGTTCTTTTCCTAAGTTTTTCTTAATCGCCTCTTGAACAGCTGGAATACGGCTGGAACCGCCAACTAAAATAACTTTATCAATTCCACTTGCTGAAATACCCGCATCTTGAAGTGCTTGACGAGTTGGTCCCATGGTAGCTTCAACAAGGCTAGCTGTTAATTCATCAAATTTTGCACGAGTTAATGTTAAATCTAAATGCTTTGGACCTGTCGCATCAGCTGTGATAAACGGTAGATTAATATTGGTAGATAATACACCTGACAATTCAATTTTTGCTTTTTCAGCAGCTTCAATTAAGCGTTGTGCAGACATCTTATCTTGAGATAAATCAATACCAGTTTCTTTTTTGAATTCGGCAACCATCCAATCCATTACACGTTGATCAAAGTCATCACCACCAAGACGGTTGTTACCGTTCGTAGCTTTTACTTCAAATACGCCATCACCAAGTTCAAGAATAGATACATCGAAAGTACCGCCACCCAAGTCAAATACTAAAATTGTATGCTCTTCACCTTTATCTAAACCATAAGCAAGTGAAGCAGCTGTTGGTTCATTAATAATACGAAGAACTTCAAGACCAGCAATTGTACCAGCATCTTTCGTCGCTTGACGTTGGCTATCATTAAAATATGCAGGAACTGTGATAACAGCTTGAGTTACAGTCTCCCCTAAGTAAGCTTCCGCATCAGCCTTTAATTTTTGTAAAATCATTGCTGAAATTTCTTGTGGTGAATATTTTTTATCATCAACAGATACTTTATAATCAGTACCCATATGTCGTTTAATAGAACTAAATGTATGGTCTGGATTTGAAACAGCTTGACGTTTTGCTAGTTGACCAACTAAACGTTCGCCCGTTTTCGAGAATCCTACAACAGATGGGGTTAAACGACTTCCTTCTGTATTCGTAATAACGGTAGGTTCTCCACCTTCCATAACTGCAACTACCGAGTTTGTTGTACCTAAGTCAATACCTATTACTTTTGCCATAATCAAAAATCCCCCTTGCAAAATATATCAATTTTTTATTTGAATATTAATTACCTATTACCTTAACCATACTTGGCCTAATTACGCGACCTCGTACACTATAGCCACGTTGCAACTCTTCAGCAATTGTATCATCTTCCTTAGTTTCATCAGCAATACGCATAATAGCTTCATGAAAGTTAGGATCAAACTTTTCACCAACAGCTTTAATCGGTTCTAGACCATTTTTTTCAAGAGTCGCTATAAATTGTTTTAAGATCATATCTACTCCTGCTTTAAAATTTTCTCCATCTGCACTTTCTACCGCCAAAGCTCTTTCAAAATTATCAAGTAAAGGTAGCAATTCTTTTATCAAATTTTGTGATACAATTGCTGATAGCTCTTCTTTTTCCTGACGAGTACGCCGTCTAAAGTTATCAAAATCGGCCTGCATACGTTTTAGTCTGTCAGTACTTTCCTGAACAAGCTTATCTTTTACATCTAATTCTTGTTTTAAACGTGTAACTTCTGCATTTTGTTCTGTTTCTTCTGGTTGAATTTGTTCTGTAGACTCATTTACTTCAGCTTTTCTCGCTAAATTTTCATCTACAGGGTTCTTTATTTCTTCAGCCATTAAAAATTTTCACCTCTTTAAATTATCAGTCAAGTAACTCTCCCTGACCTTTGCATTTCTTTTTTCTTATAATCGTGCCTATTCTTAAAATTGAAATTGCAATTTCACCAGCACTCTTTATAGCATAGTATTTTACTAATGCTGGATCAACTATTCCCTTGGAAATCATATCAGTAATCTTACCATTATCACAATCAACTCCCAATGCTCCATTTTGTTTGTCAAATTGAGCACCGATGACTTCCTCCACTTTTTCTAATGGATGATATCCAGCATTTTTTATTATTTGAGACAATGGAGCCTTTAACGCTTGCACAACGCATTCAACTCCATAGTCAATCATCCCTGCAAATTCCTTTTTACGGCTTTTTAAGTTGCGTGCTAACATAATTTCAGCAGCACCGCCCCCCGCAACATATCCACCTTTTACAGCAGCCTGAACACTTGAAGCAGCATCTTTCGCAATTCGCTCTTTTTCACCAGCAATTTGTTTCGTCGCTGCACCAACTAATATTGCCGCTGTCGGTATTCCTTTGCCGCCAAGAACGCGAACTTGCTGTAATTTTTCATCTTCAATTACAGATTCGGCATAACCTAAATATTTTTCTAACTCACTGAGTGATTTTTTTAACCCAGTTCTTTTTAGCTTGCGGGCACCAACATGCTCTGCTACCCGATTTAGGATTTCGTTTTCCACACGTCTTAATATCATAACGCCTGCATCTGTTAAAACTTCTTCAGCATCAGAATTTACTCCACGGTCAACTAAAACGAATTTAACACCTAAATCAATAATTTTTTGTAAATTCTCTTTAAATTCAGCTTGCTGTTTCATGTATTGCTGAAATCCACTTTCAGTTCCCAAAGCTTCACTGCTCATTGTTTCAATCTCTAAAGCATCATCAATCACTAAAATCTTAACCGATTCTAATGTATGCGGCATCTCAGTATTCATTCGCTTTTGATGAATCAATACACCACCAAAAACTTCATTTTCTACACCATTTTGTGAATACACGATATCTGACAGTTTAAACTTTGCATCACAAAGCTTATCTTTTCCTATAAGCTTTGCCGCTTTTATGACCATATCCGCAACATCATTATATTTGCGCCCAGCAATTATAGCAATATTGTATAAATATGGATCATCTAAGGAGACCACTTTATGACTACAGCTTTCTATTAACTCTAAGGATGATTGAATTCCATAGGCAATTCCATCAATTAATTTGGCTACAGGAACACCCCGAATAACTTTATCTAAGCCTTCTGAAACTAAACTGCTTGCAACAATCGTCGCTGTCGTCGTTCCATCGCCAACTTTCTCCTGCTGATTTTTAGCGATAGCAATCATCATTTGCGCGGCTGGATGATCTACTTCCATTTGCTCTAAAATCGTCACGCCATCATTCGTAACGATTACACCACCATCACGATCCACAAGCATTGTATCAAGTCCTTTAGGACCAATTGTGCCCTCTACTGCACTTTTTACAGCCCGAATTGCACTTACATTAGTCGTCAATGCCGCTAGTTTGTCTTCAACTTCAGCACTGCTTTCCGCTTGCTTCAACGCCATTAATTATAACCTCCAAAATCATCAGAGTTTCATCATTTCTACACTAGAAATTATTATGTACTATAGGCAATGCCTATAGTTTGTATTGTGTTAATATCTTTTCTAAATTGTTGTGCATAAATTCTAATAGTGACATTACTTTGCCATATTCCATCCTCGTTGGTCCAAGAACAGCAATCGAGCCAATGACTTGCCCCTCTAATTTATACGTTGCACGAATGATGCTACAATCCTTAATTCCACTATACTTATTCTCTTGACCAATTGTCACGATAATCCCCTGCTCATTTTCATGAGAGTTTAATAAATCGCATAAGAGCTGCTCCTCTTCAAGCATATTAAGAAGATTTTGCATTTTTTCGACATCACGAAACTCTGGCTGGTTTATTAACTGTGTAGTTCCGCCCATATAAAGGCGTTCCTTTTTTTCAACTGTCAGCGCACGAGCAATCATATCAATCGCACACTCAAATAAATCAGTATCAGCCATAACTTCCGCTTTAATTTTTCTTAATACGGATGGCTTAATAGATTCCAATGAACGACCTGCTAAATGTTTGTTAATAACACCAGCAATCAATTGTAAATCTTCTACTGCCGCACCTTTCGGTATCGTCATCAATTTATTTTCAACGAAACCAGCATCAGTCATAATAACAACAATCACACGTTTTTCATCAAGTGGTAAAAATTGCAGATACCTAAAATTTGCCTGTGATAACTGTGGCGCTAAAACTAAAGAAATATTTTTTGTCAGCCTTGATATAATCTTAGCTGTTTCTTGAAATACTTCTTCAGCACGCTTGGCTTTTGCCTTATACCAGTTACTGATTAAATTCATTTCATTTTCTGTAATAGCCTCAGGAGCTAACAAGTCATCAACATAGAGCCGATACCCTTTTACCGAAGGAATACGCCCAGACGACGTATGAAGCTGTTCCAGATAACCAAGCAATTCTAAATCAGCCATTTCATTGCGAATTGTCGCCGAACTTACCCCCAAGTCATATTTACGGGCAATCGTTCTTGATCCAATAGGCTCTGCGGTGGAAATATAGTCATTAATAATCGCACGAAGAATTTTCTGCTTTCGTTCATCAAGCATCTTCCCACCTCCTATTGTTAGCACTCTACACCAGTGAGTGCTAATGTCTAATTAGAAAATACCACTCATTCATACGATTGTCAAGGCGTTATTATTTATTTTCTTTAGGAATCTAATAAAAATTCACAAAAAACCTGGTTACCATATTTCATTCCTAAGGAAGTTAAAAAAATTTGTCCATTCAATTCGGATAGTAATTTTTTTCTTTTTAAATTTTCAATAGTATCTCCATACAAATCTTTTAATTCATATCCAAAGGTATCCATAAATTCTCGGCAACTAATTCCCGTTTTTTTTCTTAACCCTAAAAAACAAAACTCTTCCACTTTATCTTTATGACTAAGAAGTTCTTCGTGCGCCACTGCATTACGTTCCCATTTTATTTTTTGTATATATTTTTCAACCTGCTGTTCATTATAAAACCTTTTATTTTGAAAACAAGAATGTGCTGCTGCTCCCAGTCCTATATACGGCAAACACTGCCAATATTTCAAATTATGACGACTTTCAAAACCAGCTTTTGCAAAGTTAGAAATTTCGTAGCGCTCAAATCCAAATTCCGGCAACTGCTTCATTACAAATTCATACATTTTATCTTCCAATGTTTCATCTGGCAAAAAAAGTTTATTTTGTTCTTCTAATTTTGCAAAGACTGTTCCCTCTTCCACTTTTAACCCATACACAGAAATATGCTGAATTGGCAACTTTATAGCCTCTCTAACACTGTATTCCACCTCATCCAGCGTTTGCTTCGGCAACCCATACATCAAGTCTAAACTAATATTTTTAAATCCAACACTTGCCGCGTCACAAACAATCTGCCGTGCCTCATCTGCCGTATGAATACGCCCGATTCTTTTTAAAAGAGGATCTTGAAAGCTTTGCACACCAAAACTTATCCTATTTACACCAAATTCATATAGCCTGTATAATCCTTCTCGGTTTATCGTTTGTGGATTTACTTCTATCGTAAATTCGACATCATTTGTTAGCTTAAATTTTTTTTGTATCGTTTGTATCAAATTCGTCAGCAGGTGTATCGGCAATACCGTTGGTGTCCCACCGCCAATATAAACTGTATTTATTGAATAGGCAGATAAAAGACCGCCCTGTAAAGCAATCTCGCTAGACAAGGCGGTTATATATTCATCTTGGAGTCCTTCCTTATTTGCATAGGAAGGAAAATCACAATAAAAACATTTTTGCTGACAAAATGGAATATGCAAATATAAACCTAATTGCATCTTCTCACCTTCATCAATCAATTTTTAAAATAGCCATAAATGCTTCTTGTGGTATTTCCACGCTACCTACAGACTTCATGCGTTTTTTACCCTCTTTTTGCTTTTCAAGCAATTTACGTTTACGTGAAATATCTCCACCATAACATTTTGCCAGTACATCTTTACGCATCGCTTTGACCGTTTCGCGTGCAATTACTTTATTTCCTATTGCCGCCTGAATCGGAATTTCAAACATTTGCTTCGGAATAATCCCTTTTAATTTTTCAGCCAATTGACGTCCTCGATATGCAGCCTTGTCTTTGTGTACAATCACTGACAATGCATCAACAGGTTCACCGTTTAATAAAATGTCCAGTTTCACTAATATAGAAGTCTGGTAATCCGTTAACTCGTAATCAAGTGAAGCATAACCTCTAGTGGAGGATTTTAAGCGATCAAAATAATCGTAAATAATCTCACTTAAAGGGATATGATACGTAATCATTACGCGATCGACATCAAGATATTTCATATCTTTAAATTCGCCACGTTTTTCTTGCGACAATTCCATCACGGCACCAACAAAATCATTAGGAACAATAACTGTTGCTTTAACATACGGCTCATCAATATGATCAATTTCTGTTGCCGGTGGTAGATTCGCTGGATTATCAATTTTAAGTATTTCACCATTTGTTTTATATACTTGATAAATTACGCTTGGAGCTGTTGTAATGAGCCCTAAATTATATTCGCGTTCCAACCTCTCTTGGATAACATCCATATGAAGCAATCCCAAGAATCCACAACGGAAACCAAAACCTAAAGCAATCGACGTCTCTGGTTCAAACAATAAAGATGCATCATTTAATTGCAGTTTTTCTAACGCATCTTTTAAGTTGTCATAATCAGAGCTATCCATTGGATAAAGACCACAATATACCATAGGGTTTATTCCACGGTAACCCGGTAAAGGCTCTTTTGCGGGTTTTAGTGCATCGGTAATCGTATCACCAACACGAACATCTTTTACATTTTTAATACTTCCTACTACAAATCCAACTTCGCCGGTACTAAGTTCACCGATATTCGCTAAAGCGGGACGGAAAATTCCCACTTCAGTAACTTCAAACTCTTTATTGGTCACCATCATTCTAAGTTTCATCCCAGGCTTTATTTTTCCATTCATTACCCGTACATAAGCAATAACACCTTTATATGCATCAAAATGAGAATCAAAAATCAACGCGCTTAGCGGTGCATTTTCATCGCCTGTCGGTGCTGGTACCTTTTCAACTATTGCATCAAGAATCTCTTTGATACCAATACCAGCTTTTGCACTGGCAAGTACAGCCTCAGATGCATCAAGTCCAATCACTTCTTCTATTTCATGTTTTACTTTATCCGGATCTGCACTTGGCAAATCAATTTTATTTACAACAGGGATAATTTCCAAATTATGTTCCAATGCTAAATATACATTGGCTAAAGTTTGTGCTTCAATTCCTTGCGCCGCATCAACAACTAAAAGAGCCCCTTCACAGGCAGCTAAACTACGTGAAACTTCATAAGTAAAATCAACATGTCCTGGTGTATCAATTAAATTAATTTGATATGTTTCTCCATCTTTGCCCACATACTCTAAACGAACTGCTTGTGCTTTAATTGTAATCCCACGTTCTCGTTCTAAATCCATCTGATCTAAGACTTGTGCTTCCATTTCTCGTTTTGATAATGTTCCTGTATATTCAATAAGACGATCGGCAATCGTTGATTTTCCATGATCAATATGAGCAATAATAGAAAAATTGCGGATATTTTTTATATTCATTTTTTCCTCCTGTACCTAAAACTGCAAACACTTCTTTAAATTATAGCATCTGCAAGATACCAACTGCAAGTATCACATCTATTCCTCTTAATACGGTTTTACCTTTTCTATAATTTGTTCCATATAGCGATTGCCCTCAAGATAGATATCTAAAGTATTTTCTTCGACTAAATCATAATACTTTTTGGCTTCTTCCTCAATAATTGGTTGATTTAATGTTAACTTATTTAATTGCATTTCAGCTGTTAAAATACCAACACTTACAAAAATAATAAAAATCACCATTCCTAAAACTATTTTAAAATCAAATGTGTTCTTTAACATCAAATCGACCTCAATTATTTGTTTTCTTGAATAATTTCGCTTAGAATATCTCCTAGTAAAAACATTGCTTGTTCGCCTTCCTCCAAACTCGTTTCCTGACTACCAACTTCTAACAATAAAGCATGCGGATGTAAATGCTGATTATAACGCCAATCAACCAGTTGTATACTTTTTATCAAATCGGGATACTTTGCATCGCATTTAGTTTTTATTAATTTTGCAAAGGCGTAGTTTTCTTCCCAATGTGGTTGTGGTAAATCTGCCTGTCCTTGCGCCACAATAATCATAATTTGAGCTACATTTTTTCCTTGAATTGTCGTTACCACATTTGCCCTTTTATCAGCATCACGATGCACATCAAAAATCATTTCAATAGATGGATTTTCTTTAACAATTCTCGTTACTGTCTCCTCAGATTTACCATACGCTTTCATAAAGCTTGGATAATCATGAATCGTTTTATCATGTAAAGTAACAATATTTTTTTGTGCTAATGCTTGTACCAAAGCATCTCCAACTTCAACAATCTCACCAGTTTGCCCTCCAGGTGCATGAGCCACCCCAGAACTCGGAATAAATGATTCTGCTGTATGTGTATGATATAAAGCAACAATTGGCTTACCTTTAGGAATTGTTTTTATCTTATCAAAATTCGGCAAAGCTGACGTATTTGAAGCAATCGCCGTCGTTGTCTTCACCGTAGCTAACACTGGAATTTCAGCCCTTATTAAAGATCGAATATCTTGTCTATCAATATTCGTAACAAGTCTTATCATATTAAATACACTTTGTCCCATTCCATTTTCCGATTTAGCCCCGTCTTTATTTACGGTTTCAATTCCAGGGATACCATAAGATAAAACTTCATACCATTTTGTATGTGTAGAGACAAACTGATTTCCATAAGCCGAAGCACTAGCAGGTACAGAATCCTCAATATAGTTTTGATATAATGTAGCAATTAAAAGAAACACTGCAAATACATTTATAAAAATTCGTCGTTTACTGGCCCATAATAGTTTTCGCCTTTGCATCCTAGTCACAAAAACAGCCTCCTACTTAAAGAATCTCTTGTCCATTGACTAACGTGTCATTTAGTTAAACACTATCTGCCAGCCTGTAGATTCCTTCTCTCTTTAGTGCCAAGTAATGCCTTCCACTAAATAGATTTATCATTTTTGTCCACATAAGATATATATGCAAAAGCCATCATAATATAACTAATAATATTCATTAATAAATTACCTAAAATTTCAAATATTGCGAAATGTTTTCTTCATTAATCACAGGATGCAACACTTCATTAATTGCACTAGCAATTATTTTAGAAATATCATCCATTAACCGATCAATCTCTTTTGGAGTCACCATTAAATCCCCCAAACTTTCAGGTAAAATCTGCCTAACAATAACCTGTTGTTCCGTTGGGGACAATTTTTCTAAACTTTTAAAATATCGTGCAAATTCAGCATATTCTTTTAATGTATTTATTGTATCCATGGCAATTGTGGAAGCGTGAATAACTGTTGGAACACCTATTGCAATCACAGGTCTGCCTAATGATTCTTCATTTAATCCAAATCTTTTATTACCAACACCAGACCCTGGATGAATTCCTGTATTAGCAATTTGAATCGTTGTATTAATTCTTTTGCTTGAAGCAGCAGCCAAAGCATCTATTGCTATGATAAGATCAGGTTTAACTTTTTCAACAACACCTTGAATAATTTCTGCCGTTTCCATTCCTGTAATTCCTAAAACACCAGGAGCTATCGCACATACTAAGCATACATCATTTTTTATCTCCTCAGTCAACATATCACCTAAATGACGGGTAACAAATAGTTTCTCTATAGCTTTAGGCCCTAATGCATCAGGCGTTACATGACGATTTCCTAACCCAACAACTAACACAGTTTTATGTTGATTAGCATCTACGATTATTTTTAATTCATCGGCTAATAAACGAGTAATTTTTTCGTGTAAGACTGGTATATTCTCTTTAATTCCCTGTGCTTCTATCGTAATATATTTTCCTTTAGGTTTTCCTAACGCTTTCTCAGCTTCATGATTCGTTACATCTACGCGAGTGATTAAAACATCCTCGTCTGTGCTTGTCACCATTTCCACTCCTGGAATATCATGAGAAATGCGTTTCGAAAGCATTTCTCTCGCCTCAATGGCTAAATCTGTTCTAAAATCTAAAAATTCCTGCATAAAAATCCTCCTTTATAAAAACTTTTCGACATTTTCAAAGTTTTAATTGACCAAATTTAAAAATTTCGCTATACTATTTTTTAGTTTGTGTGTTTATTTAACAAATCATGCTTGCTTTTTAGATAAGTACATGCTAGAATATCTAGGTAAACAAACCCTTAAGGAGGTGAACCACTTGCCAAATATTATTTCATCCGTACGTAGCGTAAAAACTGACGCTGAACGTCGTGCAAAAAACTTCGCTGTGAAATCAGCTGTTAGAACTGCTTCCCGTAAATTAATTGAAGCTGTTGAAGCTGGTAAAGCTGATGAAGCTAAAGCCCTCCTTATTGAAGCTACTAAAACGATTGATAAAGCTGCTGCTAAAGGTGTTTTCCATAAAAATGCTGCTGCTCGCAGAAAATCCCGTTTAGCTCGTAAACTTAACGCTTTAGCTAAATAATTTACATTGTGTAATTAAAAGCCTATTCACTTTAGTGAATAGGCTTTCTTACTTTATCTTTCCTAAAAAATCAATACATATACATATATACTTAATGGCAGACAGAAATATTTCCGTCTGCCATTTTTATTCACTGCACAAATTAATAATAATTCTTTCTAATGCTATACAATCAGCTTGACTGGATTTTAATTGATAATCCACTTCGGCTAAATCTATCAACACTTGTTGCAGCACTTCCTGTTTAAAAGATCTGCTTTTCTTCATTAATCTTTCCGCAATAAAAGGTACCACACCAAGGCTTTCCGCAATCTGTCTACTCGTAGCGCCTTGTCTTAACAACACATTTACTTGCAATAATTGTCTAGTATGTCGGCTTAACATCGTAATTAATCTCAACGGATGTTCTCCTGCAATTAATTGTTCCTCCAACAAAACCAATGCTTGCTTTAACTTCTTTTCACTAATTGCATCAAGCATTGCAAAAATAGAAACCTCTGGGATGCTACTAAATACTTTGATTAAATCCTCTTTTTCAATTCGCGTTTTATCAGTATATAGCGTTAACTTTTCAAATTCCTGTTCGAGATATCCCAATGAAATTTGTGCCATCACACTAGTTGCTTCTATAAAGTATTCATAAGCTTCACGAGAGAATTCCCGGTGAATCTCATATAATTTATTTTGCAGCCAATCTTTAATATCACGAGCTTTTATCGGCAATGCTTCCACATGTATTCCATGCTTATCAATGGCTTTATAAAGCTTTCTTCGCTTATCTATTTTGTCTACGGTCACCAATAGCAATATGCTATATGTCGGCATATCACTAAATAGCTGTATCAATTTTTCTTCATTTCTATTTGCTTGTTTCTCATTTGCATTTTTTCGCTCTTTAAATAAAGTACTATTACGCACGATAATTAAGTTTTTTTCACTAAAAAACGGCATTGACTCCACTGAATTTACAATTTCATCAACACTTGCTTCAGTGCTTAATATTTGTACCCCATCAGTGTTATTTCCTGGAAATGTTTTTTTTATCACAGCTTTTTCAAACTTATTCGCTAGATATGATTCTTCGCCACTAATTAAATAAAGCGATGAAAGCTCTTTTTTCTTTAAATTTGCGATTGCTTCAAAATAATTCATTATAACTCTCCATATTAATCAATATTAATAGCATACCATAAAATAATAGCAGGTAAACTAAAAAGTTCACCTGCTATTTTTTTATTTTTTTATTTGAAAGCTGCGCTATTAGCTCATCTATTACTATCTCATTAATCCGATTAAATTCTTGTGAATCATTATAATCTACATTCAATTTTTCAGCTTTTTCAATAATTAATTTTTGAAGATTATCTTTAGCAAAAATATTTCCTAACCGTCCCGATCCCTGTTTCGCAACACTATATGTATTTTCAAAATCATTTTTCTTGACTTTATAAATTTCTGTACACACCCTATTAGCTAAATCACTTTTAATGCCATGTTCCTTAACTAATAGCTCTTGAAGCAATACTGAAGCCACAGCTTTGTAATTGTACTTCATTCCCTGATACTTAATAACCGCAATAACAATAACACCTATAATACATATTCCTAATCCCATTACTGTAGTATCCACAAATCTACCTCTTTTCTCATAGTATTGTATCGAAATAATTATACAACATTTTACAACAAGCAACAACCCTAAGTTATAAAATACATTATATATTCCACTACTGTTTTATTGGCATAGAGCAGCATCTAAAGCATATAACTAAACTTCTCTGTATTCCACTTAAAATTAAACACTATTTAGAATGTTAAATTTTAATTTATTTTTCTTTTGAATTTTTAGATATCAAGTAAAAAACAGCTGCTCTAAAACTCTCAAATTTTATATGAGAGCTAAGAGCAGCTCAATCTCTAAGCAAGGGGATTAGGGTTCAGATAGAGTAAAAAAACTATCTGAATCAAATCAACTTGATAGCTTATACAATTTTACTAAAATCAGCAACTTGATTTACCATATTTGTGATACTGCTTAATAAAGCCAAACGATTTGTTTTGATTGCTTCCTCTTTATCCATAACCATAACGTTGTCAAAGAAGGTATCGATTGGTTCGATTAAATCCATCATTGCATCAATTGCACCAGCATAATCTTTTCCTTCGATTAGACTTTCAACCGCACTATTAACGGATACATATGCTTGATAAAGATTTTTTTCTTCATCTGTAATAAACAATTCTGCTTTTACAATTGCAGCTTCTGCTTTTTTCGCAAGATTTCCCACGCGAACAAAGGCTTGAATTGCTTTTGTCATATCGCGTTTTTCAATTTCAGCAGTCACAGCAATTGCCTTTAAATACACATCATATATATTATCCATTCCCGTAGCAAGAACTGCATCAATAATATCATAACGAATATTTTCATCCGTTAATACATTTTTGATTCGTAAACGGAAGAACTCTTGAACATCCGCAATTAATTTATCTCGTTTTTCTATATCAGCAATCGATAATAAATTCATAGTTTCTTCAACAAGCCCCGCTAAAGAGACATCATATTTACCATCAATCAAAATATTTACAATTCCTAATGCTTGCCGACGTAATGCATACGGATCTTGAGAACCGGTTGGAATCAATCCGCGGCTGAACGTTGCCACAATATTGTCAATTTTATCCGCAATACTAATAAATTGACCAGCTACGCTTGCAGGCAATTCATCACCAGCAAAACGGGGCAAATAATGTTCATAAATCGCTTGTGCTACTTCTTTAGTTTCACCGTTTAATAACGCATATTCTCTCCCCATAATGCCTTGTAATTCTGTGAATTCACAGACCATACCTGTAACTAAATCCGTTTTTGCTAATTTCGCACCACGTTCAATCGTTACTAGTGCAGATTGATCCGCACCTGTATGTTTGACAAGAAAAGCAGATAATTTAGCTAAGCGTTCAGCTTTATCATAAATCGTTCCAAGACCTTCTTGGAACACTATTGTCTTTAATTTTTCCAGTCGATCAATCAACTTAACTTTGCAATCTTCTTCAAAGAAAAATTGTGCGTCAGCAAGTCTAGCTCTAAGTACACGCTCATTCCCATGTTGTACAATTTCTAAATGTTCTTTTCCACCATTTCTTACGGTAATAAACATCGGCATAAGAGATCCATCCGCTGCTTTCACAGGGAAGTAACGTTGATGTTCACGCATCGGTGTGATTACTGTTTCAGGTGGCAATTTTAAATATTTGTCCTCAAAATTACCACATAAAGCTGTTGGATATTCAACTAAGAAAACAACTTCTTCTAATAAATCTTCGGAAATTTCAGCATTTCCGCCTTTACTTTCTGCCAATTCCAGAATTTGTTTTTGAATCATATCACGACGTTTATCTTGATCAACAATTACAAATTCTTTTTCTAATGTTTCCACATAAGAATCTGCATTTTTGATTACAATATCTCCTTGGCTAAGGAAACGATGCCCACGAGATACATTACCAGTTTTTACTTCCGCAACTGAAAAGTCAACAACCTCATTGCCAAATAGTGCAACAATCCATTTGATTGGACGAACAAACTTCATATCTAAGTCAGCCCAGTGCATATTTTTCGAAAAGTTTAAGCTATGAATAATCTCTGGTAAAACAGTTGCCATCATCCCTGAAGTTTCTTGTCCAACTTCATGTACCATCGCATAAACATAACCATCTTTGACAACTAAATCTTTGACATCAACTTTTTGTCCTCTAGCAAAACCCATACCAGCCTTTGTCGGATTTCCTTCCGCATCAAAAGCAACCTTTATTGACGGCCCTTTGTTTTCACTTGAGATGTCTTCTTGCTTATCTGCAACATTTTTTACAATCAAAGCAATCCGACGAGGCGTTCCATAAGCTTGCACTTCATCAAACGCAATACGAAGTTCTGCAAATTTATTTTTTGCTATTGTTTCTATTTGATTTAAAATTCCTGTCATAAATCTTGCGGGAATTTCTTCTGTACCAATTTCTAATAATAAATCTTTACTCACTTGCTTTACCTCCTTTTAACAAAGGATAACCTAACTCTTCACGTTGTTTTAGATATCCCTGCGCACATAATCTAGCCATATTACGAACTCTACCGATAAACGCTGTACGTTCGCTTACGCTAATCGCTCCACGTGCGTCTAGAAGGTTAAATGTATGTGAACATTTCAATACATAATCATAAGCTGGTAATACAAAACCCGCTTCAATAACACGAATTGCTTCTTTTTCATATTTATCAAATAACTCAAATAATAAATCAGTGTCAGCAAGCTCAAAATTATAAGTAGATTGCTCTACTTCATTACGATGGAATACATCTCCATAAGTAACACCATTTACCCATTCTAAATCGTATACATTTTCTTTTCCTTGAATATACATAGCAAGACGTTCCAAGCCGTATGTAATTTCCACAGATACTGGTTTTACATCTACGCTACCTACTTGTTGAAAATACGTAAATTGAGTAATTTCCATACCATCAAGCCAAACTTCCCAACCAAGTCCCCATGCACCAAGTGTCGGAGATTCCCAGTTATCTTCAACAAAGCGAATATCATGTTCTTCTGGTTTGATTCCAAGCTTTCTAAGACTTTCTAAATATAATTCTTGAATATTATCTGGTGATGGTTTCATAATGACTTGGAATTGATGATGTTGAAATAAACGATTCGGATTTTCTCCATAACGTCCATCCGCTGGACGACGAGAAGGCTCTACATAGGCAACATGCCAAGGCTCAGGCCCTAATGCACGCAAAAATGTAGAAGGGTTCATCGTCCCTGCACCTTTTTCCACATCGTATGGTTGCGATAAAATACAATTTTGCTTCGCCCAAAAATTTTGTAAAGTCAGGATAATGTCCTGAAATGTCATAAGAAAAATTCCTCCTTTAAATTAAAGCCTCGTTTTGACCTTTGCTACAAAAACAAAAATCTCGTCCCTGTAACATACATTGTTACAGGGACGAGATATACATTCCCGCGGTTCCACCCTGATTGGCATATTGCCCACCTTATAAATATTGTGAGGTTTACTCGCTTACGCTTTCCTCTCACGGCTTGGGAACGCCTTCACCTAAATTGTCAAGCTTTCACTATCCTCGACTCGCTAAGATTAGGATACTACTTTCCTTCATTGCCTTCATCAAAACTAAGACTAAATCTACTATATACCCATTGAGTTTAACAAATTGCACATACTTTGTCAATTCTTAACCCTATGTATGAACTTTTGGCAACTCTGCCAACTGCTGAATAAATTCAAGTGATTTTAACGGCTTTTCCAGAATAAAATGCAAATAATCAATCAATAATTTCTCCACTTGCATTAGTACCGCTCCAGACACACTAAAAGATTGCGGCTCTTCCCAATTTAAAGCTAATAGCTGGTTGATAAAGTCACGCATTTTTAACGAAAAAGAAATCTGTGGCAATTCCTTACATGCTTCACATACGATACCACCCTTACTCAATGAAAAAAATGAATCAGTTGCTATATGCTTTCCACATACCACACATTGTTCGTAATTCGGCTGGTAGCCTGTATATTCTAAAATCCGATATCCTGCTGCTAAGGCAACTAATCGAGGATTTCGTTTAGAAAACAATTGAAAAGCATTAAGTAGTAAATCATAAATATGCGGCTCCGGATGACGCTCTGGACAAACTTCATTTACCACTTCCGTCAAGAAAGCCGCATATGCCATACAATCTAAATTTTCCCTTAGCTGCTTAAACGTTTGCTTAGTTTCACATTGTTTTATTGTATCTAAACTATTGCCCCCCATCACCTGCAATTGCAGATGACTAAATACTTGCATGCCACCTGCAAGCGGACTTCTTGGTCGACGGCAACCATAAGCAACAGCTGCTATTTTCCCGAATTCTTTTGAAAAAAAATTTACCATTTTATCTGCTTCACCCCAATTGCGAACAGATAAAATCAAAGCTTCAGTTGCATATTGCGCCATTTTTACCTCAACCCATAAAACTAATTACTTATTTGGTATTTGTTCTAAATCATCTTTTTCTTTAGGCTGGTTATCAGCGAAATTAGTTGCACAATTCCGATACATTAAATACGCTTCTATTTGTCCAGTATTTTGAAAAATATCCCACATGACATTTCTAAGTAACACTAAACAACACCCCCGCCAAAGTTTATAGTTTCTCTCTCTCTCTACTACTCTACCAACGGAAACAAATTTAAAATTCGCCTAAACAAAGCGCCTATGAAAAATTATGATTCTATAAATCCCTACTAATAGCATAGCCTATTTTGATAAAAATATAAAGAGGATTTTAGCAAAAATTTTCCCAATTTCCATACAAAAATCTCCTATAAGTATAAAAGACGAATATTCATGAAAAATACTTTGCATTTTTAATCGCATCTTTTATATATTGATTATAATTACCTGCATCACTAATATTTTCCATTTCTTTTGTTGGCATTACCGAACCGGCTGTTAAAGTGTATTGTAATGCACTTTCTACACTTACATCAAGATAGATGACATCCTTTTTAGGAATAAGAATATTGCTTCCTGATGTTACATTTAAGCTCCAAGGAATAAATACGCATACATATTCATCATCAAGCTTCTCTGTAATTGCTTCAGATAAATCTGCCATAATAAAACCAACAGCTTTTACTCCTTGATGCGGATACGGAACAAGCACTGCCTGTTTAAATAAATTCTTTGATTCAAAAACAGCACTGGATAGATGCTTAACACTATTATAAATAAATTTCACAAACGGAATCTTACCAACAATAAATTCACCAAAATGAATAAATTGCTTCATAATCCAGCATGAAGACAACCATCCAATACATAAAATAAGACCTATAACTGTAACAAAGCCAATGCCAGGCACATCAATTGGGATATATTTTCCCAAGACACCTTCTGTAAATTGAAAAACTTCAACAATAACTAAAATTGTAATTGCAATTGGTACGATTACTAATAATCCATTAATAAAATATCGCGATAAAAATTTCATTTATTCTTCTCGTCCTCCTATACGATCATTCTACCATAAGGAAATTCAGATAGCAAAAAGAAAAGGGTGGCAATATCGCCGCCCTTTATTCATATCCTAAACCACGTAATATCCCATCACGATTACGCCAATCTTTTTTCACTTTCACCCATAAATCAAGATATACTTTCGACCCTAACAGATGCTCAATATCAGTTCTGGCAAGAGCCCCAATTTCTTTTAGTAATGCACCACGCGCTCCAATAACAATTCCCTTTTGAGAATCACGTTCAACATAAATCGTCGCCCGAATATAAACATCATCGTTTTCACGTCGTGACATTTCCTCTAAATCTACAGCTATTGCATGTGGAATTTCTTCACGAGTCAAATGTAATACTTTCTCGCGAATAAGTTCTGCTGCTATTAAACGTTCTGGCTGATCCGTAACCATATCATTTGGATAGTATTGCGGGCCTTCTTCTAAATGTTTTTTTATTTCATCCACTAAATAGTCTAAATTTGTATTTTGCTTAGCCGAAATTGGTACAACACCAATAAAATTATACCGATCTGCATATCGAGAAATCGTTGGCAAAATTTGTTGTTTATCTATTTTATCTATTTTGTTCACAACAAGCACAACAGGCTTTTTGGTATTTCTTAATCTTTCCAAAATATACATTTCACCTGCACCTAAATCTTCACTTGCATCCACAACAAATAAAATAACGTCTACTTCTTTTAATGTATTTTCCGCCGCACTCACCATATATTCCCCTAGTTTATGTTTAGGTTTATGAATCCCAGGTGTATCTATAAAAATAATTTGCGCATCTGGCTGTGAAAGTACACAAAGAATTTTATTTCTCGTCGTTTGTGGCTTATCTGACATAATTGCAATTTTCTGCCCAATCAAACTATTAATCAATGTAGATTTTCCTACATTCGGTCTTCCTATTACTGCAACAAATCCTGATTTGTAACCTTTTTCCATAACTCTCTCTCCTTGAACTTCTTGATAAAAAAAACATTTCGAATATTTTTAAATCAATTCTTAATTTATTAAATTATTTGCGTGGTATTCCTAATTCTCCCAACACATACTCTTCTTCTTTTCTCATTTCAATTCTATCTTCTTCTTCAATATGGTCATACCCTAGCAAATGCATCATACCATGCACTGTAAGAAAAGCTAATTCCCGCTCTAAACTATGTCCATATTCCTCAGCTTGCATTTGTGCTGTTTCAACTGAAATAATAATGTCACCAATTAAATTAACTGAAGGACCATCGACAATCTCAGGCTCTTCTCCCTCATTTAATGCAAAAGATAATACATCTGTCGAACATTCTTTATTTCTATATTTTGTATTTAATTCTTTGATATACTCATTGTCCGTTAAAGTAACTCCAACTTCCGCATCTTCTTCAAGTCCGTATAATTCTGCAACTTTATTTAAGACTTTCTTCACGATTTCCTCCATTGCTGCCGTCACTTGAACTTCCTGCGGAAAGTTCTCTAATACTATTTCCATCTTTATCTTTTTTCCTTTCTATCTCCTTAACACTATCCGGATACTCTATTCTAGAATGAAACATACCTGATAAAATTCTAATATATACATCACCAATTATCGTTAAATTCTTTAATGTCAAATCACACTCATCAAATTGTCCATCATTTAAACGCTCGCGGATTACTTTTCGTACCATTGCTTCTACTCTACTTACATTCGGTTTACCAATAGATCGAACAGCTGCCTCACAAGCATCAGCAATCATAATAAGGGCGGCTTCCTTCGTCTGCGGCTTTGGCCCTTCATAACGGAAATCCTTTTCCAACACACACTCGCCATGCTCCGTCTCAGATGCTTTTTTATAAAAAAATGATGCTAACAATGTTCCATGATGCTGTGCTACTATATCAGAAATTACTTTGGGTAGCTTATATTCATGACATAAATCTAGTCCATCTTTAACATGCGAAGTAATAATCAACGTACTTAAAGTAGGCGATAATTTGCTATGCGGATTATCCACACCAAATTGATTTTCCACAAAAAAATAAGGTCTTTTTATTTTTCCTATATCATGATAATATGCTCCAACTCGTACAACCACAGGATCTGCACCAATTTTATCAGCCGCAGCCTCTGCTAAATTTCCGATCAAAACACTGTGATGATATGTACCTGGAGCTTCCAATAGCAGCCTTTGCATCAACGGTTGATTAGATTGCCCAAGTTCTAAAAGTTTAATCGGCGTTGTTATACTAAAAGCATGCTCTAGATAAGGCAATAACCCAGTTGTAATAATCGCTGCAGCAAGCCCGCCAATCGCACCAGTAATACCTTGAGTTAATAATTGATAATCATCAATTTGCATTAACATTCCCATTGAATAGATAATAATAAAATTCGCAGCACCAATCAAAAGTCCTGTTTTTGTTAGGCTATATCCATGTGCCATTTTCGTTACACTATATACTCCTGCCATACTTCCAACTAAAGTAAAAGCTACAGCGCGCAAATCATATTCGACAATTATACCATAAAGCATCGCTAAAACTACACTTACAATCAGCCCAACTCTAGGATTAACCAAGATAGCTGCCAATAAAGCTCCAGCAGCCACTGGTCCAGCTAGATAATAAGAATAATAAGCAAGTTTACCTAAAGATAATGCAATTAATATAATAAGCGCAAGTAAAATTATTTTTTTATCATCTCTATATACATTTTTCTCTAACTTATATAAATAAGCAGCCATAATTGCCACAACAATTAAAATAAAAATCAGCAATCCTACAAATCGACTAACGCTAACTTGCCCACGATATAAGCCAACTTTCTCCATCATGACGATTTGTTGATTTGTAATTACGTCCCCATGTCTTGCAAGAACTTGTCCCTTGCGAATAGTTTCGCGCACGGGCTCAACATTTGCAATCGCAGCTTGCTTTCTATTCTCAGTTTCTTTTTCATTTAAAATCATATTGGGCTTTAATGCATTTTTTAGTAAATCTTCAGCAGCCTCTTTCTCCTCTTGATTCAAAGGAGCAGATTCTAAATCAATTGCTAAATGTTTCTTTACTAAACTAATTTCATCTGCATGAATCCCTCGTTGTAGATATTTGCGTAAAAAGGTAATCGTACTCACTCTTACATTTTCCACGCTATTCATGTCTGCATAAATTAAAAAATTTACAGTATTCTTGTTAACTCCTATACTAATAGCATCCGATAAAGCTTTATGCTTTAAAACTGCTTGTTCATCCGGAAGCATCGTAGAAAAATCTTTTGTATTTACGACGTTTTGCAAAGCATTGAAAATTCCATTTACTTGATCTTCTGATTTTAGAAGTACAGCAACATCCATATCATAGACATCAGCAACACCTTCTAGAACTTCTGATTCGAGCTTCTTGGTCTTTTCTTCGTTTACATAGGATACCGTACGCGGTGCAATAATATCTCGATCGCTTACCGCTCCTTCTTCAACAGCGATTCTTTCCGGGATAACATCTGCAACAACAATAACTAATACTAAGAATAAAAAAGCACCTGCTAGCCAAATACGTTTAAGCATTGGATAAGAATGTAAATCCCCTAATTTATATAGAATCCATTTGAAAGGTTCTTTTATATTCACATCTCCACCGCCTTATTGCTGCGTTTCCTATCTTCTTGCATATTGATCATATGCTCTTATAATCCTTGCAACAACCTCATGCCGAATAACATCACTGTCATCTAACACAACACTTCTGATTCCCTTTACATCCTTTAAAACCTCTTGCGCCTCAGCAAGACCAGATGTGATGTGCTGAGGTAAATCTACCTGTGATAAATCACCAGTGACAACAATTTTCGAACCAAATCCCAGACGAGTTAAAAACATTTTCATTTGCGCAGGCGTCGTATTTTGCGCTTCATCTAAAATAATAAATGCATTTTCTAATGTTCTGCCTCGCATATAAGCCAAAGGAGCAACTTCAATTATGCCTTTTACCAGAAATTTTTGAAAAGTCTCATTACCTAAAATATCATTTAATGCATCATAGATAGGCCTTAAATACGGATCTACTTTCTCTTGCAAATCGCCTGGTAAAAAGCCTAGCTTTTCTCCAGCTTCTACCGCTGGACGCGTTAATATAATTTTCTCAACTGTTTTATTCTTAAGCGCGGAAACTGCCATTGCAACTGCTAAATATGTCTTGCCTGTTCCCGCAGGTCCAATTCCAAAAGTAATCTCATTTTGTTTAATTGCACTTAAGTATACTTTTTGTCCTAATGTTTTAGGCCTGACCTGCCGTCCTTTTGCCGTGATTAGAATATTTTCATTGAATAAATTATGCAGACTATCTTCTTTTCCTTGTAGTACTAAATCAATACTATATCTTACCTCATGCATTGTAAGCGCATGCCCCTGACTAATCAAAAACATTAGCTCTTGAAATATTCTTTCAACTTTACTCACTTCATCTTCCTCACCGCGAATCACGATTTCATCACCACGACTCGTTATCTGACAAGAAAACTTTTTGCAAAATAAATCTATATATTCATCATTTCGGCCTAACAGTGCCAATGCCATCTTTTTTTCTTGAAATGTAATTTTTTTTTCTAAAATCCCCTGCAAAAAAGCAGCCTCCTATCAACTATGCTTACTATGCTTACTAATCTCTTCTTCTGTAATAAACGTAATCTCTACTTCAATCCCATCTTCTACATCCGTTACTTTCACTTCATTATCAATTAACAAAGCATCCTCGGGAATTGAATTTTTGCTCATATTTAAAGCTTCTTTTATCGCTTGTTGTTTGGCTTGATCTATTGATAAGTTTTGCCGATAAGCAATTAACTCATCATAAATATCTATAATAAATTCGACAGCAAAGCCACTATTCCTCCACCATGGAATTTTTTTAACAATTTCTTCTTTTTCAAAAGCTCCAAAAGAGTTTTCATTAAATACTTTAAGAGAATAAAAAAAATCTCCCCATTTCACTGCAAATGAAAAATCCTTTTCCCCGCTCTTTTCATATAAAACTTTGCTAAAATCCGCTTTTCCATGCCCATGATAAGATAGTTTTGCTTTTACGATCCCTTTCGCTTTCATAGTATCGTTATCTGTATGTATATTATTATACGATTCAGCACCTTTTATTAATAAATCGCCTTCTTTTACTATATCACCAACTTTGACCATAGGAACCCCTTGAAAAACTATGCATTCTGTGATGACTCCATCTTTACTAGCAATTAAATCATATGAATTCATCTCTTCTACGATTGGCATTACTTTCTCAACGACCTCAATATCAACTTTTGTTCCCTTTGTATTTATACCTACCCACGCCAGCTCAGGAAACCGAATTAATAATTCTCTTTCAATTGACTTACTTGAAAATTCATCACTATGGGCACCACGTTTCAATCCATACTCTTTTGCAATCTCTAAAATTTGTTCATCACTTACAGCTTTTGTTCCTGTAACTTCAATAAACCAAATATAATTTGACAAAATATATAGACAAACAAAAAAAAGGCATGCGCCAATCATCATCACTTTACGCTTTTTCCAGCGTTTAATTAAAAAAGGCAGTCCAAAATGCTTTAATACCACAATCTTAACACCGCTCTTTTTTACAATTGGTCTTAATTTAAAAAAATCTTCTACACAAAGCCATGCAACTAATCCATCTTCCGTATGACGAACGCCCCATAAATAAACATTATCGTTCATACAAAAATTTATGAATTTTTCTACATATCCATTTTTCACCTTTATACACACAGACCCTTTCCGATAATTCATCAGTCTATGTATCATAATGAATTTCACCAACCTTGCCTTCTACTAAAATCTGTTCTAATTGCAAATTTCCTAGGGCAAGATGCGTGCCTTTTATCACTAAAATTCCATCAACTAAATTAAGTCTTATATATGTAGACGTATATTCAATAATCCCTCGATGATTTTCAATAAGTAATTGTTTATTTCCCAGCATCGTTAAACGAGATAAATCGCCCATAACATCTTCAGGTATCTCAAATGCTTTAACCAGCTTTCGTAAATTATTTCGCCGCATAACACATACACCTGCCTTTACAGATAATCCTATGCCTTCAAAATAAAAAACATACCAACATCCTTAATGAACAAAATATGGTGCACAGTAAAAATCTTCACTGTACACCATACATATCAATGACTTAAGTGTTCTAGATAATCTTCATATTTATAAACCTTTACTGGTGCCGCAAACCTCATATAGTTTGTAGCAGCAATCATTTCTCCGCAATCAAGATTTTTAATTTCGTTGCGTTGCTTTAGAATATCCTTTCGACTCATGGACTCTAATTTGCTTCTATCTGCTTTTGATGCAAGACCCAAAATAAATAAAGTATTTAATTGTGATAAAACTTGATCTGCTAACAATCTAGGCTGCTGATCAATCACGCACATTCCTAAATTAAATTTTCGCGCTTCACTCACAAGCTGTGCAAAAATATTATTATTTGCATGTGATTTTTTCCCTAAAAATCTATGCGCTTCTTCTAATACAATCAATACCGTTTTTGTTTTTTCTCGCTCAACTTCTGTTTTACATGTATAGTAATGCAATAAAGCTTGCGATAATAATGTTGATAATGCATATTCTCCTAAATTCGATATTTCCTTCATTTCAACTAAAACGATATTTCCTGTTTCTAATTTATTGATAATTTCCTTTAAAACATCTTCTTCATAACCATTAATATTTAATTCTTGTTTTAAATTCCAACAAATACTTTTAATTTTACTAATTGTTCTCGACTGAAATTTCTGTCCAGTTTCCTCTTTTAGCGCTTCAATAATATCTTCCACTTCATAATTCAAAATATATTCTAACCATTTGTCTTGCCATACTGTACTTAATTTAAAAAGAGCATCCAGTTGTGGTTCAGTAAAATTCGCACAGGATACGATAGCTTCAATACTAAGCTGTGAATAATCAAGTTTTAATTGCTTTGCATACCCATTGCTCTCACCTGTATGATAAATAAAAACTTTTTCCTTTGCCCTTGGATGCTGAATCAAGGCATTATGATATTCATTATGCACATCAAAAATCAATACACCGTAGTTCCCATTTGTTGCGATCGAACCAGCTAAAACCTTTACTAAATTACTTTTTCCAGATCCCGTTGTTCCAAATACGCCAATATGTTCTCCAATCGTTTTATTTCCATAAATACCAACAGGTAAATCCATAATAGCTCTGCCACTTTTTAATAATCCAATCTCTAAATCACCTTTTAATTCCGCAAGCAATATTGCATCTTCTTTTCTTAAGGCACGAACTTCACAGAAAAAATCAGGGCAAGTCTTTGGATTAAACAAGTCGCCATTTGCATTAGCGTAACACAGTTGCTCTGCCATACCAACTTTAACTGTATGATTTCCGCCAAGATAAAAATCTAATTCTTCTTGATTTTCTGCCTTGCCTTCACCATCAAGCTTACTCATCAAGTAACCAACACCCTTTAAATCTGACCAACGCGACTTTACTTTAAAGTCATACACCCTAATATAGAAAATATCGTCATTCTTACCTTCAACCGCTAAAATATCACCAAAGTCAACATCCTCATCCGGTGCAACAACAAATTCTACATAAGTTCCCTTTGCCAAAGTCAACCTACCTTTATACTCTTGCATTATGCACCACCCTTTCGTAAAAATTTCAACAAAATTCTATCGAATATTTCATATCTTGCGCAAAATAAAAAATAAAATCCACGATTTCTATATTGAAAAATATAGAAATCGTGGATTTTAAAAAACCTCCAATCACAGCTGAACTGTGTCTGGAGGTTTTTTAACCGTTATTTTGAATGTTTTTTCCGTACAAAAATCTACTTAATCGTGGTTTTTCTTTGTTGCGTTCACACATCAATAACATAATGTTCTATGCACTTAGAACATTAACAGCAATAATTTTACTACTATTTTTTGCATCACTTGCAATATCATAAAAAACTTTTTGACCTTCGGCTAAAGATTTAAAGCCTTCTGTTATGATTGCTGAAAAATGTACAAATATATTTTTATTATCGGTATCATTTACAATAACACCAAACCCTTGCTCTGGGCAAAACCATCTTACTGTACCTTTATTCATAAAAACAACCTCCTAATTTTTTCAATTATTCATTCCGTATATAAAAAAACACATATACTCGCCAGCGATTGAATGATCAACAACTGACAAATATATGTGAGTTAAATTGCTACATCTGAATATTTTTATATATTACCACACGAAGCCATGCATGTCAAGCTCTTAATAATTTATTGCCCCAACTTTATACCATAGTATTGTAATTTTTATTTATCACACAAAATTGCTACACCACTTACATCTTTTAAGTCAGTGATTTCATATCCCGAATTCACATCAGTATAAGCACCGTCTTGATAAGCAAGTACTATGTAACGCCCTTTTACGCCGCCACCGAAATTTCTAACGATAATATCCCTATAACCATTTGTCATGCTTTCACTAATAACGATTGGAACATTAACCAAAGTAAATTTTTGTTTGATTGATAATCTGTGTCTTTTTTCCTCTAAAATAAAGGCTGTACTTCCTCCTGAGCCACTAGTATAAGGGCCAACTACTAAAACAAAAATTTCATTATCGCCATCATTATTTAAATCGATATAGTTATAGTAAAAATCTGTTTTTCTCATTATAGAAGGTGGTATATCCAATTCTTTTTTTATTAAATTTTCCATGCGAACATTACGGTTATATTCTGAGTCCATACATTTGATAAACGTATTGTTCCCATTATCAAAATAATGATGATAAGAATAAAAACCATTTGCATAAACATCATGGTTAATAAAATTTGATTGCATCATAAATATGGCTATAATAAAAAACAATATCTTTTTTAACATAAAATCTCCTGCTTTCTCCACTTTACTAACCAAAATTCGCGATAACAATAAAAAAACCTCTACCGTAAATAAAATGTTTTTTAACTTCATATTTTTCTACATACAAAAAGGGAATTACATTTTTATTCGTGTAATTCCCTTTTAATCTAAACTCTATTTTTATTCGTTTCCATACTTCATAACCAAATTCTCTAGCTCTGCAAAAGTTAATGGTGTAGGAACATTTAATTCGTTATTATCGGTAATTTTTTTTGCGAGATTGCGATAGACATCTGCTTGTGCAGAATCTGGTGCCCACTCAATCACCGTCTGACGATTTACCTCAGCTTGATTTACAGATCTATCACGCGGAATAAATTGAATTAACCGCGCATTCAATCTTTGTGCGAACTCTTCTAATAATTCTTTTTCCTGCATTACATTGCGACTATTTCCGATAATTCCGCCCAATCTGACCTTCCCACGCGCAGCAAATTTTTGAATTCCTTTAGCGATATTATTTGCTGCATAAAGAGACATCAATTCCCCCGAGGATACAATGTAAATATCCGTTGCATAGCCTTCACGAATCGGTACTGCGAAACCGCCACAAACAACATCACCCAAAACATCGTATAAAATGATATCCTCTTCCTCAAGTGTCGATAACGACCTAAGCAAATCAAGTGCAACGATAATCCCTCTTCCTGCGCAGCCAACTCCAGGTTCAGGACCGCCTGCCTCAATGCACTTAATTCCATGAAATCCTGTGTGGATGATATCTTCTGCCGCGACTTCTCCCGTTTCACTATCTCTTACCGCATCCAAAACAGTTTGCTTACAAATATGTCCTAATAAAAGACGCGTGGAGTCATTTTTCGGATCGCAGCCAATCTGGCATACTTTTTTTCCCATTTCACTAAAAGCTGCTGAAACATTTGATGCTGTCGTAGATTTCCCGATTCCACCTTTTCCGTAAAATGCAATTTTCTTCATTTTCTTCTCCCCAATATAATCAAAGTCTATCCCGCTGTAATATTGCGAACGATATGTACAATATTTTCCTGTGATAATTGTTTTAAACTAAAATATGTTGCGCCCATTTCACGAGCAAGATTTTTAGCGATACCTAATTTTATAAAATCAGTTTCTGTATCTATCACTACCGATGTTACATTGGATTCACGCAATCGCTCAGCCGTACGCATTGCTTCTTTTACTGCATCTTCACCTGCATTTGCTCTGCCATCAGTAAGCAATACGAGCACCGGCTCTTGTTCCTTATCTTTTTTATTCATTGCAGTCAGTGTCATCAAGGCCGTATCAAGCCCTTCTGCCAAAGGTGTTTTTCCACCTGTCGGCATTTGTTGTAGACACTTTTGCGCTAAATCAACACTGCGTGTAATCGGCAAAAGCACCTCCGCTTTATCACGACGAAATGCAATCATGCCCACTTTATCACGTTTTTGATACGCTTCTTGCAGCATATAAAAAATTGCACCTTTTACGGCTTTCATCCGCGTTCTCGCCCCCATTGAGCCGCTGGCATCAACAAGAAATAGAAAAGTATTGCCAATGCGTTTTTCACGAACTTTTTGTCTAAGGTCTTCCTGCTGAATATTTAATGCGCAGCCATTCTCACTGCGCATCCGTTGAAATGGTGCGGCGGCGCGAATCGTTGCATCAAACGCCAAGTCCTCAATCTTGCCTTTTGGCATTGACGCCCTAACGTATCGCCCTTGTTTTAAATCAGTTCGCGTAGTGCTGCGCTTGCCACTGCCACGGCGAATCATACGATCTTTGCCCATATCTAGCATCATCTTTGGTAATTGAAAAGTTTTATCAATTTCAGCTGTTTGCTCTTCTGGCGCTAGCTGATTTTCCGGATTGTCTGGTGTTTCCTCTGTTTTATCATCTTCTTGCTCAGATTCACTTTCATCATCGTCCTCTTGCCCATCCTCGTCTGCCGACGGTGGTGGTAATTCAGATTCTTCCTGCTCATCATTATTTTCTGTATCATTATTCTCTTCTTGTTCGTTTTGTTCTTGCTCTTCCTGCTCCTGGGGTTGCTGCTGAGGAAGCTGACGCATTCGATGTACCAAAACAAACATCGCTGCTTCATCCATATCCTTAGGCAAGATATACAACCGTTCTTCAAGTGCCGCAATCGCTTTTGCTGCTTCTAATAAATAGATTTCCGCTCGATGACCTGCGCAAAATGATTTTGCACACATTTGCGCTGCTAACTGCATCATCGCTTCTGATACTTCAATTTGCGAAACAATTGCTGTTGCTTTTTTTATTTTCTCTGCTAAGGTTTCTATATCTGTCGCATAACGAGCTTTAAACATTTGACGGTTTTTCTCAAAATCTAAAAGCAATTTTACAATCTGAACCCGTTCCTCAACCTCTATTGCATTTGTCGTTTCCGCATACATGCCAAAGCGATCTAAAATTTGCGCAGACAACGTGCCTTCTTCCGGATTCATTGTTCCAATTACGATATAATTTGCTTCATGCGAAAACGAAATTCCTTCGCGTTCAATTCGATTTATCCCTGCAATATTGGTATCTAAAATCGCCGTTAACAATTCACTGCGCAGTAAATTTACTTCATCAATATAAAGAATATTGTTATTTGCTTTCGCCAGAATTCCCGGTAAAAATTTTCTTTTCCCCTCTTGTATGGCATATTCCAGATCAATATTACCAAACAACATATCTTCCGTAGCATTGAGCGGTAAATCTACACATCGCTTATCACCACTGACTTCACGTATCGAACGTACAAGTGTCGATTTTGCCGTGCCCTTTGGTCCGCCAATTAATATTCCACCCGCTTTTGGATTAACCAGAGCAATCATGAGTCCTTTTTTGACCTGCTCTTGCCCAACAATTGCCGCAAACGGATATGCAGATGGTATCATCATCTTTCTTTCCTCCCACAAAACCATTTACTCTGCAAGTAAAGCTTCAACTTTATCCCAATCCAAGGCACCTTCTTCAAATGGACGACGGCGCATTCTATGCGGCAATACCAATTTTGCCGCATTTTTTATATCTTCAAGTAAGACTTCTTCTCTACCATCAAAAGCAGCCAAGGTCATCGCTGTTTTAATCGTTGTAATATCACTGCGATGGCCATCGACGCCTAATTCTATCGCCATTTTAGCAACTGCAACTAAAAGTTCATCAGAAATCGTTACGTTTGTTAAAATTTTTCTTGCTTGAATAATTTTTGTTGCTAAAGCTTCTTGCTCCTCTTGACAATCTGCAATAAAAGTTTCCGGGGCAGCTTCATAAGCAAGACGTCTTTTGATGACTTCCACCCTTTTTTCCGGTTCATGTTCACCAGTAACAACTACAGATAGTCCAAATCGATCTAACAATTGTGGACGAATATCGCCTTCTTCCGGATTCATTGTCCCAACAAGGACAAATCTCGCCGGATGGGAGTAGGACACCCCTTCACGTTCAACCGTATTAATTCCCATTGCTGCCGCATCTAAAAGAACATCAACGACATGATCATCAAGTAGATTAATTTCATCAACATAAAGAATATTGCGATTCGCTTGGGCAAGAATCCCGGCTTCAAATTTCTTTTCTCCATGTTTAATCGCATGTTCAATGTCAAGTGTCCCAACCACGCGATCTTCCGTTGCACTTACCGGCAATTCCACCACGCGCATTTTTACCGCATGATGACTTGCTAATTTATGTTCTTGCTGTTTCTTCTGGCAAGCTTCACAAAGCAAATTCGCTTCACTTGGATCACAGTGGAATTGACATCCATCAACAACTTCCATCGCCGGTAAAAGTTCTGCCAAAGCTCTGACCGCAGTTGATTTTGCCGTTCCTTTTTCCCCTTTAATTAAAACACCACCCAATGATGGATTAATGACATTTAAAATTAAAGATAATTTCATTTCTTCCTGTCCAACGATAGCTGTAAACGGATATACTACTTTTCTTTTCATGTTTTTACTCCTTCAATTTAAACTATGCTCATACAAAAAAGCCTTTTCGCAAAAGCAAAAAGGCGTTAAATTCCATATCTATACCTACAAATGCATATAGCATTGTATAGTTACAGTATCTTTCACCTTCCTATCGCTCGTAGGATTTCATGGCAAAATGAAGCTAGGCAGTTCTTCTGACTCTGTATCATCGCTTCTCCACGCCTTCCCAGAATATATCCAGTGACATCTTTGTGGAGTTACTCCCCATTACAGCGGCGGGACCGTACCGGTTTTTCACCGATTTCCCTATTAAGCCTTTCGGCACCTATCTTCTCAATATGAATTTGTCGAAATGATTGCATCGTTTTCCACCATACACTATATAGTGGTCATACAGTCAAGATTTTTTAATGTTTTTTATTTTTCAACTTTTGCCGGATGTAAGTAAGCAATCACATGAAACACTTCTATCACTTCCGCCATAAAGTGCTTCCATCCCAAAACACCTGCATAGGGACGTTCTGCAACAGGAACACCTTGCATTGGCATAAGAAAATTTTTAAAAATCATCCGATCATATTGCCCAACTTCCAGTCTAGTTTGCCAGTCCCCAAGGACAAGCGAAATACCTGCTTCTTCAACAGATAAAGTATCTTGTTTTACCTGCCATGCCCTAACGCCTTGAATCATTGGATATTCTGCTTTATTCGGGCCTTCTATTTTGAGATAAATATCATTAAATTCAGGGAACTCTGTTTTTAGTGCTTCTACGATTCCATAAGCAACTCCGTAAGGAAGCGTTAAATATACGTCGCCAAAGCCAAAGTTTTTATAATCCGCTTTGAGCTGAAAAATTGCTTGATCCAGCTTTTCTTGATTGATGTCGATTTCTGTTTCTAGTTTTTCTGTACAGATATTGATCTGTAATTTTTCTGCAATCCGATTTAACCAGGCAATGGAACATTGCATTCCATAAGGTGTAGGCGCAATAAGGTAATCTTGCCCCCATTCTTCTGCTAACCGTTTTGCCGCTTCAACTCCAAGTTCCGGAGATAAAACAATATTGCAAGCAGCCAATGGCAATTGCATCATCTCAGCTAGAGAAGTTTCATCTGCACCAAGGCAAACACCAACTTCAATCCCACAGGATATAAGCATTCGCTTGATTTCAGCTAAATCCCCTTGCCAATTTGGATAGTTATTGCACCAGCCAAAAAGATTTACGCGATTTTTCCGCACAACTTCTTTTTTAACTTTTACCTTTGCAGTAACTAAGTCAAGAATTTTATCTAATGCTTCCTGATACCCTTCCCAAAATTCTCCCTTAAGTCCGCCTGCATCAACCGCAATAATCTCACAAGCTAAATTAGCTCTATGACAAATCCCCTGAATGTCATCACCGATTAAGCTGACTGAGCAGCTGTTGATGACTGCAATCATTTTAGGATTACATTCTTTTTTTACTTCTTCTAACCCCAGCAAAAGCGCATCATCTGCGCCGTACAACAAATCGATTTCCTTTACTTCACTACAAAAGATTCTTCGCTCATATTTTTTCTCGACTCTTGCCATCTCGCGTTCGGCAATCGTTGCACACCAACGAGGCCCGTTTATCAAAATCGCACAATCTTTTAGACTCAAAAAAAATGAGGCTGCGCCCGCCATTTCACAACGACTTTTGCACGGCAGCCACCGCTGCAATTTCTGATTAGTATTCATATAGAATCCTCCTGCCGTGTCCATGAATTGCCATAGATACTTTATTTAGCAGATTTTCTAGACCCCAAATGCCAACTTGTTGAATTGAGATAGACAACTGATGGGGAAGATCAATTAAATCTGTCGTCGTTAAAACAAAGTCCACTTGCTCTGCCAGCGTTTTTATCTCTTCTTCTGTATAGCAGGGAATATCCGTTAGCTCCATGATTCGCTTGCGTTGCTCTGCTTTTTCTTTACTCGTTAAATCATTATGTAAAACTACCGCTTTAAGTTCTGCACCCACAGCTGATAACGTTTCTAAATGAAACTTCGGATCAAAATAACGGCTTGCATACCCAATGACAAAAATGTAACTTTTTCCCGACAAAACTTCGCGTTTTTTTTGTAAAAACTTTTCCAGACGTGTATTTTCTATTTTCCAGGCTTGTTTAGCTTCTGCTTCGCACGCTAAAACTTCTCCGATTTTTTCAAACCATACTTTCGTTTCTGCCATCCCTTTAGGATAGTTCCCCGTATAACACTTCGTTTGATAACGCTCAGCCAACACTCTTGCATATTCTTGCATCTTGGGATAATATTCACGCGCAATTCCTACCGACAAAATTAAATCCGCTTTGGGAATCATCGCAAATTCCTCTTTTGTCATCGTATTGGGCGGAAATAAAATACGTGTAAATCCAAAATACTGAAGCAGTCGTTTTATTTCACGAACATTATTTTCATTGCCTGCTCCACTATTTTCACCAATGATAACGGCAAGCTTTTCTTTTTTCTCTCGGTCTTTCGGCTTAATTGTTGCAAAGCGTTCCAGCAAAGTTTCTAGCATCTTGATGTTATGTTCCGTATAATGCTTACTCATAAAGCCGGCACCCGACACAACAATAATCGGTAACTTTGTCTTTTCCTCGACATCCTTGCATACCGCTTCGACATCATCGCCAATTACACCGGCTGTGCATCCGGGAACAACAATGATATATTGCACATTCTCCATTTGTGAAATATCCAGCAAGCATTGGCGAAGAATCCTTTCTCCGCCAAAGATAGCTTCTTTATCCGATATGCCAGTTACAAACAGATTGTTTTTCTCCGGCAGCATTGCTAAAGGATCACGCAGCAGTCCGCGCCGTTTTATACTCCAATAATTACGCAAAGCTAAATGAGAGCAAGCTTTTGGTGTATGAAA
Organism: Selenobaculum gibii; assembly: GCF_030273445.1. NCBI lineage: Bacteria > Bacillati > Bacillota > Negativicutes > Selenomonadales > Sporomusaceae > Anaerosinus > Anaerosinus gibii. Next base: position 1,601,106 of record NZ_CP120678.1, read on the forward strand.
CACTACCACTGCACCAGGATTACAAGAAACAGATATGTAGGCATTTCCCAAATTACAGTAAACGAGATTTTTTCGTTCTGATTGCCGAATCATTCCTTCGCCTCCCCGTTAAGCATTCGCTTCACTGCGCTCTTCCAGTTCACCTTCAAGCGATAAGTAAAGCTTTTGCAATTCTTCCTTCGTCTCCGCTTTCGCATTCCACAATCCGCGTTGCTCCGCTTCGAGCAATACTTCAGTCAACCGTTGCAATGCCCATGGATTTACTTCCTTCATCCATTCCTGCATTTCTTTATCAAATGCATATTTCTCTGCATATTTCTCATACATCCAGTCTTCCATCACATTACTGGTTGCATCCCATTGATAACTGTGTGCAACATAATTTGCTAAATCCTGTGCACCTTTATAGCCATGTTTTTTCATGCCTTGGATGAACTTAGGGTTGATCGCTTCGCCTCTAAATAATCGTTTTGTTTCTTCTTCTAAACTGCGCATTTCCACTTTACTGCGATCACTGCTGTCACCGCAATACGAACGCGGTTGTTTGCCGCTTAAGGCGCGAACCGTCGCAATCATCCCACCATGATAAGCATTAAAATCATCCGAACTGAGCATATGACTTTCACGGTTATCTTCATTTTTTATCGTCACATTCAAACTCGCCATGCGTTTTTTAAACAATTCCGGACGGTATTCCCCCTTGCCCTTTGCGCCATACGCATGTCCGCCAAAACGAACATATACATTTGCCAAATCCTCAATCGTTTCCCAATTTTTCGATTCGAGCAAATCGCCAATTCCCGCGCCATATGCACCCGGCGGATCGCCAAAAATACGATAAGATGCCTGTTGCCAAGCACTCTCCTTGTCAACACCTTCTGCTTCCAATTGCGCTGCGTCTTCTAAAACATGCTTTCTGATATAATTCATATCAATCGGTTCATCAAGCTCGGCAATTTTCTCTACCGCTTTATCAAGCCACAAAATTGCATCCGGCATACTATCGCGAAACAGTCCGCTGATTCGTCCCGTCACGTCGATGCGTGGACGTTTTAATTCTTCTAATGGGACAACATCCACATCAATTACGCGCATACTGCCGCGTTGCCAAACCGGTTTTAACCCCATTAAATACAAAAATTCAGCAATGCATTGTCCATGGCTGCGCATATTTGCCCCTGCCCATAATACAATGCCGACACATTCCGGGTATCTGCCTTCTTCGTGAATATAACGCTCAATCACTTCATCGCCCATTTTCTTGCCGATTTCCCAAGCAGCCGGCGTTGGCAGAGTTCGTGGATCTACGCCATAAAAATTACGTCCCGTAGGCAGTAAATCCGCTCCGCCGCTTGTCGGCGCGCCAGCGGCACTAGGTTCAATATATTCCCCTTGCAAAGCAGCCAACGTATTTGAAATCTCCTGCGTAGTTTTTTGTAAATTCGGTACAATGGTCGTACAAATATATTCCGCAACACAACTTACTTTTGCATAGGCTTCTTCATTTAATTCACCTAACCATGCGATTTCTTTTAATTGCTCTACAGCCATTGAGCTAAAATCTTTATTTGCTAATAAAAGAACGATTTCTTTACTCTTTTCGTTTAATTCATCAACAAATGCGCCATAAGTCTTCGTATTGCCCGCCATCATCGTTGCACTGTTTTCTAAAAGCTCATAATAATCAAAACCATATGCATGTGCCAACGTTTGTCTAAGCGAAGGTTTATCTCCATTTTCTAGGCGAGTCAACGCTAAGATGTATTCAATCATGTCATCGCCTTGCGGCGGGCGACCTAAAATATGAAGTCCCGTACGAATCTGCATATTTTTTATATCTGTTACATACGCATGAATTTTTCCGATATAATCATCAAACGTTTCCGCTTCTGCCTCTTTAATATCTTCCTCTAAATTGGCGGCTTTTACTTTTTCTCTGACGAGTGCTTGTATTGTTTTCATTGAATCCGGTTGCGTCGTTTTAAAATGACAATATTCATCTAAGACTTTTTCTAATTCCTCCAGCTCATCATATGTGCCAGCCTGACTCATCGGTGGCGTCAAATAACTGATCAAACAGGCGGCACTGCGCCTTTTCGCTTGTATTCCTTCACCGACAATCGTAATCCAGTACGGATAAATGTTTGGCATATCACCGATTGAAATATCCGGATAACACTTTCCCGACATGCCGGCACCTTTACCCGGTAACCATTCCAAAGATCCATGCGTCCCGACATGAATTAAAACATCCGCTTGCCAAATGTCCCGCAGCCAATGATAAAATCCAATGTAGTGGTGCGTTGGCGCACAGTCTGGCGAGTGAAGAAGTTTTCCCGGATCTTCACCAAAACCACGCGGCGGTTGTACCGTGATGAACACATTTCCTTTTAACGTCCCGGGAATCAACAGTTCTCCATCATAGTTAAATACTTCTCCCGGTGCTTTTCCCCAATCATTTTGGAGTTGGTCTTTCGTCTTTTCATCCAAAGGTTTAAAAAAATCTAAATACTGCTGGGCGGATAAGTGTTCGGCACGTTCAATTTGTTTTTCCGTAATATAACGACGATCATTGGTCGCATTTGCCAATAGTTCCTCCATGAAGCTTTTACTGTTTTCAGGAATAGAATCCACGTTGTATCCTGCGTCTTGCATTTCGGCAAGTAAAAGCCTAACACTTTCCGGAGAGTCCAATCCTGCGGCACTGCCAATATTAGAATTTAGTGCAGGATAATTATGAAATACAATTCCTACTCTTTTCTCTTGATTCGGTTTGTAACGAAGATTTGCCCATTTTTGCGCCTTGCGTACGACTAAATCAATGCGCTCTTCAAGCGCTTGATAACTGGCAATTCCCCGCCCGGTATCCTCTTTTGTCGCAATTGGTGCGGAATGTAAAATGCCATCAAATTCAGGCAAACTCACACTAACAGAAATCTCCATCGGCGTCATGCCTTCTGTACTTTTTTCCCATTCCACTAGTGGATTAAACAAAGTATACGCTTGCAAAACAGGTACATTTAACGCTTGAATCTCAGATAAATCTAAAGCCCGCGTTGCTGTTAAAGAAAATTTAATCGTATTAATTAAAACATCAATCACTACATTTTCACCGTCATGAAAATATTTATCAAACGCATCTTTTAATCCTGGAGCTCCAATTAATGGATTCGCTTGACCGTTGGTAAACACAACAATTGCATTCATCCCGCGCCGCTCTATTTCTCGAATGATCGCATTTTGATACGACAAGTCCTGCAAAATCCATTCATCACGATAGAAAATCATACCAATTGTTGGACGATTGGGGCGAATAAATTTATTTTTATATTCAGATAAATCCTGATAAGTTTTTTCACTATCCGGATGATAAATTCCGTTCCAAGGTAAAAGGTACGGCTCTTCAAATTCACAGGTTTGTTGACAAAAATGTGCAAGCAGCCATAACATACAGTTGGCAATATTATCAGCACCACCATAATTAAAGTACTGATAAATGCGCTTTTCCTCTTCATCAGAAACCCCATATTTAAGTAAGTCATTTCCAGCATCCGCAACTAAAAAAAGATGGCGGATTTTTCTTTCTTGCAAAAAGGAAGAAGTGTTTTGTAAAAAGCGACAATCTAGCCCCGTTCCCATCCAACGGACTAAAATAATATCTTGCGCCTCTAACTTCGTTTGCCATTCTCTCCCCCATGGCGTAGATTCAGCGATTGTTTTACTTTCGCAACGTGCTTTAATGCCCTTCTGGTTTATTGATTCACTCGCTTGATTCCAAAAATAAATCTGTCGTTCAATATTTGTTAAAAATAATATTTTCCCCTGAACGTCCATCAGTTTTCACTTTCTCCTTCTTCATTTCTCCGATGTAAACAATTTTGTAACAGCGTTGCCAATACTCTTACCACGCCTTTTGAAAAACATTCCACCGAACTTTCTTCTATTTCAATAATTTCAGTCTGATAACTCTCGCCTAAAATACGAAGAAGCTGATTTGCCGCAGGTAGTATCTCCTCTTTTGTAAGCAACCCCCATAAGAGTTGGTCTAGTAAGTGAATATAAAGGGATAGATATGTCACCATTACACTCTCTTTTACTACCTTGTCTAGCCTTTCTAAAAAAGCGGGTTTAATCACCGGATTTTTTTCTAAAGTGCAATACATTTCCCATACTAAATCTGAAGTTACTCCGAATCGCTTCATCCTCTTTAATACATCATGCTGATATTTAGGATTTAGACCAGTTTGCCTCTCAAGTGCCTCTTTTACCGCACCCATAACAACTTTCCCAATCAGCTCACCCATTTTTGAATGTTTGCCTGCACTTTCTAAATAAAGTGACGAATCAGCATTTGCAATGACAATTGTTTGATCTGTTCCCGAACCAGTCGCCAACCCCGTTGAATAATTGCTTCCCGCCATGAGCTCTTGAATGGCCGCCGTTTTTGCCTCCGTACAAGTGACTAACGCACGCGCTAAAGTTCCCGGCGGCATATCGCTATCAAGCACCAGCATAATGTTAATCGTCCCCAAGCGGTTTGGTTTTTCGAGTGGTTTATAATACGTAGCAGGATCACCGACTCTACCACCATTTACTTCTATTCCACCCGTAACAATTGCCGTTACTGTTAACTCTTCATGAGATAAAGAGTGAATTGCTACATTTTCCATATCTGCGGCTGTTCCCATACCTGATACAGTTTCCGGATCTAATCCTATTCGTTTGGCGATGATTTTCATATGCTCTTCATAAGTTTCCGCCAGCATCTCACATGCCATTCCTGCACCACATTTACCATCATGATTAAACACAGCAGTCAAATCTTCATGATATCCCCCATGATAAACGGAAGTACTAAGTACTTTGCGTTTTCCATCAAAAAACATTACAATACTTCTTTCATAACGATAGACTTTATCACCCGTAGAAACTTCATGTATTTTCATTTTGCTTTTCCTCTCATATAAAAACTTTAAAGAAAAACGAAAAACCGTCCGCAAAGGGACGGTTTTATCATATTTCCTCATTGCAAGGAGATGTACTTACAAAAATTCTTTACTTTATGAATTTTTGTCCTTTTAATTTACGCCAGTAAAATCAACTTAGGAATGTTTCGTATGCCCTTTTGCATTTCCTGTCACGATATTTTGAAAAATTTGATGTACTTCTTCGGAACTTTTTCCATTTTCCATCGCTTTTTTCGCGTGAATTACTGCCAAGCGATAATTTTTATGCGCCTCATCCGTAGGAATTGAATCAATATCCATTGGATCAAACTCCATAATTTTATGAAAAATTGCATGAATTTCTTCCGAAGACTTTCCTGCTTTTTTTGCATGGTCTACATGTTTCATTGCACTTTCATAACGATGTTTTGCATGTGGATTATCTGGTATTTTATACTCTGGATGTTTTTTCTCCATTGTCATATCCTGTCACCTCATAATAACTAAATTTCGAGATTTATTATATGCTATATAGTGGTCATACAGTCAATCATTAAATTTAAGGTTACGTAAATTTTGTCTAAAATAAGCGAAGCGCCTCACTTGACATAAAATTTTCTTTTGATAATAATAAAACTAAATAAATTTGAACGGAATAAATTCATTTGTATAATGAGGAGTGCACTATGGAAAACGAAAAAAATTATTTTACTGCTGGCGAATTGGCTTCCTTATATGGAATTCCCAAACAAACATTATTGTATTATGATAAAAACGAATTACTCATCCCCGCTTTTGTCAATAAAAATGGCTATCGTTATTATTCCGTTTCACAATATCTAGTCCTTGAAATCATTCTAAATATGCGCAAATTAAATATATCTGTACATGATATTAAGCTATATCTTGAAAACCGTAGCGATGAAAATTTCGGGAAAATATTGCAAGACAAAATAAAAGAATGTAATGAACTTATCGATGATACACAAAAAGTAAAAAATAGCCTTGAATTATCTTTAGCCACTTTAGAAAAGATTCCAAAAATTCGACTTAATCAAATAGAATTAAGCTTTCAACAGTCAAAAATTTTGCTACTCAGTCCCCCAATTACCAAAACTACACAAATAAAAGACCGCGTAAAAACTCTTGCCCATCATAACCAAGCTGCTTTTTCCAAAAAACATTTTAAAGAATTTACGACCGGTTGGATTATTGATAAAGATGATTTTTTTGCTAAAAAATTTAATCGGTCAATTCAATATTTCACCCCTGTATCTCATTCCTTTTCAAAAAAACATTGTTATACCCGTCCTGAAGGCTTTTATATTTCAATTTTTTTTGAAGGAACTTATTATCAAAAAGCATCTTCGATCTATTTGCGCTTAGAGGATTTTATCAAACGAAATCATTTAATAGTGGTTGGAGATATCTACGTATTTCCAATCAAAAATCATTGGCTCACAGAAGATACTAAAAGTTATATTAATCAGATTTCTTTTCAAGTAGAGTATCAAAATGAGTGATAGAAACGTAATGAGTCATACTTTTGAATCAAATTATCGCCTTATTGTTTGACAAAATTTTACCTAACGTGCTATGATTAGTGTTGGAAAATTATATTGCCTTGGAATAGGTGCCCGAAAGGGCTTAATAGGGAAATCGGTACAATGCCGATGCGGTCCCGCCACTGTATTAGGGAGCAAATCCATAGAATGCCACTGAAGCTTAGCTTTGGGAAGGTTTGGATACGCAATGAACTAGAGCCAGGAGAACTGCCTATTTATCAATCACCGTATTTTACCTACGAGAGATAGGGAGGGGATTTTAATACATTATTTTTGTATAAAGTCCTGACAGATTGTCAGGTTTTTATACCTTTTTATTAAATCTTCTATGCATGTAGAAGATTTTTATTTTTTTAAGAAAGAAGCGAAAAAAATGAAAAAATTTTTATTATGTAGTTTACTTTTTTTATTAATGCAAATTTTAATCATTCCAAATGTTTTAGCTAAACAAGCAAATTATGAAGCTGATAAGGATGCACTTTTAAATTCAGGATTACATATGGGAGAAAACCAATTGGATCTTTATTGGTTTGAAAAAGGTGAAAAACTGTTTGAAATTGCTGAGTTTGAAAAAGCAATTGACGCTTATACAAAGGCTCTGGCAATCAATGAGAATTATACAGATGCTTACTTTAAACGCGCTGAAGCGAATTTAGAACTTAAGAATTATGAGCTAGCAAAAGAAGATTACAGCCATACTTTAGAAACAAGAAGTACATATCTTGAAGCTTATTTCAAACGTGCAGTTTGTTCTTATTATCTTAAAGAATATCAAAATGCAATAGACGATTCTTCTGTTGTTATTACTTTGAATCCGGAACATGGAGGCTCTTATTTAATCAAAGCAGTTTGTCAACAAAGATTAAATCAACCCGACGATGCAATCATTACTTATCAAACTCTACTCAAACAAGTACCAAAAAATCAAAAACAAATTATTCAAACTGCAAAAGATATGTTAAAACGTCTCGGCATAGAGCCTGAAAAATAATTTTAAAATTTGCATTTTTATTCAGATTATAATAGCTTTGTTCATTTTAAAATTCATAAACTCTTCTTATATAGACCATACTAATATAAAATAAAAATTTACATTTGCTATATTTAGGAGGCTATCTATGTCTGAGTTTACGAATAAAACAGTATTAATTACAGGTGGTGCACGTGGCCTTGGGTTTGGTATTGCAAGTGCATTTGCCGCCGAAGGAGCAAATCTTGTATTAACAGATATTATCCAAGATACTTTGGAAACTGCACAAAAAAACCTTATACAAAAATACAATGTCAAAGTATTCACAGCAAAGGCTGATGGCAGTGATGAAACTGCAGTAAAAACTACCATTGATAAAACAATTCAAGAATTTGGTTCCCTTCATGTCCTCGTTAATAACGCCCAAGCTTCAAAGTCCGGCTTAAGCTTTGTCGATCACAGTAAAGAAGATTTTGATTTAGCTATTTATTCTGGACTTTATGCAACTTTTTTTTATATGAAATATGCATTTCCATATTTAAAAGAGACAAAAGGAGCTATTATCAATATGGCCTCTGGTGCCGGAATGCATGGAAGCCCTGGACAAACCTCTTATGCGGCAGCCAAAGAAGGTATTCGTGCATTATCACGCGTTGCAGCGAATGAATGGGGCGAATATGGAATTAACGTAAATGTCGTTTGTCCTTTAGCCATGACTGAACAACTGGCAAAATGGAAGGAAGAATTCCCTGAAGCCTATAATAAAAACATTAAAAATATCCCGATGAAAAGATTTGGTGATCCTCAAGAGGATATTGGAAGAACCTGTGTATTTCTTGCTAGTTCTGCCGCCAGTTATATCAGCGGCGAAACAATTTCTGTCCAAGGAGGTTCTGGACTTAGACCATAACAACCTTCCCTATACGCGAATAAACCCCATGTATTCAAGGTTAAAAGTTAACCTTGAATACATGGGGTTATTTTTTATTTAAACTCTGTCATTGAGTTCCAATACCGTTTGGGCATCATTGTCATCTGACACCGCAGATTATGCCGCCCTTCAATTTCAATCGTTTTAAAAAACAGTTTCCACAACTCACGCATTTTTTCTTCCAGCTCATCAATTTTAGGTAAATCCAATCTCTCAATCGGAATAATTTCTACTTCATAAGGTTCATAAATCAATCCCATTTTATGAACTTTATCATAAATCAAAAATTTTTCTTCTGGATAACGTTCACAGAAGTGATTCGCTAACATGGGCAAAACAAAATTTTTCGGTTCAATTTCACTAACTAAAACATTTCCATAAACTGAAAAACGAATAAAACCTTTAAATAAATGGCTTTCTCTCTCCAGATGCCGAACTGCTTTAAATAGCGTATGGACAATCTCATTTGTTAACATCTTCATCACACTGGCACCATAACGATATCCCAAGCGAAGAAACAACAAAATATAGCGTTCTTTGTGTGGCAAACAAGTAAGAAATGCTTGCCTGATGAACTCATTTGCCGCGTTGCCTAACTTTGCCGGAATGGATTTTTCAACACGTTTTGCCTTCTCCATTTCAGTTTCTACATAAGTCATTGGCAATAAAGGGATACAGGATGCATCGGCTAAAATTATATCTTCCGGGATTTCTTTTTCCTGATAGCTTTTAAATACACAACATAAAAGTCCATCATAGCTACCGTCATAACTATAAATCATAGGAGTAAGCCCGCCCCTTCAAATCCACTCGGTAAAACTGGTAACGATTCAAACAAGGACAACTGCACTCGATCTCCTTGCAAAGGAAATTGTTGACGGTACTGCTGTAATACTTTTGTAGAAACTAAAGATTTCATCATCAGCTGAGGAGAAATCTTCACCTCTTCCGCTTTTTTCCCTTTATACGAAATAAAATACTTTGCTCGTTTCAGCAAAACTCCGAGTTTTTTTAATCCCTCAAAGGTAATTGCCGTCGTCTTACGTGCGATAATAATTCGCTTCGCACTTACTACGCCAATTCCAGGAACTCTGATTAAATCATCAATCGACGCACGATTGATATCCACAGGAAAATGATCGAAATGCTGCAATGCCCAATGACTTTTCGGATCAAGATATGGATTAAAGTTCGGCTGCTCAACCGTTAATAATTCTTTTGCTGAAAATCCATAAAAACGCAATAACCAATCTGCCTGATACAAACGATGTTCTCGCCAAAGCGGTGGCTGACGCTCCACCGTAGGAAGAAGCCCGTTATCATTTACCGCTCGATAAGCAGAAAAATATACTCGTTTTAATTGATACGATTTATATAAATTCTCTGTTAATTGGACAATCTTCCAATCGGTATCTTTCGTTGCGCCAATTACCATTTGTGTGCTTTGCCCCGCCGGTACAAACTGCGGCACATGCCGATATTTTACCAGTTCTCGTTTATGCTCATTGAGTCGTCCTGCAATATACCCCATCGGCTTTAAAATCGATTGCTTCGTTTTATCCGGCGCCATCAAGGCTAGACTAGCTTGCGACGGCATTTCAATATTTACACTGACACGATCTGCTAGCAATCCTAGCTCTGCTAACAAAATTTCATCCGCACCAGGAATTGCTTTGGCATGAATATAACCAGAAAATCGATATTCTTTTCGCAAAATTTTAAGCGTCTCAATCAAGCGTTCACACGTATAATCGGGATTTTTTAATATTCCAGAACTTAAAAATAAACCTTCAATATAATTCCGCCGATAAAACTGAATCGTTAAATCAGCCAATTCCCGCGGAGTAAAAGTTGCCCTTGCTACGTCATTGCTTCGCCGATTGATACAATATTGACAGTTGTAAATGCAGGCATTTGTCATCAATACTTTAAGTAATGATATACACCGTCCATCACCAGAAAAACTGTGACAAATTCCACAAGCAGCCGCACTGCCAATTTGTCCTCGCCCCGCCTTTCGATTAACACCGCTTGAAGTACAAGACGCATCATATTTTGCCGCATCCGATAATATTTTCAACTTTTCAAAAACGTCCAAAGCAACCACTCCTTCTTTTTTTATTATAAGATAGAACATATGTTCTTGTAAAGATGAAAAAAATAATGTCACAGCTAATGGCTTATGACATTATTTTTTTCATCTTTGAACATAATGCATCATTAAATTCCAAGCTACCCCTGACATAGAAGAAAACTGTTTCATTAATAGTTTTTCTCTAACTACAACCAGATAATCAATCGAGAGGCTTCAGTACCTTTAGTCCTCTTTTTCTAAATTATCCTTAAAATCTATACTTTGTCTTTCTTTTTCTTTATTTACATTTTTAATAGTAGATGAATCACTATTTTCCGCCTCATTATTCATTGATGTTAGAATTTTTCCCATCATATTTTCAGACTCTTCATTTATTATTGCTATATTTTGGACACCCGATATTTGGTTTTCAACTTCATATTTTGTTTTATCAGCCTCCTTCATTTCAGCTACATATGCATCTGCTTTTTCCTGCCTAGAAACGCTCATTAAATCCATCTTATTTTTTTGATGTTCTTTTTCTTTCTGTTCTAAATCATCAATTAATTTAACATATCCCACTACGCTACAAGACGGTCTTTCTTCTTGCATTTTATACATTTCACTTTTTAAATCATTAATTCGATCTCTATTAGTTTTTGTTTCTTGCGTTAATTTTTCTATATCATCTTCTATACATTTTCGATCCGCATCTGTTAAATCCTCGTTTTCTAATTCTTTTTTTAATGAGTTTATTTTTTCTAGTTTTTCTTTACGAACTTTTTCATTTTCATCCATAGCATTTAATTTTTCAGTCGCATTTCCTATATTCTTTTGACTATCATTTAATTTTTTAGCCTTTTCACTAATATCCATAATTACAGCTGGATTTTCCTTATTTGACCTTTTTATCTTATGTATGACATTACAATTTACTAATTTTAAACCACTTTCTCCGCTTTTAAGACTACTATTATCTTGAATAATCATTTTTTCATCTCCATATATTTATTTATACGCAGAAATGCAATTTAAAACTCTTTCGAGCAATCCTTTATACTTTTGTGCACTATTTTTTGTATATAAATCAGCAGGGTCATTAAAAAACTCAGTCATCGTCTTATTTATGGAATCATTTCCACCTGTAATAACTTTCTTTCCATTAACAATCATTCCAAACTGATCCCATTCAGCTGAAGTATACCACTGTGAATTAGTTCCATACCACAAATCATCACGTTCAGTTTTTAAGTCACTAGAAGTATTATATTTATCATTTCCAGTACGTTGATCATATTTAGAAACAAAATCACTAACTTGAATATACATTCCTCTTATAAGATCGTATGAATTATGAATAACCTGTTGCATAGTATAACTTGGCGAGTATCTTGCATTAATCATTGTTGCATTTTGCAAATTTTTAGCTTCACTACTCAACGATACATTAACTGAATCATTGATTTCTTCTGTAGTAATAGGATTCACAGTTTCATATCTAGTAGCAACTTTAGCACTTTCTGAATAATCAGTTATACTATTAGAATTTGATTCTCCCCCGGTATGCGATTGTTTTTTTCTCCATTAATATTTAGCCCACCATAACTGTTTTGCATAACTTCCTGTGTTGCATTAATCATACTTACAATTCCTCCTTGAATTAAGTAATAAACTGTATTTAAAAACACATTTTCCTTTATTATGCTTTTAAATATTTAACTTTTTTCCAAACAAGTTCATTATACACCTTAATTATACTTTAAATCAATATTTTGTAAGTATGTATTTGTAAATAATATACAACGAAATTTACCAACTTCAATAACTCTTATACATCAAAAAAGTTCTATAATAAACAGCTTTTCCTACTTACATTAAAATACAACACATAGCAAAAATCCATTATTTTAACTTCTATATTTTCCTTACTGAATCATTATTTTCGTATTCTATAAATTGTCCATATTCCAATTCCTAATAAAACAATCATATACAAAAACAATACAAGAATCGAGGTTTCCGACACTTGTCCTTGCATTGCTAAACTACGCAATGCTGAACTTGTATGTGTAAGCGGTAATAGCATTAAGAAGTAATGAATCGCTTCCGGCAGCTTATCCGTTGCAAAAAAAGTTCCACATAAAAATGACATTGGCAGCAATACATACGTATTGAAACTTCCCATATCTTCGTGTGAATCAATGAGCATTGCCGCAACAAAACCAAGGGCTGAAAAAATAATACAATTGAGGGTAAGTACAGCAAGGAACATCCCTGTAATCTGAAAATGCGCACCAAAAAGATAGGCTAAAGCAATAATAATTACGGAAGAAATAAGTCCGCGTACTACTCCTGAAAGTACTTTCCCAATAACAAAAGCAATTGGCCGAATTGGCGCAACAAGATATTCTTCTAAACTTTTATGAAAAACACGGCTCGTATGGAGCGGCGCGCCTACGCCATTAAAACTGATATTCATAGAGTTTAATGCCAATATCCCAGGCACAAGAAAATCTAAATAGCTCGCCCCTTGTGCAACTTGAATACTTCTCCCCAGCCCCCAGCCAAAAGCAACTAAATAAAGCATAGGTGCAATCATGCGTGAAAGAATAAATTTTCCTAAACGCCTTCTTAATACTACCCATTCGCGCCAAAATACAGTCACAATATCATATAACATCAACCGCTTACCTTCCTTCCTGTAAGTTCTACAAACACATCTTCTAAATTGGACTTTCGAATAACTGCTGTCTCCGTTAAGCCCCCTGCAAAAGCAGCTGCTTCTTCCCGCGAATTAAAAAATTTATAGGTGCGTTCAAAAGCTTCTTCCCATTCCACTACATACGAACCAATCGTTTGGCAAAGCGAAGCTGGCTTATCCAGCGCAATTAATTTTCCCTTTTCCATAATCGCTACTCGATTACATAGATTTTCAGCTTCTTCGATGTAATGCGTCGTAACGATAACCGTAATATCGTCATGATGCATACGGCGAATCAAATCCCATAATCTACGTCTCACTTGCGGATCAAGACCTACGGTAGGTTCATCTAAAAGAAGTACCTTCGGTTGATGCATCAACGCCCGTGCAATCATCAAACGCCTTTTCATCCCGCCAGATAATGTCTTTATATAATCATTTTTTCGATCACTTAACTCAACGTATTCTAATAAATCCGCACTTCTTTGCTCACGTGCATTTTTTTGCATATGATGCAATCTGCCATGCAAATCTAAATTTTCTTGAATCGTTAAATCAGGATCAAGATTAAAATGTTGCGGTACAATCCCAATAAATTGTTTTATCGCCTGCTCATTTTGAGTTGTATCCAATCCATTAATTAAAATTTTTCCACTCGTCGGCATAGCTAACATCGTTACCATGCGAATAAACGTTGTTTTTCCGGCGCCATTCGGTCCTAATAAACCAAAAACTTCCCCTTTTCCAATAGATAAATTCAATTTATGTATTGCAACGCGTTCACCAAATTTTTTCCCTAAATCAAGCGTTTTTATCATCTTTAACTACCTTTCTCTATTATCTGCAAACTTAATAGGTAAAACCAATATTCAGCCATTTTACACTATTTCGCAAATCCTTGTCAAAAATAATTAACATTTTTTCGCTTTACCAAATTCTTTTCTTACATAATTGAACCACGCACTCACTGGATATCGATCAAAAAACACAAAGATAATCGGGATAACAATCAAGGTGAAAATCGTCGAAGACAATAATCCGCCAATGATTACCCAAGCCATACTTACTCTCGTTTCTGAACCTTCCGTCATCGCTAATGCCGTAGGCAACATCCCGACAACCATGGTAAGCGTCGTCATAAAAATCGGCTTCATTCTGATTTTCCCAGCTTCGATAATTGCTTCATAAGCATTCTTACCATTTTGTTGCAACGTAATCGCATAATCTAAAAGCAACGTTCCATTTTTTGCAACAAGCCCATCCATAACCAAGATACCGATTAGGGAATAAATATTAATGGTTTGATTCATCATCAACAAAAATAAGAGTGAACCAATCATTCCCAAAGGTAAAGAAAACATGCGAATAAATGGTGTAAGCAAAGATTCATAAAGAAATGCTAAAATCATATACACTAAAATCAGTGCCAAACCTAATGCTTGTAAAATTTCAATGAAAGCTTCATTTATACTGTCAGCTTGTCCCGTGAAACGATAATGCACTTGATTTCCCAAATCTTTTTTATCTAATAGCGCCTTTACTTCCTGTATAGCTTCAACCAATGGACGATCCGTCAAATTAGCTTGGATATTGATTGACCGTTCTCTGTCCACTCTACGTATCGTTACCGGTCCAACGCCTTCTTTTATATTAACAACATCACCGAGAAAAACGATACGATTGTTTGCTGTAATCGGAATTTTTGCTATATCAGATACTTTATATCCATCACTGCCTGCAAAACGAACTTTGATACTCGTATCCTGTCCATCATTGAAAGGATTATTGACAAAATCGCCAGCTTTTTTACCGGCAATCGCAGCGGAAAAGGCATTTGTTATATCGTTAACCGTAATATGATAAAAATTCAATTTATCGCGATTGATTTCAAGCTGCACTTCCGGCATCCCTTCACTATAAGAAGAACTGATATCCTTTACCCCTTCTACCTGTTTAAGTAAATCTTGTATATCATAAGAAGCAGCGACCAAAGCTTCATTGTCCGTTCCTTTTAACTCTAATTCCAGTGCTGATTTCACCGGTTTTTTCCCCATGCCTAAGCCGCCTCCGCCAGAAACACCAGCTACAGAAGATTGCGTTTCATTTACGCGTACAGATTGCGCGGTAAGAATATTTTTCTTTGCAAACTTACGAACAGCTTCAGTAATTTCCCAAATATCACGGGATCGTTCGCTTCGGTCACAAAGCGTAACTGAGATGGATCCACTATTGCTAAAATGGCGTCCAACACCTGATAAATAGTAAGAAACCTCCGGAATCTCTTTTACATACTCCTCTAGCTCTCTGATGACCGCATCCGTTTGATCAATCGTTTGACCTACCGGCATTTGAACACTAACCGTAAAACTTCCTTCATCGGTTTTCGGCATGTATTCCATTCCAATCCAACCTAATGGAACAAACGATACCGTCAAAATAAAGAGCAAGAGCATTGATCCCAATATTTTTTTTGGCTTGGCTAAACAATGCGTTAAAATTGCTTCATATCGTTCTGCTGCTTTTTTCTCTACAGCATCAATTTTTGTCCAAATTTTTCCCTTGGGCGTTTTTAACCCCTTTGAAAAAAACTTTGCACTCAGCATCGGCGTCAGCGTAAACGATACAAAAAGTGAAAAAAGTGTTGCAAAAACAATCGTCATCCCAAATTGACAAAAGAAACGTCCTGTAAATCCCGACATAAAAGCAATTGGCATAAAAACAACAATATCACATAACGTAATCGCAACCGCTGCCATACCAATTTCAGTTCGCCCTTCTTCAGCTGCAACCTCCGCCTTTTTTCCCATCATCATATGGCGATGAATATTTTCCAAAACGACAATGGAATCATCGACTAAGATCCCTATACACAATGCCATTCCCATTAAAGACATCATATTAAAGGTAAAGCCTGCAATATACATCATAAAAAAAGTAGAAATTAACGACGTAGGAATTGCAATCATAACCGCAACCATCGAACGCCAACCACGCAAAAAGAAATAAAGAACCAGACTCGTCGTCAGTAATCCCTCAAATAATGTACCTAAAGTATTATGTAACGATTCCTTTACATATTTCCCTGAATTTACAACTGTAACAAAGCGATATTGTGGATAATCCAATTCTATATCTTTTATTTTTTCTAATACACCATCTGCCGTAGCTACGACATTGGCATCACTATTTTTGTAAATAGTCAGGGTAACGGCATCTTCGCCATTTACTCTCGCATAACGCGCCACTCTGGCATCCTGCTCTTTTATTGTCGCAAAAGCAGTAAGTGGAATTTCTATGCCATCCAAGTTTTTAAGTTTCAAGCGAGTAATTTCTTCTTTTGATTGATATTGTGCCAATAAACGTACATCACTCTGCTGCACATCTGTATAAATCGTTCCGGCTGGCAACAATTTATTTTCACTTTTAAGTAAATTTGTAACTTGCTCTAAACTCAGCCGATAAAAGGCCAATTTATCTTTATTTATTTCTACAGCAATTTCTCTATCTCTTCCACCATTTAATTCAACGCCTGCTACACCATCGACTTGCTGAATTCGATCAACAAAAGTATTCTCCGTTTTTGTATAAATTTCACCTAACGACGTCGGAGCTAATACGGCAATTTCCAAAATAGGGGACGTATTCATATCCCATTTGGAGACAACAGGTTCATCAATATCATCCGGCAGCTTTTGCCGAATTGCATTTACTTTTTTAGAAGCATCAATCGCTGCATAATCTGCATTTGTCGATAGCTCCATTTCTAATAAAATCGACGCTTTTTCCGCATTCGCAGTCGAAGTCATCCGTTTAACACCTGAAACTGATGAAAGTGCATCTTCTAACGGCTTAATTACTTCTTGTTCTACTGACTCTGCACTTGCACCTGCATATTTTACATTGATAGATACATAGGGTGTGTTAATTTCTGGTAAAAGTTCAACACCAATACGCCAATAACTATACAGTCCTAAGACAACAAAAAAGGCAACCACCATACAAATTCCAATCGGACGTTGAATCGAAAATTTCGTGATATTCATTATTCACCATCCCGCTTTTGCCCATTTTCTTCTCTTTGGACTTTAATTTTATCCTTCATTCTTGCTAAATTTGTAACAACAACACTCTCACCTGCCTGTAAACCGCTACAAATTTCTACGCTTTCATCGTTACGAAAACCAATCGTAACTTTCCGTTCCCGAACTTCATCTTTTTCATTCACAACATATAGATACTGCTGGCCATTTTTTTCAACTAAACTTTCTTTCGGAACAAATAAGGTATTTGTGCGCTGAATAATTTCAAGCTCACTACTTACAAACATTCCCGATTTCAAAATCTCATCTGTTTTGTCTAGCTCAATGCGCATTGTATAAGTTTTCTTTTCTTTATCAACTGCCGGACTAACATAAATGATCGTTCCGAGATAATCCCTCTGTATCGCGTCTACATGCATGCTAATCTGCATTCCAGTCCGCACAGCTGCAATATCCCCTTCTGCTAATTCACAATCCACATAAAATTTATCATTGTTGATTACGGATAGTAATCGTTGCCCACCCTGTGCAAATGCACCTATTTCTGCATTACGAAATCCAATAATTCCGCTACAGGGAGCTCGCAAATATAAATCTTCTTTTTCCTTTGTTAATGCTTTATGTCTTTGGTTCAGCTTATTTAATGATGCCATCTTTGCCTCAACAACAGCTGGAACTTCACTATCCATCCATTGATTTTCTAATGTAGCTAAAGCCGCTTTACAATTTACCATTGCTTGCTCTTTTTCATCTAAGTTTTGCTTGGAGATCGCACCTGTTTCATATAAGGTTTGATAGCGTTCATAATCAATTTTGCTTCGCTGATAATCCGCATACACTCTGTCATAGGATGCTTGGTAAAAAGATTTCTCTTCAGTAAGCTCTGCTTGTGCTTGACGAATCTGTGCTTTGTTTTCATCAATGGAAATAGCCACGTCTTCATTATCTTGTAAAATTAAAAGTTCACCAGCTTCGACTCTTTGCCCTAAAGAAACATAAACAGCTTTGATTCTCCCAGAATATTTAGGTGCAATATCCACCTGAATATTGGCAACCGTCTCGCCATAAAAGCTTATCCGTTTTGACATATCACGCCGCTCTACTGTTTCTACAGCTACCACAGGCTTCGTCATCTCTCGGTTCATTTTTTTTTGCATAAATAAATTTTTTATAATAAAAATGCTACTGACTAGCAAAATAAAAATGATTAAAACCAACCAAGGTCGTTGCTTTAATTTTAAAAAGGTCTGCTGCATCTCATTCACCTTCTTTTTCATCTTTCCAAATGAAATGATTTCAGCGGAAGTCTTCACTTGCCGCTGAAATCCAACTTAAATTCGAATAATTTATAATAGATTAAAAAGTCCGTTTATACTTAAGCATATAATTTGCAGGCGTTGCAAACGTTTCACTTGCATGGCTGATAATATCTTTACGATTAAACAAGTTTTCAACACTTAAAGAAAGAGTACTTTCATCATCTATTTGATAATCCACATTAAGATTTGCCAATAAATATGGTTTTACTTTATAAGAATGTTCACTGCTTGGTGTAATCACACGATCGGCAAGATAATTCATCATTAAGCTCGCTGTCCATTGCTCTTTTTGATACGTAACACCACCATTTAATTGCCATCTGCCATAGTTTCTATCCCAATAAGTTTTCGCCCCCGGTTTATCTGTAGAAAATTTTGACTCTGGATTGTTATATACTACGCCATAATTATAAGACCAACCATTATTTTCTTTGACTTCTGCACTTAATTCAATCCCTGTATTTCTTAAATCTTCATTCATATAATAATACCAGGTTTCACTACCAACTTTTTGTGCGCTAGAGCTGATATTATCTTTGATTGTATAATTAAAAAGTGCAACTCGCCATTTATGATCTTCGTGATTTTTCTTCCAGCCAAGTTCATAATGCATACCTGTTTGTGGTCTTAAATCCGCATTACCAATAACAATACTACCCTCTTTAGAATACATCTGACCAAATGTAGGCATAACAAAGGATTGTCCAATGCTTGCATAAATGCTTTCATCTTCATTTATCTTATGTAAAAATTGTCCCTGTGCGCTAAAGTTATTAAAATTTTTATCTTCATCAGCACCGGTCGTCCAGCTTTCCCTACCACTCAACGTAAAAGTATCACTGTCATTTAATTCCGTTTCCCATTGTCCATAGACAGAAAAATTATTTCGTGACCGATTCTGATCTGCAGAACTACGCAAATTTGGTTTATATACCTCATTTTGATATGTTGTCCCAAAAAGAATTTTTCCATTTTCTTGTTCCCATACTTTTTGAACATCAAAGCCAGATGTTCGATTTTTTTCTAAAGTATTTGTAGAAAGTGTTGGCACTTTATTTTTCTTTCCTGCCGTCGTATAAAAGGTGTATGCCGTACTATCAAGTGAATTTGCATTATAGAAAACATTCCCCGTTACGTCATCAGATTTATAATTAAATTGCAAAAAATCTTTCGTGAATTTATGACGTCTTTGAATTTGATCCGTTCCACTTAAATCCTCCCATCCATCAGCAAAGGAGGTAGAACGACGATTTAAAGCTTCATCATGCATGTATACCATGTCCCATTTATCATCAAAAGAATAATTTAACGTAAAATTATTCTTTTCAGAATTATTACAATTTGTTTCCATTGTTCTATTTCTTGTATCTTGCGTTTGACTTACACCATTTACTTCGCCCCACTTATCATAAGTATAACTAAAGCCAACTTTATTTTCTTGCACATTTAAGTTGTAATTCTCTTGTCCATAATTCCCAAATCCTGTAGAAATAGTAGTTCTACTTATATTTTGCTTAGATTTCTTTGTAATAATATTAATAACTCCGCCAGTAGCTTCACTACCATATAAAACAGATCCACCGCCTTTTACTACTTCAATTCTCTCAATACTTTCAAGTGGAATATCTTCCAAATTATATAAACCGCGTAAATTAAGTGGTGTTCCATTAATCAATACCAGCGTCCCTTTTTCTACCCCACGAATAATAATTTTACTTGTCATCGTACTATTGGTAACTCCACCTGGCCCTTTTGCTTCATAAACCAATCCTGTCGCCATAGATAATGCCTGCTGCACATTACGTGCCCCTGTGCGATGTAAGTCCTCTGCCGTATATACATCAGTTGACGCTGCAACATCAATATCTTTCTTTTCATATCTTTGTGCAGTAACAACGACAGTATCAAGTTCATACTCATCTTCAACTCCACTCGCATATCCCAGTGAAGATACAGCTAACGTAGATAATCCTATCGCTATAATTTTCTTTAAATGATTCTTTTTCTTTTGATTTAATAAATTCATTATCTTTCTCTCCTCTTCTTTCCCTGTTACAATAATTACCCTAAAATGTCGCTACTCCATCATCTCCTAAAATGAATATCTATAGAAAAAACCTTCTCTTTATTTATATAGAGAAGGTTTTTCATAGCAAATTATATTCATAAAAACACTACTAAATTAGCTTTAATACAATAAAAACTAATGCATCTTTTGAATAGAATCATTTTCTACTATCCCCTCCCCATCACTCGTGGGTCAACGGTGATTGTCAAATAGGCAGTTCTCCTGGCTCTAGTTCATCGCTTGCTCAGTCTTCCCAGAATTTCTTCCAGTGACATTTATTGAGTTCACTCCCTAATACAGTGGCGGGACCGCGTTGGCTTTTAACCAACTTCCCTATTAAACCGCTATGGTACCTATTCCATTTTATTTAATTTTTATTTCGTAATAAATGCAAAGTGTAGGTTCCAACAATCGTACCATCATTCTTTTTTAGCGGCACTTCAACAGCTGCAACATATGTGCCATTTTTACTAATAGCCGCTGCAATATTTGGTCCTTTAGTTGGAATTTGTGCTTCAACTTCACCAGTTTCTAAATTTAATATTCTTAATCCATGAACTTCTACATTTTTTGTTTTTGTATTTTTTCCTACTGCAATTGCAGCATAGGGATAAGCAAAAGCTAAGTCTTCTACTGCACCGCCAGCTTGCCAGCGATAAAGGAACTCACCGGTTTTATTAAACACATAAACACTATTACTACCCGGATGTTCTACCGGAGTTGGTAATTGCCAGTTTGCACTGTTATAGGTATTAAGTGTAGAGAAAACTACATAATCCTTAATGACAAAAGCATCTCTTCCTACTGCGTTTAAATAAACAGCACCAAACTTTTTCGGTTCACTCAAAGCGCGTTCCCATAGCAAATTACCCTTTTCATCGTAGAGAAAAGCTCTTCCATCGCTCGCCATTGCCGACACAAAATTTCCATCTGCACTAATATTCGGACTGCCACGCATTGCAGTTTTTTCATAAGGAATGATTCCTGCAATCTGCACGCTATTTTTTATTTCTCCTGTCTTAGCATTTACATAATATAGCGAATCAGCAAATTCATACTGAATTCCTGAAACATTTGCCGTACCAAATACTAAGGTATTCATTTTTTCATCCACGCTAATCCAATCTACCCATGCATCTAGGGTACTTGCATTTGGCATTGCCCATTTTTTATCGCCCTGCTCACCAAAGCAAAAAATCTTTGCCCGATAAACGATTTTTCCCTTTTTGTCATTTTCATAGCGTTTACTCAAGAAATACACATTTTTTTCTTGATCACAAATGATTTTTACCGTTCCCGGCAAACTACTATGTTTTAAATCTACGCCAATATCTTCGACTGTTTTATAATCCCAAATCGCCTGGCCAGACTTACTGTCTAAACAAACTATCCGCCCCTCCGGACTCGTTTCTCCGACATAAACATATTTCCCGTCAGGCGAAAAAGTCAATGCTGTAATTTTCCCAATACCCACTTGCTTGCGCCAAAGAATTTTCCCATCCTCCGTTTGTAAAAGAAGAATTTCTCCACTATCCGTCCCAATCGCCAATCTTTTTTCATCCGTTGAAAACTCCATATGGGCCTTAATACTTCCCATATGATTAAAGCCCCTAATTTCAACTTCACCTAAATCTATATCTACAACCGACTCACATTTATGTTCCCAACGATCTTGCATGGATAATGTTTTTTCATCAGAAGAAAAGATTTTATGTAGATTTTCAAAATAAAGATGCATTCCAATCATAATGAAAGTAAAAACAAAAAGTCCGATAATAAACACATTACGCCATTTTTTTAAATTATTCATTGCTCCTGCCTCATAACCATATTTTCACTAAATCATAAACTGGACGAAATGAAGATAAATACAAAACCCCATTAAATTGCAGCCAATAGATAAGCTTGACACCGAAAAGAATGCAAATCAATATTCCAATTCCTGCTGCACAAATTTTTTCTTTACCAGCCCAAAGTTTTAATGTTTGTACACGCAAGCTTCTGCCAAAACCTCTTGACTCTACGGAAAGAGCTAACGTTCCCGCCCGTTTAATCGTTCGCGCTAAAATCGGATATAAAATCTGATATAACGTATGAATTAAACGATTGATTTTTAAAGACCGAAATGGTTTCGCCCCTCTTAATTTCTGTGCTGTCATGACAGTCATTGTTTCCGTTACGATATCTGGCAAAAATCTTAAGCTTGTAATGCTCATAAACGCTAATTCATAAGGCATTTTCCAGTAGATAAAGCCTTTTAATAAATCCCTTTGATCTGTTGTCCAACAAAGTAACATCCCTGCACTTACCATTGTCGCCGCCCGCAAGGCTTGCAACGCTCCATATTGAATTCCCTCTCGATATAAATAGACTCCATCACTCATCATCAAACGGCTTTCATCCATTGCTAATAAGCAAAGAATCGGTGTGCGCGGCAATTGATTATAAAACATTGCCTGACTTACAACAGAGCCCCATACACCAATCAAAATAATCAGCATTAATACCAGCCATTTTGAAAATGATGATTTTGCGATAAAGTGCATGAATAATACAAAGAGAAAGATAAAATACAAAGTCAGCGGACTGTCAATAAGTAAAACACCCATACTAACGGCTGCTGCAAATAACAATTTTGTGCGTGCATCCAGTCTATGAAACGGCGTGTTTTTTGCTGTAACTTCTAAGACTTGTTTGTTGAACATGTAAAACCACCTCCTCTACAGAGGTTATCTTCCCAATTCCAAGCTGCTGGCTCATTGCAATAATTGGCGGCTGTTTCAGCCCACTTGCAGCCAAAATATCTGCATTGCTAAAAACATCTTCCGGTTTTCCATCCGCAACAATCTTTCCTTCTGTCATTACAACAATTCTTTCGGCAAAACGCGCGGCAATTTCTGTATCATGCGTGCAAAAAATTACAGTTCCCCCTTCATTCGCATAATGATGAATTGATTCTAAAATATCTTCAATCCGAGAAATGTCCTGCCCAGTTGTTGGCTCATCAAGGAGAACAATTGCAGGCTTAAATCCTAGGATACTGGCAATCGCTACTCTAAGTCTTTGTCCACGACTAAGTGCTAAGGGGAATTCTTCCACAACTTCATTTAAAGCCAAGGCACTGCACAAACTTTCACAATAGTTTTGATTTACTTCATCATTTTTACCAAACTGCTCTGCTGCATAAAAAATTTCCTGCTTAACCGTTGGATTAAATAACATTAAATCTGGATTTTGCATAACCATTCCCACTGTGCCAATCGGCGAGCCTTTTACTTCATCAATGGAAATTCTACCTGCTTGCGGTGTAAAAATTCCCGCAATCAACTGAAGCAAAGTAGATTTCCCCGCCCCATTGGTTCCCATCAGTGCAATAATCTCACCGCGATATACCGTTAAATTAAAATCATTCAAAATTGTCTTCGGCTGATTTTCATAGCCAAATCCAAGATTTTCTACTGTGATTAATACTTTTTTCTTTAAAGAATCCGTTATGTTCATTTCTTTTTTACGCGTATTTATTTCAGGATATTTTTTCAAAATTCCCTTTACTGCATCTGCAATATAATCTTTATGTATTGCAATTCCTAACTGAGAACACAGATCTATTGTTTGTGGTAATCTTAGCCCGTGTCCGCTAAATATTTGCGGATTTTCTAGTGCTTCCTTCATCGAACCATCCCAAACAATTTTCCCAGTTTCCATAATCAACATGCGATTGCAAACTCGAATCACTTCATGCAGCCTATGTTCAATTAAGATAATCGTGATTCCATGTTCTTTATTTAATTTTGTAAGTACCTGTAATAAGTTTTCTGCATTCACCGGATCAAGCTGACTAATCGGTTCATCTAGTGCTAAAACTCTTGGTTTTGCCGCTAAAACTGATGCCACAGCCAGACGTTGTTTCTGTCCGCCAGATAATGCATGAATGCTATCCTTTTCCTTGCCTGATAGACCAACCTCCCGCAATACCTCTTGCACACGCAGCTTAATTTGCTCCGTTTCTAACCCCATATTTTCTAAAACAAATGCAACTTCATCAAAAATCGTCGCCGAGAAAATTTGATCCTCTGGACTCTGAAAAACTAACCCAATCATCGAGCTCAAATCGGCAATAGAAAAATCACGGGTATTTTTCCCATCAATATAGATATCACCGCTAAAGCTACCACCACTTTCATGGGGAATTAGACCATTGAGCATTTTTAAAATTGTACTTTTCCCACAACCTGATTGCCCTGTAATTAAGATAAAGTCGCCCTTATGAATTGAAAAATTAAGCTTGCATACTGTAGGCACTATTTTATTTCCATAGGTAAAGGAAACATTTTTTACCTCAACAATTCCTTGCATCAATCACCACCTACCTTTTTTAACTCTTTTCCTAAGTAAAATCCACAAACTGCTCCAATTCCAGAATAGAAGAAACCACTAATAAACGTGCACAAGAAAATGTACCATTGAGCGTAATACAATCTATATAAGAACGCCATGGCTTGCAAATTCACATAAGTTGAGATTGCATCGGCTATTCCGCAAGCCAAAAAGAGTGAACACACAATCCGCTTTTCAGCGGAAGGATTTGCTCTTTCGCCCGTCGTTTTTTTTGTAATTCCCATTCCATAGAGAAAGCCTTCTAATAATACTGCCTGTACACCAACAAGCAATATCGAAATCGGTGAAATATGACCAAAAATAATCATATTAATTAACATCTTTACAAACAGCATCAAGGAAACAATCCCCATATAAGGAATCAATATTACTAAACTACAAAGTAGCATATACATTAAAATTCCGCTAAACATTCCAGTAATCAAGAAACTAAATGGGCCTAAAATAATATGAAAAAAGTCACTAATAAACGTCGTCGGCAAGCTGACTACCGCAAAAGCAGTAGCACCGAATAAAGCAGCTGTAATTAACCAACGGCTCTTCATTTGCTTTAATCGTTTTTTTGATATGATAAATGGCAAAAGAAGAAGAACGAAAATAAACATAACTGACGTAATCCACGCAGCTGTTTCATCCCGATGAATAATTTGAATTGGCATTGCGTATTCAACAATTTTATTCTCCCCGTCATATCCTTCTACTTTTAATATCACTTCGCCACTTTTAATCTCGTCTTCGTCTACATAAACAGGCATTCTCAATTTTTGTTCTTTTTCCCCATCTAATGCAACAAACGCCGATAATCCATGAATTTTATCGTATTCTTCATTAAGTTCCATATTATCTTCATCGGCAGTACTTTGGGGGCTGATTAACCCAGGAATCCGCTCACCTGTTTTCTTATCAAGTAAATGAGCCCTTAAGAGCAGCAATTTCTGCTGCTGGGCTGGATTATCAAAGGAAATTAGCATATTCGTCACTGGATGTACGCGTTCTGCTGCCGTATTTGTTGCACCTTTTCCAGTAAATAAATTTTTATAATAATCTAAGGTAGTATCACGAAGCAATAGAGTTGCTTGATCCATACGGTCATCATATTTTCCCTCTTCGTCAAAGGGTACAATAATTCTACTGATTTTCAAGTCCCCCGCTGTGATGGCTAAATTATTTCTTACCGTTAAAACTTTCTTTACCTCGAAAGTTTTTTCTTCAGAAATAACTTTTATCGTAAAAGAATACTCGCCCTCTGCCTGCGCTTGAAATCGCAAAAAATCAAACCAGTTTCCATACCCTTCAGAAAACTCCACTTCCTTTTGATAAATTTGCTCCTGATGCCTTTCTTCGTGCGTCCATATTTCATTGGCATCTACAAACTCAATTCCTTGCGGAACCTCAATCTGAACAGTCACGCGTTCCCGATTCATTTGTGGATGAAATACCGTCGTCCTCATCATAAATATTTCTTCCGGCATAACCGTCTGTTTTGCGATGCCCAGAGAATATGGAAGGTCCACTTGTAAGTTGGTTGCTTGATTTGCCGCAAAGCTACTCCCCTGAGAAAAGAGCAAAGCTAAAACGACAGCTATACATAAAATTATGTTTTTCCCTTTTATTTTCATTCTCCGCCTTTCTTACCTAACTAGAAATATTATTATTTCGTCACAAATCCACTTTGTCTGCATCTACTTTAATAACCTAGCTTTCCACGCCGGAACATCCTCTGGTGTATAAAGATTCACTGCACTGCCTTGAAAATCCCCATCAATTTCACCAACGGACTCTTCCATCCAGCCTTCTACTTCTAAATGTGATTTTTTCAACGCTTCTAAAACCTCGTTTTCAGGCTTCCATAAATTTCTCTGCACAGCTTCAAGCATACGACGATTGATATCTTCCATTGCCCATGGATTATGCTCTTTAAACCACGCCTGCATATCTTTATCCATAATGTAAGTTTGGGCAATCGCATCAAATATCCAATCCCCTACTGCTCCACTTGTTGCATCCCATCCATAAACATTGGCAATGCGTTTCGCGATTTCCCCAGCACCCTTATAACCATTCTCTTTCATGCCTTCCATCCATTGAGGATTGAATAACCTCGTCTGCACTGTTTCGGCGATTTCTTCATCTAAACTAGCAATTCTTACTTTTCGCTCATTGCGCGTATCGCCATAATACATTTTGATTTCACGATTTTTTTGCAAGAGCTTTGCTGTCGTTGCAAGACCGCCCATATAGCTAAAATGTGAAGCCGAACCTAATAAATCATGTGCATCATTCGACGATTTATTATAGATAAGGTCAACGGTTGCCAGCTGGTTTTTTAATTGTTGTAAGGAAGTTTTTGCACTACCATTGCTTCCATAGAGATGAGCGCTCCATGTTAAAAAAACATCTGCTAAATCTTGCTCATTTTGCCAAGCTGAAGCTAAAATTGCAAGGTTAATCCCCGTTCCATAGGTATTTTCCTGCCCGCCAAAAATTCTCGTCGCTGCAATTTCCCAACTCTCTGGCGTATCTTCTGCTAAATTTTCTAAGGTATGCTTTCTTACAAAATTTTCATGTATAGGTTCCGGTAGTCGTGCAACAGTCTGAATCACTTCATTGAGATATTCGGGAATATTGGGATAAGCATCCCGTAATACCCCACTGATTCTAAGCGTAACATCAATGCGCGGACGTTTTAGCTCATCAATTGCTTGCACCGTAAAGCCTTGAATTTTCCCACTTTCATTCCACTTTGGCACAACGCCAAGCAATGCGAGAATTTGCGCAACGACTTCCCCATCTGACCACATGCAATCCGAAGCCCATAAAACAATCGCACAATTTTCCGGATATCTTCCGGATTCTTTTTGATAACGCAGAATTAATTCTTCGGCTAAGTTTTGACCTATTTTCCAGGCTGCCTTCGTTGGAATCCCCGTAGGATCTACACTATAGAAATTTCTTCCCGTCGGTAAAACATTACTGCGCCCACGAATAATAAGGCCTGCTGGCCCCGTTGGTAAATACCCACCCGTTAATCCCTGCAAAATGCCCTGAATTTCATCAGATGCATCTATGTCCAAAGACATTTTTTTAATTCGCTGTTGCCAGCAATCTAATTTTGAAATTTTTTCATAAGATTTTATTTGCTCCCCAAGAATAAACCGCGCCACTAATTCGCTATGTTCATTGCCTATGATGAACATAGCAATAAATTCTTTTTCATATTCTGCAATTGCGTCGAGCAGTTCGTCATAGGTCTTAGCAAAAGCTTGACTATAACTGTATGGTTTTTCTAACAATTCATCGTAATCTAAGCCTATAATTTCAGCAATAAGCCTACTTAGATTACCTTCTGCCCCGCCATCGTAAGCCAATACCATTCGTATGTACTCCATTTTTTCTTTGCCTTCCGGCATCTTGCCTAAGGTATGCATTCCTTTTGGACACATGCGATGTTTTAATCGCACTATTTTTTGATGCAAGTGGCAGATTGTCTGCTCTTCATCTTTTTCATTTTTCTCTTCTGCCAGATATTTTTCAGCAATTGCAAGGGAAAGAATCTTTTGTCTGAGCGTATCAGCTCGGCATTTTTGCTCATGATTTAATCGTGCATACGCATTAAGTAACACCGCTAATTTTTCCATCGCACCATAGGGCGCAACATTTTGCATCATCACTTGCATATGTCCAATTAACGTTGCATAACTTTTGCGCTTTGCAATTGCCCCCTCCGCAGGGTTGTCTGTATTATAAAGATAAAAATTGGGCATCGTTCCCAAAGTAAGTTCAGGATAACAACTTTCTGTTAAACCAATTGATTTTCCCGGTAAGAACTCCAAGCTTCCATGCGTTCCTACATGAACAACTGCGTCAGCTCCCCACATTTCTTCAAAACAACGATACGTTGCTACATATTGATGCGTTGGTGGACAAAGTGGATTATGTAAAATCTTGCAGACCTTTCCATCACATCTCGCCCCCGCACAGCCACGCTTTGGCTGTACACACACTAAAACATTGCCAAATTGAACACCTGTAACTAAAATCTTCTGATCATATACCATCGCTGGCGGAACTTCCTCCTGCTCTTCACCCGGAGGATTTCCCCATGTTTCCGTCATCTCTTTCTGGACTGATTTCGGGAAATGATTAAACCAACTAAGATACTCATCAACGCTGATACTTTTCCATACGCCACCCTTTTTCACAATCTCTTCTACCGGCGTCCAGCGAAAATCTGAGATTGCTTTACGGTCCATAATCAGTTCAATCAATTTTTCTCCTGAATCAGGAATGGAGCCTACCTGATACCCAGCCAATTTCATTTTTTTCATCAACCGGACTAAACTTTCCAATGCATTTAATCCGGTTGCCGCTCCGACAGTGAGTTCCACACCATGACAAACACTATTATGTAAGATAAAAACGATTTTCTTTTCTCCATTATTTTTTCCGCGAAGCACCATCCACTTTTTAATTCTCCGACACAAAAACTGAATGCGTTCCAGTATAGGCACATGTGATGGAATTTCATCCCCATCCGCCTGTGTAGTCTCTTTTAAAGCGCCAATGACGATGGGCTCAATTACACCGCTACATTCTGGCATGGTAATCGAAGTCACAATAGATGTCGTTGGTATTCCAAACGGATTTTTTCGCCATTCCCCTTCTGTCTGGCTATTCATAATCACACCTTTAAAAATCGGTACATTCAGCTCTTGTAACAGCGTATAGCCGGGATGTTCTTCAATTTTTTCTTTGCGATTACGAGAAATCAGAAACAATACTTGTAAATCAATGCATACATCAATCACCGGGCGCTTATTTTTCATAAAGTAATTTTCAATGATGGCAATATTATCTTGCCGCCCATTTTTAGGATCATGACGATCAACGCTAAACACCGGCAAAGCATTATAGCCATTCGCGTGAATTTCTTTTATTAATGCATCTACAATCCCAGTATCATGATTTAGCCACATACTTCGGCTAAATAAAATTCCAATCGTTTTTCTTTCTTCCTGATAAAGAACAGGATTCGTTAAATATTCTTCTAAATTTTCTAGCACAATCGCTTTTTGCGGAACATAAATGCCTTGCCAAGCAACTGCTTGCGGTGCATTTACTTGCACTTTAGCTCCCAATATTTCCTTTAATAAAAAATACAATGCATTTTTTACGTTTTCTTTGCCGCCAATCGTTAAGTAAGCTTGTACTATCGTTGGGAATTTTTCATTCACTGTAGTAAAAATAGAAAATTCCGGGCGATGTGATGTCGACAACATTGGCTTATTCTGTCCGATTATTTTTAACTGCATTGAAACTTCTTCCCAAACGCCGTGCGTAGATGGAATCAAAAAAATTAAATCTGCTTGTTCAGCCAAATAAGTAAGATATTCTTTTCTAAATACAGGATCTGATAGTCGATCGATGATTGCTAAATTGATTTCCACTTCTTTCATTTCTTGCTTTGCTTCCAAAAAAGACATCATTTGATGACTTTCCAGCAAAATTGCCAATTTCATTGCTATGCCTCCCGCAAATTAATCCTCACTTCGCTCTTCCAGTTCACCTTCAATTGATAAGTAAAGTGATTTTAATTCCTCTAAAGTCTCCGATTTCGCCTGCCACATTTGACGTTGCTGTGCCTCTAAAAGTTTTTCCGCAATCCTCTGCAAAGCCCACGGATTCACCTTTCTCATCCAGTCCTGCATCTCTTTATTTAACGCATATTTTGCAGCAATTTTTTCATACATCCAATTTTCCATTACACAGCTAGTCGCATCCCAATCATAGCAACGAGCAATCGCCCCAGCTAAATCTGCCGCACCTTTATAGCCATGTTTTTTCATTCCTTCAATATGTTTCGGATTGATCACTTCCCCGCGAAAAATCCGTTTAAACTCTTCTCCTAAACTGCGCACAACAACTTTTTGCCGATCTGAGCTGTCTCCACAATATGAGCGCGGCGCAGACCCTTTAAAACTGCGAACAGCTGCAATTAATCCGCCATGAAATGCATTAAAATCATCTGAATCCAGCATCGTTGCCTCGCGGTTATCTTCATTTTTAATCGTAATATCCATGACCGATAATCGCTTTGTGAACAAGTTTGGCCTATACGTTCCATTTTGCTGTCCGCCATAAGCATGTGCGCCCCATTGCAAATAAATTTGCGCTAAATCGTCTACAGTTTCCCAATTTTTCGCTTCTAATGCATTACCAACCCCAGCACCATATGCACCGGGTTTACAGCCAAAAAGTCTACAGCCGACCTGTTGCCAAGCATCTTTTGGCGCAACGCCTTCTTTTTTCATTTCCTCAGCATCGCTAAGCATATGCTTGCGAACATAATTTGCTTCAATATCTTCATCAAGTTCACCGACGATACGCACTGCTTCATCTAACCATTTCATTGCCGCTGGCATTCCGTCTCTAAACAAACCGCTGATTCTTGACGTTACATCGATACGCGGACGCTTTAATTCTTCTAAAGGAATAACTTCCAAGCCTACGACACGCATACTGCCTTTTTTCCACACGGGTTTAACCCCTAATAAATATAAAAACTCCGCCACGCATTGTCCACGACTTCTTAAATTTGCCCCACACCAAAGAATCATCCCAATGTTTTCAGGGTAGCACCCTTCTTCTGCCAAATAACGCGAAATAACACTATCCGCTAAAGACTTGCCTAAAGTCCAACCAATTGGCGAAGGTAATTTACTTGGATCAACCCCATAAAAATTTCTTCCGGTTGGCAAAACTTCGATTGCTCCGCTCGTCGGTGCTCCAGCCGGGCCAGGTTCAACATATTTCCCAGATAATCCAGACAAACAGTTTTCAATTTCTTGCGTTGTCTTTTCTAAATTACCGACTAATTCCTTACAAATAAATGCAGCAACACGCTGAATCTCGCTCTTTGATTCTTCCGCCAATCCTTTATACCAGTCCAAATACTGTAACTGCCCTAACCGATCCATATCATAAGACGTATCAGCTAACACGCTGATGACTTCCTGACAATAGGTACGAATTTTATCTAAAACGATGCCATTACTCGTTATTCCATCCGCAGAAATCTGTCCACTTTTTTCTAATAATAAGTAATAATCCAGCTGGAACGCTTTTGTGATCGCTTTAGGAAGTGAAGGCAAGTCATCGTGTTCAGAGTTCGTTAATGCCAGCAGATAATCTTGTAGAAGTTGATTTGTTGGCGCATTTCCTAAAATATGTAACCCCGTCCGAATTTGCAAATTTTTAATATCCGTAATGTAGCAATGCAACTCTTGTACATAGTCATCAAAGTTTTCTGTTGGCTTCGTTTTCATATCCTCGCTTAGATTTAACGCTAAAACTTTTTCATTAATCTTTGCTTTTACCGTCTCAAGATTTGCCGGCTGATAAACTTTAAAATGTATGTACTCTTCTAAATATTTTTCCAACTCGGCCATTTCTTCATAAGCGCCCGCATGGCTCATCGGTGCTGGTAAATGCCCAATCAAACAAGCTGATCCGCGTCTTTTTGCCTGTGTTCCCTCACCGACAATCGTAATCAAATACGGATAAAGATTCGGCAAATCACCAAGTGCTAAATCCGGATAACAAGTATCTGATAATGCCGCACTTTTCCCTGGTAGCCATTCTAGTGAACCATGCGTACCAATATGCATCACTGCATCCGCTTGCCATACATCGCGAATCCAATGATAATACGCCAAATAATGATGTGGCGGCGGTGCATCAGGCGAATGTAGTATTTTCCCCGGGTCTTCACCAAATCCCCGCGGCGACTGCACACTAATAAAAATGTTCCCATTTAAAATCCCCGGGATAAGCAGTTCATCATCGTAACAAAACACATCACCAGGCGCATCTCCCCAATGCGTAGTTAGCTCCATTTGAGTCTTTTTCGGAAGCGTTGAAAAGAAATTCAAATACTCCTGTTTAGTTACTCTAGCGGGTGTATTTTCTATCTGTTTATCCGTTAAAAACCGCCGATCATTCGTTACGCCAGCTAGCAATTCTTCGATAAAGATTTGACCATCTGGCGGAACGTGGTCAACAAAGTATCCTTCTTCCTGCATTCTCTTTAATAAATTCCTAATACTTGCCGGCGAATCTAGTCCAGCAGCACTTCCAACATTTGAATTATTTGCCGGCACATTATGAAAAACTATCGCAACTTTTTTCTCTACATTTGATTTATGACGCAAGTTTGCCCATTTTTTTGCTTTCTGTACCACGCGTCGCAATCTCTCATGATTTGGCACATATGAAATCGTTCCATCTTCCGCAATTTTTTTATTGGCAACTGGCAACGAATGAATGACACCATCAAATTCACTTAGCGCAAGAACACTAGAAATCTCTACCGGATCCATTCCATCTGTACTCTTTCGCCACTCTTCATACTCCTTACGCAAAGTGTACGCTTGCAAAATAGGTACGTTCAAGCTCTGCAAAAAATCTTTTTCGATTCTTTTACCAACGGTCAACGAAAATTTAAAGGTAGTAATTACCGTATCGACAATGACTTTGCCCTGACGATAAAAAAATTGTTTTACCGTGTCATCAATTCCCGAAACATCCTCCGCTTTGTTTCCTGCCCATAAGCAGAAAACCGCTATCGCATTCATGCCCTGTGCTTTTATTTCCTCTATTAATGATGTTTGATAATCAAGATCCTGCCATATCCATTCTTCCCTAGAAAACAATATTCCGATGGTCATCTTGTCTGTTGCACAATAGTTATTCCAATAGGACTCAATATCTAAAATCGGCTCAACATGTGCTGGATGAAAAATTCCATTCCAATGCAGTTTTTTTGGTATCTGGTACGAGGTCTTCTCTTGAAAAATTTTTTCAACAACATAAAGCCATAAATTCGTATAGTTTGCAATCCCGCCAAAATTCAAGTACCGTTCAATTTCAGCTTGAATTTCTAAACAAAATGCATCTGCGTTTTTTGCCTCTTGTGTATTCGCTAAAAGGCAATACTTTATTTTTTGTTGTTTTAAAAGTTTAAGTGCTTTCTGGAAGAAAGGATGGTCATCACTCATTCCCATCCATGAGAAAATAACGAAATCCGCCTCCATAAATTCTACCTGTGTATACGTACTCCAAATGGTATCATGATTCACGCGATAGACTTCATGTACGCTGGCTAGTCTTTTTTCTGCGACTAATAGATTCAATGCCTGTTGCATCATACTCCCTTGACGTTCTTTGTTCGTTACAAAAATTATTTTCTTCATCAAAATCCCTCCAAAAAACACTTATCCAAGCTCTTATGTAAATGAAATGATATTAAATTGCGTACTAGTAAATACTTTTTCCTTTTTATTAAAGTCCATCATTAATATTGCAGCTTCCCCCTGATAGGAAAACTTCAGCTCTCCATCGATAATTGCCGCACTTTTCGCAATAAAACAATTCATTCCGCGTGTATTTCCCGTTTGGTTGCAAACAATCACAGGGCGTCCACCACTCATTTTAGAGCAGCGTTCCCAAGCTTTCTCCGGAGGGCCGCCACAGCCTGGTGGCCAAGCAGCAATAACAAGAATTAATTCTGCTCCCATTTCACCAAGCTGCGCTCCATTTTCTCCATACCATGCATCGGCACAAACCAACACTCCTATAGATACTCCCTCATAACGCAAACAAGTCAATCTTTTACCAGCAGTTGACCAACCTTCCGTTGCCGACCCTACAATTTTAAGTTTCCGATGCTTGTCGATAATTTCTCCTTTTGTATCAATAATCAAACAACTGTTATACTTTTTCCCATCGTCATGATCGAGTTCACCACACCCGAGAAAAACTGTAACCTGTAATTCCTTTGCCAAATCTAAAACAGGTTGAATGATATTCGTAATCTCTTTCTCCCAAACATATTCTCGACCCAGTTGCGTAAAAAAATATCCTTGCAATGCCATCTCTGGCGTAAGAATCCATTTTGCACCAGAGTTTGCTGCCATTTTTATTGATTTACATAAAACCTCTAGGTTTTTTTCTTGTGGTCCGCCACTTAAATTTAAATGTAATAATGCAATTTTCATCCCCATAAAAATCCTTTTTCTTTACAAATTCTTATCATTCACCTGAAAATGAAATATGCTGATTCGCAGGTTGTGCAAACGCATCCCCATAAACGGCATAAGCAATCTCCTTTACTCCATAGACAAAATCTTGCGAAGCGTTATAAATATACCCTTCTCTAGGGTAACGCAAGCCATTATTTTTAATTGCAGTAACCGTTTGAAGTGATGGATCATTTAAATATTCCTGATTAAATTCGCCGACATCGTAAGTTCCATGATCTTGATAGGAAGGCATTAAGAAAATATCCGGATTAATTCCTACAATCATTTCTTTCGTTAATACTTGTCCATTTTTTATTCCGGCTGCCGCTACGCCATTGATAACGCCTGCATAATTACACATCGCATCAAAGGTACAGCCACTTCCGCCATAAGTCGTCATCAAAGAAATCAAGACAATTTTTTTTCGCTGATTTTCAGGTATTTGCTCAACCTTTGCTTGAATATCTGCAAGTTCCTCCTTCATTTTTGCTAAGATTAAGTCACCTTTTTCTTCTTCTTTTAGTGCTTGCGCAATTAATTTAATCGTAGCTTGTGTATCAGCTAAGGTAGCCACCTCTGGAGTAACAATGACCGGAAATCCTAATTCCCTTAAAGAAGATACAGTATCAGCGGGTGTCCAGCCACTGGCAATAATTAAATCTGGTTTTAATGCAAAAACCTGCTCCGGCGAAGGGTCTTTGATTTTTACGGGAATCTTCTTCGCCTTTTCAACAATATTAGAGCTATAAGGATCATCTAATAAAGCATTAACCCCAACCATTTTATCTGTAGTCACCATGCCTAATGCAATAATGTCCGTATGCATAGACAAGGTTAAAATTTTATTTGGCTTATGCGGAATCTTTACCACGGTTCCTTGGCTATCCATGACCTCATAAGCATCTTGAGAAAGTTGACTTTCTCCGTTTTTCCCACACCCGCAGCATAAGAGGAATATAAAAATGCTGCATAAAATCAACCCAATTTGATATTTTTGCTTCCATTTATTTTTCATCATTTATTTCTTCCAAATCTCCTTCTAAGGATAAAAATAATTTTTCCAATTCAGCTTTTGTTTCTGGTTTCGCATTCCATAGCCCACGCTGATTGGCTTCTAATAGCACCTCAGCAATTCTGTG
The DNA here is from genome assembly GCF_030273445.1 of Selenobaculum gibii. NCBI lineage: Bacteria > Bacillati > Bacillota > Negativicutes > Selenomonadales > Sporomusaceae > Anaerosinus > Anaerosinus gibii. The sequence continues at coordinate 1,637,336 of NZ_CP120678.1, forward strand.
CAATGCCCATGGATTCACTTCCTGCATCCATTTTTGCATCTCTTCATTAAATGCATATTTTTCTGCGTATTTTTCATACATCCAATCTTCCATGACATTGCTTGTCGCATCCCATTGATAACTGACAGCAACGTAAGTCGCTAAATCACCGGCACCTTTATAACCATGTTTTTTCATCCCTTCAATATATTTAGGATTCATGGCTTCGCCTCTAAACCACCGTTTTAACTCTTCTGCTAAACTTCGCAACTGAATTTTTTTTCGATCTGAGCTATCGCTTACATAATTCCGTGGCATTTTACCGCTTATACTGCGGACAGCGGCTACCATACCACCACGATAATTATTATAATCATCCCCCGCTAACATAGAGGACTCGCGATGATCTACATTCTGCAAGGTAATCTCCATCTTTTCTAAACGCTTTTTAAATAGCTTTGGTAAATACGAACCAGCTGAACCGTCGCCATAGGCATGTGCGCCCCAACGAACGTACACATCGGCTAAGTCATCAATATTATCCCAATTTTTCGCTTCTAATACCGCACCAACACCTGCACCATGCGCTCCCGGTGGATCGCCAAAAATTCGATATGAAGCTTGTCGCCAAGCCTGTTCTTTCGCAGTACCTTCCTGTAGTAAGTCATCAACTTCCGCTAAAATATGTTTGCGAACATAATTTTGCTCAATACTTTCATCAAGCTGAGACACCATATCTACTGCTTTATTTAGCCAATCAATCGAAGCTAACATGCTATCACGAAACAGCCCGCTAATCCGTCCAGTTACGTCTATTCGTGGTCTTTTCAGCTTTTCTAGCGGAATAATTTCTAAGTCAATAACCCGCTTGCTGCCGCTTTGCCAAACGGGTTTTAAGCCCATTAAATATAAAAATTCTGCAACACATTGTCCATGA